>JAQXGX010000118.1 GCA_029006935.1 Eggerthellales bacterium | reverse complement strand
GCCACGCGCCAGTCCCAACGCCGAACGCAAAACCGCAACTACGCGTACCTTTTACCCCACCGTCCTGCTAGTATTGTTAGATTGGAAAACCGACCCGCCCTGTTCGCGGCACCGGCGACCCCTTTCGCCCAGAGCTGCTCCAGGGTACGGCCCCGCACCCCGCTGCAGGGCAACGCGAGCACAACAAGGAGCAGGCATGGCCATCGAAACCCCCCAGGACCCCGTCTTCGAAGCGGAGCAGGAGCACTTGAGCGCCACCTACGCCAAGCTGGAGGAAATCTTCCAGGAAACGCGGCAGAAGGTGGACCAGCGCATGGCCACCGCCCTGGAAGACCGGGAAAACATGCTGGATGCCCTTTCCATGGACCTGGGAACCGGGGTGAACCTGGAAACCTACGTGGAGTTCGAGGCCATGCACAAGATCATGGACGAGTACAACCTTGCCAACGATCTGGACGCGGAGCGCATGGCCAAGGCAAAGCTGCTCATGAGCAAGCCCTACTTTGCCAAGCTGTGCCTGGAGTTCAAGCCCGGCGCCCCGGCCCGGGAAATCTACCTGGGCGCAACCGGCATGACCGACCAGAACTGCAAGCACTTCATCGTGGACTGGCGCAGCCCCGTGGCGGAGGTCTACTACAACCAGGCAAACGGCAAGACCTCCTACGAAGCCAACGGGCGCACCATCCACTGCAACCTGAAGCTGCGCCGCCAGTTCGACCTTGCCGGCAGCACCCTGAACGGCTACTTCGACACCACGGTGGCAATCGAGGACCCGCTGCTGCTGACATCCCTGAGCCGCCGCCGCAGCGACCAACTGCAGGACATCACCGCCACCATCCAGAAGGAGCAGAACCAGGTCATCCGCCACCAGGATGTTCCCGTACTGCTGGTCAACGGAATAGCCGGGTCGGGAAAGACCAGCGTTCTGCTGCAGCGCATAGCCTACCTGTTCTACCGCAACCGAGAGAACCTGAGCCCCGACGACGTGTACCTGATCACCCCCAACCCGGTGTTTCGCCAGTACATCGACCACGTCCTGCCTGACATGGGCGAAAGAAACCCCCAGGTGCTGACCTGGGACGACCTCATGAGCAGTCTGGGACTTCAGGACCGCGGCCTGGGAAAGCGCGCAAGCGCCGAAACGCTGCGCCGTATTGACGAACTGCTGCCCACCCTGGAGCTGGACCAGCGGGACTTCCAGGACATCCGCGTGGAGGACGAGCGGGTGATCACCGCCGCCCAGGCTCGCAGCGCCTACAACCGCTACAAGCGACTTCCCGCGGGCCTGCACCGCTCGAGCCTGGCGGCAGAGGACCTGCTCGAAAAGCTGGAGCAGCGCATCACCCGTCTGACAAAGGACGAGGACACCCAGGACACCGTTTCCGCCCTGCCCGAGGAGGAGATGGTCAGGGTCTTCGGCCACCTGATCGTTCCCCAGTCCGACGAGGAGCTGGCCTCCTACACCCGCACCTGGCTCCAAGACCGCTACGCCCCCGTAGCCCAGGCCATCGAGGACGGCGCCTGGCTGCGCATCGACCGCATCGGCATGCGCATGCTGGGCCAGGAAACCCTGAACGCAGCGGAGTGGCTGTACCTGAAGCTGGCCCTGGCAGGAGGCACAAACCGCTTTGCCCGCTACGTGATGGTGGACGAAGTCCAGGACTACGCGGAGCCCCAGCTCATGGTTCTTGCCCGCTACTTCAACAACGCCCATTTCCTGCTCCTGGGCGACCAAAACCAGGCTATCAGGCCCCAGACCGCAACCTTCCCCCAGATCAGGAGCATCTTCCAGGAAAGCCGGGGGCAGGTATGCGAATGCGAGCTGCTGACCAGCTACCGATCCACCCCGGAGATCACCGCCTTGTTCACCAGCCTCATGGACCCGGATGACCGCATACGCACCTCATCGGTGCAGCGTCCTGGAACCGAGCCTCAGATTCGCTCCTTCCCCGATGCCAGCGCCTACCAAGAGGCCCTGCAGGGCATGGTCGCCTCAGCGGTGCAGGAAAAGGGCGAAGAAGGCGGCCTGTGCGCCGTCATCGCCCCCACCGCCGATCGCGCCCGCCAGCTGGCAGAGCTGCTGGGCGCCCGGACGACGGCGCGGGAAGACGGCGGGGAGCCGTACCGCCAGGTGCTGCAGTTGGGCAAGGGAACCCCGCTGCCTTCCAAGGGCGTGGTGCTCCTGGACGTTGCCCTGGCCAAGGGGCTGGAGTTCGACCAGGTCATAGTCACCGACGCCCAGGAAAGCTTCTACGGGTCCGATCGCCTTTCCCGCAACCGCCTGTACACGGCCATTTCCCGAGCCACCCAGCAGGTGACGGTCCTAGCCCAGGGAAAGGTCACTCCCCTGCTGGAGCCCTAGCTGTAACCCTAGTTCCTCTGCGGGATTATCACTCAGAAAGATTCCCCCCCCCCCGAACGGGCGGTAGGTCCCATCGTCTTCATGGTAGACCTGGCTGATCTGCCGGATGAAGTCGGCATAGCCCTTCCGCAGGGGCGGAGGTCCCTCGATTTCGATCTGATTACCGAACTGGGCGATCCAGCCGTAGAACTTGGGGGTCTGCACCACCCTCTCGTAGACGTGGATGGTGTCTCCAGGCAGGATCCGCAAGCGCACGTCTGTTCCGAAGCGGTCGATGATTTCGCCCATAAGCTGGGGCTTTGCCCGCAAGGTGGCATAGACGGGCTCACCGCTGAACATACCGAACACCCGGGAGGTGTACTCCTCTATGTCGAACAGGGCGATGGAGTCGTTCCTATCGGCCACCTGCTTGCTCACCCGAACCTGCTGCATGCGGTCCACGCGGTAGACGGCGAAATCCTGGCACACATGGTTGTATCCGATCAGGTGGTACAGGCTGTCGGAGTAGACCAGCTCCACCGGGGTCACCACCAGAGGCGCTGTGCCCGAGGTAACCTGGGGCTCCTTGTCCAGCCCGTAGGTGTACAGGCGAAACTCCACCTTGCGCCTTTCCGAAAGGGCCCGCTGAATCACGTCCACGTTGCTGAAGACGGAACTGAACTGGGTGTGAACGCGTTGCTGGAGATGCACCCGCTTGTCAAGCCTCTTGGCCTGCTCCTTGCTCACCAGCTTCTTCACGATCCGTACCAGGTCCTGGGACTTGCGCTTGGTCAGGTAGGGGCACCCCTGAAGAGCGTCGATCATAAGGGAGCAGTCCGTAACGGACACGCACCGCTCCACCAGGGCGTATTGCACCGGAGACGTGGGGAGCTTTTCCACCTTCATGCCGAAGTCCTGGAGCACGGCGATATCGCGGTAGATAGCCTTGCGCTCCGCCGTCACGCCCAGCTCCAGCAACCGCTCGATAATCTGCGGCATGGTCAGACCATGGTCGCCATCGGTTTCCTTGACAAAAATCATGCACAGATGAAGCAACCTGAGCTTTTGCGGTTCAGAAGGCATACGCGCTCCTAAGCTCTCCAAGTCCCGACAAAGCAGCCTGTACTGGCAATCCGAAATCAGCTGTATCTGGTATTAGTAACCTATAATACCTGATGAAACCCACAAAACAACGGGATTCCCAACGCCAGGTTCACAGGCAGCGCAAATCCGATGCACCTCAAGGGAAATCCCCCAGGGCGCCCCTCTGGAGTAGAATGGTGCCCTGATGCCCCTGCGACCGCTATGCCGGGGTGAAGATGGCCGCCATCCTTGACCTGATGGAGGCCGCCCAGAAATCCGAGGAAATGGTGCTGCTCTTTTCCCGGTTCACCAGCTTCCTGCAGCTGATCGAGGAAGAGCTGGTGGAGCTTCTTTCCCATCGCTAGGGACGCGGGGCACGCAAAAGAAAGCGCGTAATCGAACGGCGCGATGGGCGAGGGCTTTTCCCAGTGGCACCCGTGCCGCCAGGGCCCGGCGCCCCGCTATCCGGCCTTCGCCGAGCGCACCGCAACGGGCAGGAAGAGCAAAAGGGAAAGCCCTGCCATCACGGCAAAGGCCGCGCTGCCCCCCGCCAGCTGGAACAAAGACGCGCCTACGGCCACCCCCACCGCTCCGGCAACGTTGCGCAAGGCAGTGAGCAGGGCCGACGCATGAGGTAGCTCTGCTTGGCCCAGGCATGAGTTCGCCCAGGTGACCAAGGGCATTTGCAGCAGCCCAAAGCCCAAGCAGCGCACCATGTTCACCGCGGTAAGCAACATCAGGGACCCCTGCACCCCTGGAATACACGTTGCAAGGTTTGCCGCAAGGACGCACAGGCCTCCTCCAAGGCACAACGGACGGATGCCGAAGCGGTCGAAAGCCGACCCGGAAAGGGGGTTCACCAAGGCCAGGACCACCGCACCTGGCAGGACCACCAGTCCCGCCCAGGCCGCGGACTGCCCCAGGCCCATCTGGACCTGCAGGGGAAGCACCGCCGAAGAGGCCATCGAGCAGGCGTACAGGGCCGCGCTGCAGCCCGTTGCCAGGGAAAATACCGGCATCCCCAGAAGGCGAACGTCCAGGAACGGCTCCGCTGATGCCAGCTGCCTGGCCGCGAACAACCCCGTTCCCCCTGCTCCTACCAGCAACGCCCCCAAGACCAAGGGGGAAAGCCCTGAGGAAACCACCGAACCCAGGCCCAGGGACAGCCCGCCAAAGGCCAAGACGCTCAGGATGAAGCTGACGACGTCAAAGGGCCGGTTCCTGACGGGAAGCAGGTTGACCAGGGTCAGCTGCGCCGCGGAAAAGCTCGCGGCGCAGATCAGAGCCACGCCGAAGAACACCGCCCGCCAACCGAAGGCATCGGCCAGGAATCCTCCCAGCACCGGGCCCGCCACCACCGCGGCTCCCTGGGAAAGGCCGAACCATCCCATGGCCTTTCCCCGGGACCCGGGACCGAACAGGCTCAGAATGCTCACCTGGGTCAGGTTGGCGATGACCCCGTTCATGCACGCCTGCGCCACCCGGCCCGCCATGAGCAGGGCAAAGCTGGGGGCAGCGGCGCAGCACAGGCTGGCCAGGGCATACGACCCCACCGCGAAAAGATACAGGGAGCGGGACGAAAAACGGGTCACCAGGTATGCCGTCAGGGGCATGACCACTGCCAAGGCAAGGGCATAGCCGCTGGTCACCCACTGCCCCAGGGCCACGCTCACGCCCAGGTCCCCCACCAGGGGAGCCAGGGTGGTGTTCATGGCGGTGGACATCATGGCCAAAGCCACGCAAGTGGTGATCAGGTTGGCGAAGATGGCGCTTCTTCGGCGTGCAGACACGTTTCCGATGTCAGAGACTTCGTCCTCCTTTGGCAGCGAAGCGCGCTTTTGCCCTTCGTTCAAGCTCACTTCGACCTGCTCTTGGCCACGGACTCATAGCCTACCAGGGCCAGGCCCGTCCAGATGCAGCCGAAGCACATCGCGTGGGCCAAGGTGAAGGGTTCTCCGTTCACGAACACGCCTATGAGCAGGGCGATGGTGGGGCTGATGTACTGCAGAAAGCCCAGTAGGGTAAGGGGAATGCTGGTGGCGGCCTTGCCGAACAGGACCAGGGGCAGCGCCGTCATGGGGCCGGCGATCACCAGCAGCACGGTGATGGTCCATCCGTGAGCGGTCTGGACATTGCCCAGGAAGCCATGGCCTCCGGTAACACCCGCCAAGACCAATGCCGTCAAGGCGGCGGGAATCACCAGCATGGAGCTTTCCACCGCCAGGGCCTGGGTTGCCGGATACCCTGCCGCCTTCTTCACCGCGCCGTAGGCGCCGAAGGTCACGGCAAGAAGAAGGGAAATCCAGGGGAACTGCCCGTAGCTTGCGGTGAAGAACAGAATGCCCCCGGTGCACAGGACGGTTGCCACGATCTGCAGCGGCGTAAGCCGCTCCCGGAAGGCCACCACCCCCAGCAGAATGGAGACCAGCGGGTTGATGTAGTAGCCCAGGGCCGTTTCCACGATGCAGTCGATGCTCACCGCATAGATGTACAGGGTCCAGTTGAAGGTGATGAGCAGGGCGGCGGGCCCCAGGTAGCGCCAGGTACGCTTCTGGCGCAGCAAGCTCGCAAAATCCTGGCGAAGCAGGACGCAGACCAGCACCATGACGGCAAAGCACCAGATGATGCGATGGCAGGTAATCTCGAAGGGGTTGACTTCGTCCAGAAGCTTCCAGTACAGGGGAAGCAGACCCCACACCACATAGCACAGGGCTCCCGCCAGGGTACCGCGGCGCAGGTCACCGTTGCCGGAAGACGCATCCCCAGCACGGTGCGCCCCGGAGGACCGATCGTCCACGCACTGGGCGCTCTGCCGTGACGACGATGCCAATTTCCTTCCCCTTCCTTTTCCTGAACCTGCACCCACGTATAATAGCCCACGAAGAACGCCACGCCCCCGAAAGCATTGCAGGAGGTCCCATGATCAAGGACATCGCCCATATGTGCCGCAGCTACCGCCGATTTTACCAGGACCAGCCCATAGACCCGGCGCTGCTGACCGATTGGGTGGACACCGCCCGCATAACTGCCTCCAGCGCCAACGCACAGCCGCTACGCTACCGCATCTTCCACCGTCCCCAAGACTGCGCGGAGCTGTTTCCCTGCCTGGCTTGGGCAGGCGCCCTGCCGGACTGGGACGGACCACAGGAAGGTGAGCGGCCCAGCGCCTACATCGTGGTCCTTCGGGATCAGAACGTGTGCCTGGGAGAGCGCTTCACCGCATGGGACGAAGGCATTGCCGCCCAGACCATCATGCTGGCTGCCACGGAAGCGGGCTTCGGCGGATGCATGATCGGCTCCTTCAAGAAGGAGTCGGTGGCGCGCATCTGCGGAGTGGCGGGAGAGGACAGCCCCCTTTCCCCGGACCTGGTGCTGGCCCTGGGAAAGCCCAAGGAGGACGTGCGGCTGGCAGAGCCTCGGCCTGACGGCAGCTTGAAGTACTACCGTGACGAAGAGCAGGTCCACTACGTGCCCAAGCGCCCGCTGGAGGACGTGCTGCTGTAGAATACGGTGATTCCCTAATCTTTTTTTCCTGATCACCTGTTTCACCCTAGGAGCCTCCCATGTTCGAAGAGCTGAGCACTCCCCTTGCTGACCCGCAGGCCTACTGGAAGCGCCTGGGCCTTGAGCCCGCCCGCGCCGGAAAGGGAGATGCCGCCGACATTGCCCTGCTCGACAAGCTGATCTTGGCCCATCAGCGCACCATCAGCTTCGAGGATCTGGACTCCCGCTTTTCCCTGGCGCCCATCGACCTGAGCATCGCCTCCCTGGAGCGCAAGATCCTTCAGGGCAACCGCGGCGGCTACTGCTTTGAGCTAAACGCCCTGTTCCGGGCGCTGCTCCTTTCCTGCGGGTTCAACGCCGTGCCGGTGATCGGCCGCATCGTGCGCATGGCCACCGGTCCGGAGTCTCCCCTGAACCACTACGGCATCCTGGTTTCCACGGCGGACGGCCTGCGCTATGCCGATGTGGGCTTCGGCGGCCCCATGGCGGCCTGTTCCCTGCCCGTCTTTGACGGCTCCGTGACGGAAAGCGCCGGACAGGAGTTTCTTGTGACCCGGCGTAGCGCCGGATGGTGGTGCATTTCCTACCGGCGGGCCGGCTCCCAGGACGACTTCGTGGAGGTGTGCCTGTTCCGCGACGAGCCCTGCCTGCCCAGTGACTTCCTGCCCCTTTCCTGGTATACGGAAACCCACCCGGAGTCGGTGTTTCGCACCACCTTGCTGCTGAACCGCCGCACGGAAGACGGCAACGTTTCTCTGCGGGAACACCAGTTCGCCCGTAGATCGGGAGGGATCACGGAAAAGCGCACCGTGGGCTTTGACGAGCTGCCCGCTCTGCTGGAGCAGGAGTTTCTGATCACCCCGCCTCCGGGACTGCCTCGGGAATAGCGGCCCGCGCGCCTTTCGCTCCTCCCGCAGGATTTCCCTTCGGCATCACGCCCCGGCCCGGACGCGAGGTCGGGGCCATTTTTTGTCCCTGGACCAGCGGGGCAAAACCCGCGCTGAGCGGAAAACCCACCCATCGAACGTTGTCGCAGATTCGCGCTTTGTTTCCCCGCTGTTAAAAGTGGTTTCTTGGAAATGCAGTCGAAACACGCCCTCCTATAATTTCCCCAGACGCAATAAGGTATGTAAACCTATGCGAGCTACAGTCTTTCACAGGAGGTTACCAATGACTTACGCAGAGCGCGTCCTTGAGGAGCTCAAGGCCAAGGACCCGGAGCAGACCCTGTTCCTGCAGGCAGCAACGGAGGTTCTGAACACCCTTCAGCCTGTTCTGGACGCCCATCCCGAGTATGAGGAAAACCAGATCCTGGAGCGCTTCGTGGAGCCTGAGCGGGTTATCATGTTCCGCGTTCCCTGGATCGACGACCAGGGCAAGGCTCAGGTCAACCGCGGCTTCCGCGTTGAGTACAACTCCGCCATCGGCCCCTACAAGGGCGGCCTGCGCTTCAACCCCACCGTCAACCTGGGCATGCTGAAGTTCCTGGGCTTTGAGCAGATCCTGAAGAACTCCCTGACCACCCTGCCCATGGGCGGCGGCAAGGGCGGCTCCGACTTCGACCCCAAGGGCAAGTCCAACAACGAGATCATGCGCTTCTGCCAGTCCTTCATGACCGAGCTGTTCCGCCACATCGGCCCCAACACCGACGTCCCCGCCGGCGACCTGGGCGTGGGCGGCCGCGAGGTTGCCTACATGTTCGGCCAGTACAAGCGCCTGCGCAACGAGTGGACCGGCGTTCTGACCGGCAAGGGCCTTTCCTTCGGCGGCTCCCTGGCTCGCACCGAGGCCACTGGCTACGGCCTGGTCTACATGGTCAACGAGCACCTGAAGTGCACCGGTGACACCATGGAGGGCAAGAAGGTCGTGGTCCACGGCTCCGGCAACGTTGCCATCTACGCTGTGCAGAAGGTCGAGCAGCTGGGCGGCACCGTGATCGCCGTTTCCGACACCAAGGGCTGGATCCGCGATGACGAGGGCGTGAGCGTGGCAGCTCTGGAGGAAATCTACAACAAGAAGCGCTCCGGCAACGACAAGGGCGTTTCCCTGGCAATGTACCCCGAAATCGTCGGCCGCGGCACCTACACCGCAGGCGAGGGTCGTGCCGTGTGGCAGCTCCCCTGTGACATCGCCCTTCCCTGCGCCCGTGAGAACACCCTGCTGCTGGAGGACGCACAGGCCCTGGTCGCCAATGGCTGCAAGATCGTGGGCGAAGGCGCCAACATGCCCACCACCCTGGATGCCACTAAGTACCTGCAGGACAACGGCGTGGTCTTCTTCCCCGGCAAGGCTGCCAACGCGGGCGGCGTAGCGGTTTCCGGCCTGGAGATGAGCCAGAACGCCGAGCATCTGTCCTGGAGCTTCGAGGAAGTGGACAGCAAGCTGGAAGGCATCATGGTCAACATCTACCATGCCTGCGACGACGCTGCCAAGCAGTACGGCTGCGAGGGCGACTTCGTCATGGGCGCCAACATCGCCGGCTTCGTGAAGGTTGCCGACGCCATGCTGGCTCAGGGCGTGTGCTAGAACCGATTAGCACGAAAGCTGCTCGCTAGCAGCTTGACGCGAAATCACCCAGGGGCTCCGGAGCAATCCGGAGCCCTTTTTTTCATTCTGGGAATCTTCGGGAGGCTCGGCAAAGAAGCAGGAGGCTGCGGGGAGGCACTTGGCCCTGCAACGACCCACGGAGCGGACGAAGCCCGAGCAGGCAGCAGGAGCAGGGCAAAGTCCCGGCCCGGACCCACAGAAGAGAAGCGGCAGGGCCCTGGGCTACCTGCCATCCTCTTCGTCCTCCTGCTGGAAGGGAAGCTGGGTGCGCACGGACACCACGTAGCCGGGACCGATGATGGCAGCTCCCGCCGCCCCCCGCACCGGGGGAAGCACGTATGAGGTGCCCCGAAGGCCCGAAACGCTGGTGGCGGGAGAGGCGGCAGGGTACGTCAGGACGGCGATGGTGATTCCCACCACGTCCTTTAGCAGCTTCTTGCTGTTACTGATGCAGACGATGCACTTGACCCCGTGCTTGTGGAAATACCTGACCAGGCGCTTCAGAGACCGGCTGGTGGTCTTTTCCTTGGTGGCGCTCATGACGCCGATGCGCTTGGATCCTACCCGCAAGATCATACCGTCCCGGTACTTCTGGGCATGAGCCAGGTCAAGGCGCAGGGTCGAAGCCCCCTTTGCCTGGTAGCTCTTCTCCAGGGACTCCAGGGGGGTCAGGCCCGCCTCAAGGTCGTCCTGGTTTTCGCGATACACACCTGAAAGGTCGCCTTCCTCCAATCCTGCGAAGGAAGGCTCCTGGGAATCCTGTCCCTTCTTCTGACCTGCCTCCTGGACCTGAGCGGATGAGGGGGCCTCTTCCGCGTTCAGGATGGTCTCCAGCTCCTCCCGGCGCAGGGAAGAGCCCATGACCCCTTCTTCGTCGGAATCATCGGGCTGGAGCACGGCAGGGCTTTGGGTTCCTTCGAAGAGCAGGACGGTATAGCCCTCCAGGGATCCCACGGCTTCATCGATGGTGGTGACGGCGGCATTCAGGGAATGGCCCACAAAGACGTACGCCATCACGAAAGAGGTGATGAGCAAAAGCATGGCCGCCAGGACCACGAGCGCCTTTTTTTCTCTGCTGATTGTCATAGGCGCATTATATACGCCAAGGTTCTATTGGTCCGCCTGGTCTTTCTGAGCGACCAAGAACAACATAATGATGATCAGCACCAGTCCCGCAAGGTCGGCAGGGGTGACTGGGGTTCCCAGCCACAGAGCGGAAAACGCCATGGCGGAAATGGGCTCCACGCTTGCCACCAAGCCGGCGCGCATGGCGCCGGCTTCCGCAACGCCTTGCAGGAACAGAAGGAACGCCACCACCGTGCCCACCACAATCAGACAGACCATGGGAAAGGCCATGTCCCAGGTCAGCTCCACCTGGTAGTGCCAGGGCTGCAGGACCACGATGCCGCCTACCGCCGCAATGACCATGCCCAAGGTGTTCACCACCACGCTTCCCCACCTCTGGGTCGGCCCCTCAGGCAGCACGGTGTAGAACATCTGGGAAAGGGCGGAGATCAGACCCCAGATCAAGCCCACCAGGGGAATGGCCAGCACGCCCGGCTGTCCCTTGGTGGCCACCAAGTACACCGCCACCAGCGCCAGCACCAGGCCCAGGATTTCCCTGAAACGCGGCAGGCGCCGTGCCTGGATGCAGCAGACCAGCATCACCAGCGCAGCTCCCAGGTACTCCAGCAAGGTGCCGGTTCCCGCATTGGTGTAGCTGATGGTGGTCAGGTAACTTACCTGGGTCAGCAGCATGCCCAGGATGGCGTAGGCAACCAGCACCGCCATGGTCCTTCGACTCCGCAGCGCCCCCGCCAGGTTGCGCCTGTTGGCAGACGTGCTCAGGCAGATTCCCAGAAGAATGGCCGATGCGATGACCAGGCGGATGGAGATCAGCCAGTTCACCGGCAGGGCAAACCCCGCTGCCCCGGTGAGCAGCTCCGCACAGGTCGCGGAAAAGCCCCAGCACGTACCACCCGCAAGGGCCAGAAGTATTCCCCTGACCATGTGGGGGTAGCGCGCCTGGACGGCCGTGTTTTTTTCCTTATCCACGGCCTGCCCCTAGAGCATGCGGGCGATGAACCGCCCGGTATGGCTTTCCTTGCAGCGAGCCACCTCTTCCGGCGTGCCGCTTGCCACCACCATGCCACCCCTTTCGCCCCCTTCAGGACCCAGGTCCACGATGTGGTCCGCGCACTTGATCACGTCCAGGTTGTGCTCGATCACCAAAACGGTGTTCCCCGCGTCCACCAGACGCTGCAGCACCACCATGAGCTGACGCACGTCCTCGAAGTGCAGTCCCGTGGTGGGCTCGTCCAGAATGTAGAAGGTCTTGCCCTTGCTCAGACGCTGCAGCTCGCTGGCAAGCTTCACCCGCTGGGCTTCGCCGCCGGACAAGGTAGTAGCGGGCTGCCCCAGGCGGATGTAGCCCAGACCCACGTCGTACAGGGTCTGGAGCTTGCGCTTGATTCCGGGAATGTTGGCAAAGAACTCCAGGGCGTCCTCCACCGTCATGTTCAGGACCTGGGAAATGTTCTTCCCCCTGTAGGTCACCTGCAGGGTCTCCCGGTTGTACCGGTCTCCGTTGCAGACTTCGCAGGGCACGTACACGTCAGGGAGGAAGTGCATCTCGATCTTGATCTGGCCATCGCCCTTGCAGGCCTCGCAGCGACCTCCGGAAACGTTGAAGCTGAAGCGCCCGGGAGCGTATCCCCTCACCTTGGACTCGGTGGTAGAGGCGAACAGGGCGCGGATGTCGTCCCAAAGCCCAATATAGGTGGCAGGGTTCGACCGAGGAGTGCGGCCGATGGGGCTCTGGTCTATGTTGATCACCTTTTCCAGGCCCTCCAGGCCCGTGATCTTCCCGTAGGCGCCCGTGCGCTTTCGAGCATGGTTCAGACGGTTGGCCAGGGCAGGCGCCAGGGTGTCGGTGATCAGACTGGACTTGCCCGAGCCCGATACCCCCGTGATCACCGTCAGGGTGCCCAGGGGCACCTCCAGGGTCACGTCCTTCAGGTTGTTCTCGCAGGCGCCGGTCATAACCACGGAGCCCTTGCCGGGACGGCGGCGCTCTTGAGGCACGGGAATGCATCGACGGCCGGAAAGGTAGTCTGCAGTCAGAGACCCCTCGGTGGCCATGACCTGCTGGGGCGTGCCCGCGGCCACCACCTGGCCTCCTCGCTCACCCGCACCCGGGCCCATGTCCACCACGAAGTCCGCCGCGCGGATGGTGTCCTCGTCGTGCTCCACCACCACCACCGTGTTGCCCATGTCCCGCAGGCGCTCCAACGTGGCGATCAGCCGCTCGTTATCCCGCTGATGCAGGCCGATGGAGGGCTCGTCCAGGATGTAGAGCACGCCCATCAGGCCCGCGCCGATCTGAGTTGCCAGGCGAATGCGCTGGGCTTCGCCGCCAGACAAGGTAGCCGTGGCCCGCTCCAGGGTCAGGTAGTCCAGGCCCACGTCAACCAGGAACCGCAGGCGCGCCGCGATCTCCTTCACAATGGGGTTTGCGATCTGGGCCGCGGCACCGGAAAACTCCAGCCCTTCGAAGAACTCCAGGGACTGGGCCGCGGAAAGGTTGCAGACCTGATGGATGGACAGGCCTCCCACGGTGACCGCAAGGATCTCCGGCTTCAGGCGCTGGCCGTTGCAGCTGGTGCAGGGAACGGTGGCGAAGAACGCGCCCAGCTTTTCCCGCTGGCGATCGGACTGCGCCTCCCGATAACGGGTGCTCACCGCCTCAACGATGCCTTCCCAGTCGATGTTCCAGTAGGTTTCCCTGCCATCAACCGTGACGTAGTCCACCCGCACCTTCTGGTTCTTTATGCCGTGCATCACGGCATCCCTGACCTTCTTGGGCAGGTCTTCCCACGGCGTGTCCTCGCTCTGTCCCAGATGATGAAGCACCGCGCGCAGGACCTGGGGATAGTAGTTTCCGGTCTTGAAGGGCGCGATAGCCCCCTCCGCCACGGAAAGGGAAGGGTCAGGCACGATCAGGGCCGGGTCGATCTGATCCTTCACGCCAATGCCCGCGCAATCGGGACAGGCGCCGTAGGGAGCGTTGAAGGAGAAGTCCCGGGGCTGCAGCTCGTCGATGGAGTGACCGTGCTCGGGACATGCCAGGGCCAGGGAGAACAGGTGCTCCCCCTCCGCCAGGCCGCCGGTGGCACCGGAAGAGGACCGGGCCTCCCCCAGAGGCTTGCCGTCCGCACCCAGGACCTGCACCAGCACCCGCCCATCTGCCAGGGCGGTTGCGGTCTCTACCGCCTCGGCGATGCGGGTCAGGGCGCTTTCCCTCAGCACCACGCGGTCCACCACCACGTCGATGAAGTGCTTGATCTTCTTGTCAAGCTTCATCTGATCGCCCTCCAGGCGGACCATCTGCCCGTCCACCCGCACGCGACTGAAGCCTTCCTTCATCAGGTCGGCGAACAGGCTGGTGAACTCTCCCTTGCGGCCCGCGACCACCGGAGCCATGATCATGGCCTTGGTCTTGCCGTCCTCGGCCCCCAGGGCAAGGATCTGGTCCGCCACCTGGTCGGTGGTGGAGGACCTGATCTCCCGACCGCACTCGGGGCAGTGGGGAACGCCCACCCGGGCGAACAGGAGGCGCAGATAATCGTAGATCTCCGTGGTGGTGCCCACCGTGGAGCGAGGATTCTTGCTGGTGGTCTTCTGGTCGATGGAAACCGCCGGGGACAGTCCGTCGATGCTGTCCAGGTCCGGCTTGTTCATCTGCCCCAGGAACATGCGGGCATAGCTGGAAAGGCTCTCCACGTAGCGCCTCTGACCTTCGGCATACATGGTGTCAAAGGCCAGGCTGGACTTGCCCGAACCGGAAAGGCCCGTGATCACCACCAGCTGATCGCGGGGAATCCGCAGGTCAACGTCTTTCAGGTTGTGCTCCCGCGCACCCTTGATCACGATTTCGTTCTGTCCCATGTGCACCATGCCTTCCGCTCAAAATACGAACATTTATTCTACTATGATTGAGTGGATTTGGGCGCAGAAATCTGCGCCCACGCAAAAGCTAGGCCCGAGGGTGCGCTTGAGCGTGAGCGTCCAGAAGCCGCGAAGGGGTCAGGTGGGTGTAGATCTGGGTGGTGGAGAGGCTAGCATGGCCGAGCATCTCCTGGACGGAGCGCAGGTCGGCTCCCCCGTCCAGAACATCGGTGGCAAAGGTATGGCGCACCGCATGGGGCGAAAGGCTTTCGTCCAATTCCGCTGCCCGAAGGGACTCCTTGAACATGCGGCGTATGGCGTCAGCAGTCAGAGGATTCCCCCGGGACGAAAGGAACAGCCTGCTTTCACCCGGCTTCACCGCCAAAACGGGACGACCACGCTCCAGGTATTCGGCGATGGCAGCTACCGCCGTGGCGTGCAGGGGCACGATGCGCTCCTTGCTCCCCTTGCCCATGACCCGGGCCTGACCCTGGGAAAGGTCCACGTCCTTGACGTCAAGGCCCGCCGCCTCGGAAACCCGCAGGCCGCTGGCGTAGAGCAGCTCCAGAAGGGCCTGGTCCCGCAGGTCGGCAGGGGTCTGCTCCCGCGGCTTTCCATCCGGGCCCACGGCGGCATGCACCGCCAGCAGCTTCTCCATATCCGCCCTGCGCAGAACCGCAGGCAGCGTTCGCGGCTGCTTGGGCCCCTGCAGCGCCGCCACAGGGTTGGCCTCGCACAGCCCGAAGGTCTGGGCATAGCCGAAGAAGCGCCGCAGGGTGCTCAGGCGGCGGTTGATGGTTGAGCGGGCGTACTGGGCCCGGTCCAGCTCCGCCAGGAACCCGCGAACCTGCCGCAGCGTAAGACGGAAGGGGTCGAGTCCCTTTCGCCCTGCCCACCGCCCGAAGGACTCAAGGTCTGATCGAGCAGCCCGAACCGTATGGGCGGAGTAGTTCCGCTCGTAGGTGAGCCAGCTGCAGTAGGCATCTATTCCCCGGGCAAAGTCCCGATCCAGCTCCTCCACGCCTAGGCCTCCTCCAGAAGGCCTTCCTGGCGCAGACGATCCACGTAGCCTTGAAGGGCCTGACCTCCCCGGGCGGCATAGGCCGCGTAGCGATCGCGCTTGTTGCGAATGCGCTGCTCAAAGGGGCGCATGATCCCGAAGTTCACGTGAGAGGGCTGGTAGCCCACGGTCGCGGGGTTGGTGGCATAGTCCAGCAAGGCGCCGAAGGCCATGTCCACGGGTACCGGAACGGGCTCCTTGCCCTGTAGCAGAGCCGCGATCCCCAAGGCTGCATGCAAGCCGGAGCGTATGGCCTCCACGTAGCCCTCCGTGCCGGAAAGCTGACCCGCCACGAACACCGGGGCCGAACACAGCGCATCCGCGCCCTGCAGGCGCAAGGTGGGATCCAGCAGCTTGGGAGCCTCGATGAAGGTATTGCGGTGCATGACCCCGTAGCGGGCGAATTCGGCGTTTTCCAGACCGGGGATCATGCGGAACACCCGGCGCTGCTCAGGAAAGGTCAGGTTGGTCTGGAAGCCCACCAGGTTGTAGCAGCCGCCGTGGGCGTCTTCCGCGCGCAGCTGCAGGGCAGCCCAGGGACGATGCCCCGTTCGGGGATCGGTCAGGCCCACGGGCTTGAGGGGGCCGAAGCGGGGCGCATCCTTGCCCGACCGGGCTATCTCCTCGATGGGCTGGCATGCCTGGAACAGGTCCTTGGTCTCGAAGTCCTTGGCGATCACCCGCTCAGCCGAAAGAAGCTCCTCGATGAACGCCTCGTACTCGTCCTTGGAGAAGGGGGCGTTCAGGTAATCCCCGGCACCCTCCTCATAGCGGCTCTGGCGGAACAGGCGCTCCATGTCCAGGGAATCCGCCATGACGATGGGCGCCGCGGCATCGTAGAAGGCCAGGTGGTCCGCCCCCGTGAGCTGGCGAAGGCTTTCCGCCAAGGCATCGCTGGTCAGAGGGCCGGTAGCCAGGAGCAGCGCATCAAAGCCCCGGGCCTCTTCCTCCGCGGAAACGGCTTCCCGCCGCTCCAAGGTAATCAGGTCCTGCTCCTGGACCAGGCGGGTTACCCCCTGGCCGAACAGATCGCGATCCACCGCCAGGGCACCTCCCGCGGCCACCTGGGTTTCCAGGGCGACCTGGTACAGGAAGGAGCCCAGCGCGGCAAGCTCGGCCTTGAGCATGCCCGCGGCGCTTTCCGGCTTGGTGGACTTCAGGGAGTTGGAGCAGACCAGCTCCGCGCAGGCGTCGGTCTTGTGGACAGCCGTGGGCACCTGGGGACGCATCTCCACCAGAGTGACCCGAATGCCCCTGCGGGCAAGCTGGAGCGCGGCTTCGCTGCCCGCAAGCCCTGCTCCGATTATCTTCACGTTCTTCATCATAGGCATAGCTTAGCAAATCAGCGGCCCGCGGGGCCGTAGCGCCCGTCAGGATACCGGGCAATTCGCCCAGAGGACTCCAGCTCAGCCAGCCTCAGAGCCACCTGGGAATGGGCCTGACGCAAGCTGAGCCCCATTCCCTGAGCAACGGAGATCAGCTGATCCCTGTGGCAGGGAGCCGCCAGCAGCGCCGCCGTCAGCGGATCTTCCTCCGGCATGGGCCCCTGGTCTGACCCGCCGGGGTCGGCCAGGGCACCGTACAAGGTAAGCAGGGTGCGCTCGAAGGACTGGTCGTCGAACACCGCCTGGGCTCCTTCGCTGATCAGGAAGTTGGTCCCTCGGGATGCTGCGGACCAGATGGACCCGGGCACCGCCAGTACCTCTCGGGACGCCTGGGCGGCCTCGTCTGCGGTGGAGAAGGTCCCCGACGGCAAGCCCGCCTCCACGATCAGCGTGGCCCGGGCAAGGCCCGCGATAAGCCGGTTTCTTTCCCTGAAGGTCCAGGGCAGCGCCGGGAAGTCCCATTCCTGCTCCGACACCACCGCTCCTCCCCCGTCCACGATCTGCTGGAACAGCGCGTAGTGCTCAGGCGGATACAGCTCGTCGCAGCCGCCACCCAGAAACGCCACCGTGGGAGCCCCTTCCTCCAGGGCGGCACGATGAGCCTGGGCATCGCAGCCCCGCGCACCGCCGGACACGATGGGAATGCCCTTGCGCGCCGCCAATGCCGCGAAGCGGTGTGCGCACCCTAGCCCGTAGGGCGTGGCCTTCCGCGCGCCCACCACCGCCAGGCCCGGCTGCAGCGCCTCCAGGCTCCCGATTACGTACAGGTTCTTGGGAGGGCGGGGAATCTGGGCCAGCTGGGGCGGATAGTCTGGGCTGCCCAGCTCCAGCACGTGGCGCAGCCCCCGCAGCTTCGGACCTCCATAGCGGGTGAAGCCCCGCTGCTTATGGCTTCTTCGCGCCGGCTCCTTTTCCATCACGCTCCCCTGGGGCTCCATCCCCAAGCCCAGGGCTGGGCCCTTTCCCAGCTCATCTACGTCCATGCGGACCTCCTTCACCTTGCATCCACGTCTTGAAGCCGAAGGGACAGCGCTTCGGCAATGTCCGCCTCCTCCACCCGGGCACGGCCATCCAGGTCGGCGATGGTGCGGGCCACGCTCAAGGTGCGCACCATGCCGCGCCCGCTCATGGCGTAGGCCTTAGCCGCCTGCTCCAGCAGCTGCCGGGCGGTGGAGGTGAGGCAGCAGGACTCGATGATCTGCTGCGGGGCGTTTCGCCCGCTGCCGCCCGTCCCTTCAACCCCTCCCTCCGCCTGGTCCCGCCTTCGCATCTGGCTTCGACGGCGTTCCGCGGCAAAGGCCCGCGCCTGCTCCACTCCGGCCCTGAGCTCTTCGGAGCTCACTCCCTGGCCAGCGCTGAGCACCTGCTCGGAGGGGATGCGGCGCACGTCGATGCGCATGTCCATGCGGTCCAGCAGCGGCCCGCCCATGCGGTTCTGGTAGGTGACCACCTGCTTGTCCGTGCACCTGCAGGTGCGGTCGGGATCGCCGCTGAAGCCGCAGGGACAGGGGTTTGCCGCCCCCACCAGCGAAAACCGGGCGGGAAAGCTGACCTTGCCGTCGGCCCGGGCAATGCTTATGACCCCCGACTCCAAGGGCTGGCGAATGCACTGCAGTACCGAGGGCTTGAACTCGGCCAGCTCGTCAAGGAAGAGCACGCCGTTGTGGGCCAAAGTGGCTTCCCCGGGGCGCAGGGGGTTCCCCCCTCCCACCAGCCCCGCGGCAGAGGTGGAATGATGGGGCTGCCGGAAGGGACGCCGACCAGCCATGATGGGGGCGATGCTTTCCCCTGCCACCGAATGGATGACGGCTGACTCTATCATCTCCCGTTCGGAAAGGGGCGGCAGAATGGAGGGCAGGCGCTCGGCCAGCATGGTCTTTCCCGAACCCGGGGGACCGATCATGAGCACGCCATGGCCGCCGGCGGCAGCAATCTGAAGGGCGCGCTTGGCCCCTTCGTGACCGGCGATTTCGCGAAAATCAGGCTGATCTGCGCACCACCGATGATTGCCAGGAGCGCTTGGATCAAGCTCGTCCCTGCGAAAGTCCCCCAGCCCCTGCACCCGCAGCTGCTCCAGGCCGGAAAGGGAGGGAAGCTCGGTGACAGGCGGAGCGCACACGAACCCCAGGCCATGGGCGCGGGCGCACAGGGCATAGGCCAGAAGCCCCGGAACCGTGCGCACCTCCCCCGCCAGGGAAAGCTCTCCCACCAGCAGGCGGTCCAGCACATGGGCGGGATTGATCTGGGCGGTAGCTGCCAGCAGGGCTACGGCAATGGGCAGGTCGAAGCCAGACCCCGTCTTTCGCAACGATCCTGGTGCCAGGTTCACCACGGTCTTTTCCCGGGGCATGTCGAAGCCGCAGGCACGCAACGCCGCCCGGATCCGCTCCCTTGCCTCCTGGATGGCGGCATCCGGCATCCCCACTATGCAGAAGGAGGGCATGCCGGCGCTGATCACCACCTCCACCTGGACCGGAACCGCCTCCACGCCCCGCAAGGTGGCGCTCCACACCCTGAAGGACCCGTACCTGCGCGTTCCCATAAGGTCCCCCTACCCGATGCCGAAGGCGTTGATGTGGTGCTTTATGAGGGCGCGGTTTTGGTCCACCACCAGCAGACCGATCACGTCGAAGCGAATGGGTATGTCCGATCCCGGATACTCCCGCAGGAAAGCGCAGGCGATGCGCTCGTAACGATTGCGCTTTTCCGGGGTCACCGCCTCCTCCGGCATACCGTAATCGCAGTTGGCGCGGGTCTTCACCTCCACGAAGACCAGGGCGCTTTCGTCCTGGGCGATGATGTCTGCCTCGCCGTGCTCACAGGTCCAGTTGCGGGCCAGGATGTTGTACCCCCTTCGCTCCAGATAGCGGGTAGCGGCTTCTTCGCCCCGTTTTCCCAGCTCCTTGTTATGGCTGAAGGCTTCACGATCTTCCGGGCAAAGATCGGGGTCGAAGTCCTGCGGCTGGGAGCCCGCCTGGGGACCAGCGGGACCCTGCGGGTCAACGGGATCCTGCACGCCGGCAGGAGGCCGCGGGTCGACGGGACACTGCGGGTCAGCGGGAGGCTTAGAATCAGCAGGGACCCGCGCCTCCCCGGCCCCGTCGAAGGAGGAGACGGACTGGCCGAAGCAGTAGCGGGACTCTTCCTGGGACGCAGCGTAGACCCTCTCCGATGGCTGCTGGCTGTAGAAGCCAGCCTCCTCCCCTGAAAACTGGTTGCTCATAGGATTCCCCTTTCCCTGGCTGAAGCCAGAAGATTTTTACCGTGGGGTTATCCTATGGGGCCTGTCTTCGACGATTATTGCGTGCCTCCATGGGTGGGCTTGGGCGGATTCGGGGTCGGCAGCTCATAGATTCCCAATAATCGACGGCACGTTCCCGCTTCCTTCGCCCTTTTTGCCCACGCGCTTCCCGCCGTCTTCCCCTTTGACTCCCAACGAAATCCCGATGAGTCCCACCAATTCCCACGAATCGGACAACGACGCAGCACGAAGCCGCAGCTCGCGCAGAACGAGAACGCAGAAAAACGCCTAGAGATTGACGGCAGGCGGCCAGGAGGTCGCTTTTGCCCGGCAGGGACTAGAACAGGGTGGGCTGAACCAACGAGGTGCAGAAGGAACGACGATGCACCGGGGAAAGCCCGAAGGTGCGGATGGCCTCCATGTGCGCCGCGGAACCATACCCCTTGTTCCCGTCGAAACCGTACTGGGGGTACTCCTGGGAAAGACGGCACATGAGGGCATCGCGCTCCACCTTAGCAACGATGGACGCGGCGGCGATGGACGCGCAGGAGCCATCGCCCTTCACCACGTTCACCTCGCGCGGGTCAAGATGGAGGGGATTTCCGTCCAGCAGCACCACGTCCACCTTTACACCCTGGGCCTCAACGGCCTCGATGGCACGGCGAAAGGCGGCGACCAGACAAGCCGTCATGCCCCGCGCATCGATCTGATCCGGCTCCACGTACTGGACGGTCCAGGCCAAAGCCTGCTCCTTGACCTGGGCTGCAATGAGCTCCCGGTCCTTCGGCGCCACCTTCTTGGAGTCGTTCAGCCCCGGGATGAGGGGCTGGTCGGGCAACACCACGCCGCCGATGGCCAGCGGACCCGCAAGGGGACCACGCCCTACCTCGTCCAAGCCCAGCACCACCGAGCCGCCCCGCTCCTTCGCCAATGCGCGCTGATAGTCGTACATTCCCTGAAGACGCTGGCCTTCGGCAGCTTCCGCCTGAATGCGCTTGCGCGCCGCGGCAAGGGCGCTTTTCACTCCCTTGCGGGTATCGGCCATGAGAGAGCGTTCCAAAGCGGCCAGCTGATCGGCGTCCGCCGTAGCCAGCATCTGCTTGATTTCAAAAACGGTCTGCCCCATGACGCGCGCCTTCCCTGAAATGCGGCAACCATGCCGCCGTGTGTTGCTTCCAGGATTATAGTCCCACGGCAGGCAGGGGCGGGCTGCGGGATGCGGTTTCGTCGGCACGCCTTCGGCCTACCCGACCTTCGGCGCACCTGGCGTTTGGCCAGCGTGAACTGCGGGTCCGTGGTTTAGCCAGGGCAGTTTTTTCGTTCGTTTCGGGGGCCAAACCAGGGTTCTGTACGACGATGCTCCTCAGGACAGGATAGATACCTGCTCCCCCGTCCTTACGGCGAAATGCAGGCAAGTCCCTGACCTGGAGATTCTCCGACGTGCTGATGTGCGGAACGGGCGAAAGGCGCTGCGGTCCTGGAAAAGGGGCTGCGGCGCTCCGCGGAATCGTACAGAACCGCGGTTTCATGCCCGGAAACGCCGCATTTTCCGCCCTGGGATCGGGAATCGTGCAGAACCCCGAGTTTTCGGACGAAGGGGAGCTGCAGCTCGACCGATGATGACCGCCAATGCGGGCCTCTCTTCCCCGTCCGGCCAAGAATCCGGGCGAAAGTCGTTCGCGTATTGCCCCGCCCTCGATACGCGAACGAATAGTTGGACGAAAATCATTCGCGTACTGCACAACCCTCGATGCGCGAACGACTTTGGCCAGCGCCAGACCGCCCGCACGGCCCAGGCTCTCCCGCCCCGTGCCAATTCGGGCGTCGAAAGCGGGCTCGCGCCCTGGAAATCAGGGGGTCGCCGCCAATTTGACCGCCGAAAACATGGGGCGGTGTCAATTCAGGCGCCGAGATTATACTCTCGGCACCCAAACTGACCCGAACGACCTCCTCAGAGGACCAAGTCCGCACTTTCGACCACCAAATTGACACGTGCGAGCCCACGGAGATGCAGGGCCACGTTCTCGGCGCCCAAACCGACAAGATCCCGCCACAAAAAAAGCCGCCCCGGACGGGACGGCTTTGCAGTTCAAAATGCCTTGGCTTAGCGGAAGGACTTTTCCTTGATCTTTGCGGCCTTGCCAACCTTCTTGCGCAGGTAGTACAGCTTAGCACGACGGACATCGCCCCTGCGGGTCACCTCGATCTTGTCGATCTTCGGGGAGTGAACCGGGAAGGTACGCTCAACGCCGATGCCGGAGCTGATCTTGCGAACGGTGAAGGTTTCGCGAGAGGACTCGCCATGACGACGGATAACGTCACCCTTGAACACCTGGATGCGCTCCTTGTTGCCCTCGGTGATGCGATAGTGGACAGCCACGGTATCGCCAACGGCGAACTCAGGGATGTCCTGCTTGATCTGCTGCTGCTCAATAGCGCGAATGATATCCATGTCAGTTCCTTCTTATATGTTCATACTTACTCGTATTTTTGCTTTGGACGCGATTAGTTAGTATACAACCCCCCGCATACATAAGCAAGGGAAAAAAGAGCTTTTCCCCGCAGGGAAATGAATTATAGCGCAAGCAGGAACGCGTAGGCAACCACGCCCGCCACCGCGCTCCAGAGCAGCGACTTGCTGATCCGCGCCACCACCACCACGAACAGGGCGGCGACCAACGGCGCTCCTGCAGGCCACAGCCCGGCATCGAACATCCCCGGGGTCAGCAGGTCGTTCGCCACCAGGGCGGCAAAGGCCGCAGGGGGAATCAGTCCCAGAGCATGCTGCACCCCGTCGGGCAGAGAGCGCCCCTTCAGCACGAACAGGGGGACAACGCGGCAGATCAGGATGGTCAGACCGCAGCAAGCAAGCACGATCCAGAATTCAGGCCAGGTCATGGTCATACCCCATCAGCCTCCCGCGGTCGAGCGGCCCCAGGCAAGGCCGCGCAGGACGAAGAGGACGAAACCGCCTCCCCCGCAGCAGCAGCAGGGCGATCCTCACCCTGATCCGCTTCCGGGCCAGGACCGGCGGCAGACCGCGCCGAAGCGCCCTTCCCCGGAACCAGCCGAGAGAACACCAGGGCAACCACCACGCCTGCCACCGCACCGATCAGGATAGCCGGTCCGCCAAGACCCGACAGCTTGCACAGGAACACCCCCGCAGCAGCGAAGACCATGGCGACCACGTTTTCCGCGCTCATGCGCTGGGTGACCATAAGGCAGATGAAGATGGACGTCATGGCAAAGGAGGCAATGGCCAGCGGCACCCCCACCGCGTTGCCTATGAGCACTCCCGCGAAGTTGGACCACGCCCAGGAGCTTTGGGAGAACAGGTTCACCATGAGCGCCCGATCCGGCGACCAGCGGCCTGCCTCGAACTCCTTGATGCTCACGCCAAAGCTTTCGTCGGTAACCGTAGCAGCAAAGAAGAAGGAAAGCACCTTGGAGGCTTTGCTGCAGTACGGGGCAAAGGAGGCCGCATAGAGCATCTGCCGGGTGTTCACGAAGGAGATGCTGGCGATGATAGAGGCCAGCGGCGCACCTGCCAGGAACATGTTGGGCAGCATGAACTGACCCGCTCCCGAATAGAACAAGTAGGAAAGCAGCAGCACCTGAACGCCGTCAAGACCGATAGACGAGCACAAGATGCCGCAGGGCAGCCCGATGGCCACGTAGCCCAGCATAATGGGCACGGCAGCCTTGAAGGCCTGCGAGATATGCGTTCGATTAGTAAAAGCCATAGATGGGCATTATACGCCCGCTTCCCCGGTTATGTAACCCATGGCCTGGGCCAGGTCGGCAGGGGCGAACACCCCCCTTTCGGTGATGATGGCCGTGACCAGCTCCGCCGGGGTCACGTCGAAGGCCGGGTTCCACACCTGGACCCCGGGAATGGGTTGGGGAAGGACCTCGTCGGCGCCGCGCTGCTCGATGGGAATCTGGGAGCCTTCCTTCAGGCTCAGATCCACCGTGGAGGAAGGAGCCGCTACGTAGAAGGGAATCCCATGGTGCCGGGCCAGCACCGCCACGCCGTAGGTGCCGATCTTGTTGGCCACATCCCCGTTGCGGGTGATGCGGTCCGCGCCCACCACCACCGCATCCACCTTGCCGGCAGCCATCAGACTTGCCGCCATGTTGTCGCAGATCAGCGTCACGGGAACGCCGGCCTGGGCCAGCTCCCAAGAAGTCAGGCGAGCACCCTGACCAAGGGGACGGGTTTCGTCCGCATAGACCCGGGCGATCTTGCCCTGCTGAGCCGCAGCGTAGACCACCCCCAAGGCCGTGCCGAAGAACGAGGTGGCAAGGCTGCCGGCATTGCAGTGGGTGAGCAAGCGGGTTCCCGGGGAAAGAAGCTCGGCGCCGAATGCGCCCATGGCCCGGTTGGCTGCTTCGTCCTCCCGGGCAATACGCTGGGTTTGGTCGAACAGGGCCTGGGCGAGCACCTCCCGGTCTCCCTGACGGGCCGCCTCCACCGCACCTGCGGCCTCCGCCGCGGCAACCACCCGCTCCACTGCCCAGCGCAGGTTCACCGCCGTGGGCCGGGCGCTTGCAATGACCTCGAGCTCCTGGGCGAAGTTCTCCATGCTGGTCGTAGGGTCCGCCGCCCACAGGGCGCAGGCTGCGGCTCCTGCCACGCCAATGGCCGGCGCTCCGCGCACCCCCAGCACCTTGATGGCGTCCACCACCTCCCGCCAATCCGCGGTCACCACCTCTCGCAGCTCCCCGGGAAGGAAGCGCTGGTCAACGTAGCGGAGCACGGAGCGTCCCTGCTGTCGCTCAAGGGCAACGGTGCGAGGCAGGCGGCTCAGGTCGATGGAGGAAGGCATGGGGGTCCTTTCGCAGACGATGGCAAATCCATGGATGTTAGGTCCCTACATTATAAACATGCACCTGCGCACCCCAGGTTCGGGTAGAATCTGCACCTGTGCGAAAAACCAACGAATGACCGAATCCGTGCAACGAAAGACTTACGATGCTTTCCAAACTCCGTAATCGCGTGGAGGACAACCCCCGCGCCACCCTGCTCTTCCGTGCCGTGCTCTGCCTGGCAATGGCAGCCGCCGGCATGTTCCTGGCAGAGTTCGCCTTCAATCCCGGCTTCCTGTTTTCCATACCTCCCAGCTACTTGCTATGCAACTACCAGATCTACCTGGGGTTTCTGCTGGTCGTGTACTTCCTTGGGCAGCAGTCCCGCCTGTCCTACGCGGTGTTTCTGGCCCTGTGCCAGATCATCGGCCTGGCCAACCACTACGTGACTCTGTTCAAGGAGGCGCCGGTACTGCCCTCCGACGTGCTCGCGATAGGCACCGCCGCCCAGGTCAGCGGGGGGTACGACTACACCCCGGACTGGACGGTCATCGTTTCTGCGGCGGTCTTCCTTGCCCTCATGGCCTTCCTGGTCCTGGTGGTCCCCAAGGTCAAGCTGAGCCGCAAGCTGGCGGTCTGCAACCTGGCCCTGGCGCTGGTCTTTGGCGGGATGTGCGCCCATCAGGTGCTGAACTACAACATCAAGGACGGCACCGGCTGCAAGGTGGACGTGTGGTACGTTGCCGATTCCTACAAGGCCCAGGGAACCCTGCTGTGCTTCATGCAGCGGGCCCAGGAGCTGAACGTGAGCGCGCCGGAAGGATACTCTGACCAGGCGGTTCGCCAGCTTCTGGGAGTTGAGCAGGAGCAGGAAACAGCCTCCGACTCCGCTGACTCCGCCTCCGGCTCCACCTCCCAACCTACGTCTGACGCCGCCACCTCCCAAGACTCGTCGGCGCCCGTGGTGCTGTGCATCATGGACGAAACCTTCACTGACCTGACCCTGTGGGACGAACTGGCCGGCCAGGAGTGCGCCTATCCCGCTAATTACTACGAGATCGCCCAGGAGTCCCTGCTTTCCGGCTACACCTACGTTTCCGCCTACGCGGGAGGCACCTGCAACAGCGAGTTCGAGTTCCTTACAGGCATGAGCTGCGGAAACCTTGGCGGCGGGGTGTATCCGTACATGGTCTACAGCATGGACAAGACCGAAAACCTGGCCCGTTGGTTCAAGTCCCAGGGCTACAAGACCACCGCCATGCATCCCTGCCCGGCGTCTAACTGGCGCCGCGACGTGGTCTACCAGCAGTTCGGCTTCGACGAGTTCGTGGACGGAAGTCAGTTCGAAGGGGCAGACGAGCTGCGCGGGAAGACCACCGACAAGGCTACCTACGAAAAGATCCTGGAGATCCTGGAGCAGGACCCCACCACTCCCCAGTTCCTGTTCGACGTGACCTATCAGAACCACAGCGGCTATGGATCGGGTCTGGTTCCCGAAGATCTGCTGGTGCACGCCACCGTGAACGGCCAGGAGAACGACTCCCTGAACGAGTACCTGAGCATCCTGCAGGTTGCCGATCGGGACCTGGGCTGGTTCGTTGACCAGCTTCGGGATCTGGACCGCCCGGTGACCCTGTGCTTCTTCGGCGACCACGGGCCCAACCTCATCGGGGACCTGCTGCACTTCGACGAAGACGTGACCGGCAGCCAGCAGGCGAACCAGGCGCAGAAGAAGTACACCACCCCCTACCTGATCTGGACCAACAAGAAGAACACCTCCGCGTCCACGCCAGCCATGGCCACCACCTCCACGGCCAAGGCTTCCATTGCCGCCACCCAGCATGGCTTTGCCGGGGACCCCGCCCTGACCGGTGGCAAGACCCAGGCCAACATGAGCCTGAACTACCTGGGTGTGGCCCTTGCCCAGTCCACGGGCATGGAGCTCACTCCTTACCAGCGCTTCCTGGCAAGCACCTACCAGACCATGCCCTGCGTAAACCTTGACGGCACCCTGGACAAGGAAGGAACCTGGCACTGGTTCGACGACACCTGGGAGCATCCCGAGTGGGAGCTGTCCCAGACCCTGGCGAACATGCGCATCGTACAGTTCGGCAATCTGTTCGGCGATCGAAAGGAGGACCTGGGCTTCCAACGGAGCCTGGAGTAGTCCTGCGCGATTCCCCGCGACCCCCCTAAGATTCCCACGTGCGAAGAAAAAGCTGCTCCCGTTCGCTCGTCACCGCCAATTCAGGCGGTATTGCCACGCGGCTGGCTTGGCCTTCGACCGCTGCTGCCAACTCAGGTGTTGTTTGCCGATCCTCCGATGGCGGCGCTGCCAATTCCGACGTTATTACCACGCCGACCAGCCCCTCTTTCGCCCGAAGCGGGGCACGCTGTCCCATGGATGGTACAGAGTGGGGCACCTGGGGGCGTCCCGGGCCCCTGCTCAGTGGTAATACCGTCAGATTTGCCATGCGGCGGGCGAAAAAGTGGTAACGCCGTCGGATTTGTCAGCAGATCGACTTTTGCAGTGGTAACAACGTGCGAATTGGCAGTGGGAGAGTTAGGGCCGTGGAAACAACGCGCGAATTGGAAGCGGGGGCTCTAGAGGGGGCCTCCCGCTCCCGGCTGTATCGAAAACCACATCTTTACCGCCCCTGAAAGGTGAAGGAAGCGCTTTGTACGAACGCTTTGCGGTTAGCCGAATCGTTCGTACAGCGGTGTTGCTCCATTGTGCGAACGATTATCACCCTGATTTTCGTTCGTACAACGAGCAGCCTGCATTGTGCGAACGATTCGTGTGGGTCAAATCGTTCGCACAACAGGGGTTTTTGGGGCGAAACGGCTCAGAACCTGCGTTGTACGAACGATTCGCGCTTGCCATTTCGTTCGCACAACAGGGGGTGTCGTTGTGCGAACGGTTCTCACCCCTTTCGCTCCCTGCGGCCCTGCCCCCTGCGCCCGCTACAGATTTTCCCGACACCACTGGATGTTCCCCATGACCGTGGCGATGAGCTCCTCCGTGGAGTCGAACTTCTTCATGGGGCGAAGCCAGCGAACGAACTCCACCGTGAGCGGCTGGCTGTACAGGTCCTGGTCGAAGTCCAGGATGTGGACCTCGCAGGTGGCGGTGGCATCCTCGAACGTAGGAGCCACGCCCACGGAAACGGCGGCCTTGTAACGCTCCTCCCCCACCAGGGCATAGGCGCCGTACACCCCTTCCCCGATGGACTGCAGGCTGGCGGGAACCGTCAGGTTGGCAGTGCGAAATCCCATGTTCCGTCCCTGCCGCCTTCCCGGCTCCACCATGCCCGTGAAGGAATATGGCCTGGTCAGAAGCTGATTGGCCTGTTCGATACGTCCCGCGCAGAGCAAGTCGCGAATGCGGGTCGCCGTGATGGGGACCCCGTCCTCCTTCACCAGGGAATGAGAGCACACCCGGGCGTCCAGGGCATGGGCCCAGTCCGTCAGGTCGGCCACCGTGCCCCGGGCCTTCCTGCCAAAGCGGAAGTCACAGCCCACGTGAAGCACCGCGGGCATGCTCTGGAACACCTGCTCCAGGAACTCCCGCGGTTCCAACGCGGCGAAGGCGCGGGTGAAGGGCAGGATGATGACCTCGTCCACCCCGGTTTCGGCCAGGCGGGCAATGCGTTCCCCGTTGGAGCACAGCTTATGCAGCTTTTCCTTGCGGAACAGCTCGTCGGGGTCGATGTCAAAGGTCAGCACCGCGCTGGGCAGATCCTCCAGCGCCGCCACCTCCAGCGCATGCTGGATCAGGCTCAGATGGCCCTTGTGCAGGCCGTCGAAGACCCCGAAGGCGCAGGAAGATCCCGCCAAGCCGGGAATGAAGCTGCCCAGATCGGACTCGAAGAGCCTAGATACCTTCGCCACGGCTCACCCCCACGGGAAACACGCAGCGGCTGTGGAACTGCCGACGGTCCTGGCTGTACTCGTACAGGGCCACCAGCTTGTTGCCGGCTATCACCGCCACCACCTCGCCGTCCGACGGAGGCTCCTTGCTTTCCCGCACCCCTGAGGTGCAGGCGCAAAGCGCCGCCGCGGGACCCACGTAGGGCCTGCAGCAGAGCCGCACCTCGGAAGCGCGCAGGGGGTTGCCATTGGCCACCTTGGCAGCCTGGGCTTCGTCCGCAAAGAGGAACCTATACCCCAGCAGCAGCACCGGATCCAGGCTGGCACGGGTGCCGATCTGCTCCAAGGTCTCCAGGCTCACGCAGTCAACCAGGCTCAGGCGCCCCGCTTGCGTGCGGCGCAGGGCAGCCACATGAGCAGGGCATCCCAGGGCAAGGCCCATGTCCCGGGCGATGGAGCGCACGTAGGTGCCCTTGGACACGTGCACCTCCACGTCCCAGAGCACCAGCCCTGCGTCCAGATCCTCCTCAATGCCCAGCAGCACCGCCTGATAGATGCGGATGGAGCGGGGCTGAAGGTCGATGACGTTGCCCTTGCGGGCTTCGTCGCATGCCTTCTTCCCGTTCACCTTCAGGGCGGAGTACACCGGGGGAAGCTGGCTGTGCTCCCCCACCAGGCTTTCCACGTATTCCCGGGCGAAGGCCACGTCCCGAAGCCTATCGGGCACGGGAGCGGTGCGCGTCACCGACCCGGCGGCGTCGTCGGTTTCCGTAGCAGCGCCGAAGGCGACCTTGACCTGGTACTTCTTGTCGTGGCCAGTGAAGAACGCGTCCAATCGGGTGGCAGGGCCCACGCACACCAGCAAGGCGCCGGTTGCCAGGGGATCAAGAGTCCCCGTGTGACCCACGCGACGCTCGCCGAAGATGCGGCGGCAGCGGTTCACCACGTCATGGGAGCTCATGCCGGCGGGCTTGTCCACCCCTACCAGCAGGGACAAGCCGGACTCTCCGCGCTTGCTCATACGCGATCAGCAGGCTGGTCGCCCGCAGCTTCCCCGCCGGCGTCTTCCGCGGCAAAGAACTCCTCCCACTCCCCGATGATCCGGGAAACCGCCAGATCCATGGGCTTGCGGGTGGAAAAGCCCGCTGCAGCCCTATGTCCGCCGCCATGATGGCGCATGGCCATGGTGCGGACGTCGGTGTTGTCCTTGGCGCGGTAGCTTCCCCGCACCCCGGTGTCCTGCTCTCGGAGCATGCAGGCCACCCGCACCCCCTCCAGGGAGCGCAGCAGGTCGATCATGTGCTCGGAGTCCGCCTTGGTGGCGCCCAGGCGCGCGAAGTCGTCCTGGGTGAGCCAGGATATGACGAAACGCCCGTCGCAGGCAAAGGTCAGGCGGTCGGCCACCAGGCCCTGGAGCTTCACCGAGGCCAGGCTGCGGCTTTGGAACATGCTGGTAGCCGCCAGGCTGGGGTCGGCCCCGGCGCGGACCATCTGAGCCGCCAGCTCGAAGGCCTCCACCGTGGTGTTCTGGTTGTGGAAGGAGCCGCTGTCGGTCATCAGCCCCGTGTAGGCGCACTGGGCCACCTCCGGGGTCTGCTGTCCCAGCAGGCCCGCCAGCTTCCACACCAGCAGGGATGCGGACGTGCTGTCCGGATCCACGTAGTTGTGATCGGCAACGCACTCGGGAACCTCATGATGGTCCACGGTTACCGTGACCTTGGCCTTTTCGTGAAGCTTCCATTGCGCGGGCATCATGCGATCGGCATTGGGAACGTCAACGGCCACGAAGGTCCCCACCCGACCCCTGAAGGAGCCGGCGTACACGATCTCCGCAGCGCCGGGAAGGTAGCAGATGCCGGCGTCAAGGGGGTCGTCCTTGGCCTTGGTGCAGGTCACCGTCTTTCCCAGAGCCCGCAGCACGTGCATGAGGGCCAGCTGGGAGCCAATGCAGTCCCCGTCGGGGCTCACGTGCCCCGCGATTACCACGTCATCGGCTTCCCGCAGCACCTGGGCAATGTCCTCCAAGGTTGCGTTGGTCTGAGGTGAAAGCGCCATAGCCTATGCTTCGCCATCCTCTTCAGGCATGCGCACCGGAGCGCGACCAGCCTCATGGGCAAGGGCGGTGGCAATGCGCTCAGCCTGGTCCACGCTGGGATCCAGGATGAAGCGCAGCTGCGGCGCCACGCGCCAGGAAAGCTGACGTGCCATCAGGGAGCGAATGCGCCCGGACGCCTTCTGGAACGCGGCCGCGGCGGCCTCGTAGCGCTTCTTGTCCGTGGTGTAGTAGACGTTGCACACGCTGCGATCGTAGCTGACCTCGCAGGCGGTAACGGTCACCAGGGAAAGGCGCGGGTCGGATATCTCGAAGAGCAGGATGGAGGCAATGACCTCCCGGGCCTGCTCGTTGACCTTGCGGTTCGAAGAACCTTGCTTCATAGGTGATTCCTCCTCTATACAGGGAAAGCCCGGCGGGCACCGGTTGCCGTCACGCCTTCCGGGGAAGGCCGCAGCATCGGACCCGACGGGCTTCGAATCAAGTGCGAAAACTACTCGGTGCGCTCCACTTCCACGGTCTTGAAGCCCTCGATGGTGTCGCCCACCTTCAGGTCCTGGTAACCCTGGATGCCGATGCCGCACTCGTAGCTCTGCTTCACGGACTTCACATCATCCTTGAAGCGGCGCAGGGACGCGATGTGGCCCTCGAAGACCACCTTGCCGTCGCGGACGATGCGCACCTTGTCGTCGCGGTGGATTTCGCCTTCCGTCACATAGCAGCCGGCAATGGTGCCCACCTTGGGAACCTTGAAGGTGTCGCGGACCTCGGCAATACCGGTGTCCTGCTCCACGATGTCCGGGGAAAGCAGGCCCACGCGTGCCTGGTTGATCTCCTCGATGGCCTCGTAGATGACGCGGTACAGGCGAATGTCCACCTTCTCCTTCTCGGCCTGCTGCTTGGACTTGCCAGTGGGACGCACGTTGAAGCCGATGATGATGGCATCGGATGCCGATGCCAGGGTGACGTCGGTTTCGGTGATGCCGCCCACGGCGGAGTGGACGATGTTGATGCGCACCTCGGACTGGTCCATCTTGCCGAAGGCGTCCCTCAGGGCTTCGATGGAGCCCTGGACGTCGGCCTTCACGATCAGGTTCAGGTCGGTCTGCTTGCCCTCCTCGATGCGGTTGAACAGGTCGTCCAGGCTCATGTGGCTCTTGGTCTCCTGCTCCGCCAGGCGAGCGCGCAGGGCACGCTCCTCCGCCAGCTTGCGCGCATCGCGATCGTCCTCGAACACGCGGAACTCATCGCCTGCGGTGGGCACGGAGCCCAGGCCCAGGATCTCCACCGGGTCGGCGGGCAGGGCTTTCTTCACGGTCTTGCCGCGCGGATCCACCAGGGCGCGCACGCGGCCCCAGGACGTGCCGGCAACCACCACGTCGCCGGTCTTCAGGGTGCCGCGCTGCACCAGGACGGTGGCAACGGGACCGCGGCCCTTGTCCAGGTTGGCTTCGATGACGAAGCCGTTGGCCAGCGCGTTGGGGTTGGCCTTGAGCTCCAGGACCTCGGCCTGCAGAAGGATGGTCTCCAGCACGTCGTCGATGCCGATGCGCTTCTTGGCGGAGCACTCCACGAACATGTTGGTGCCGCCCCACTCCTCGGGGATGACGCCGTACTCGGTGAGCTCCTGGCGCACGCGGTCGGGATTGGCGCCGTCCTTGTCGATCTTGTTGATAGCGACCACGATGGGCACGTCAGCGGCCTTGGCGTGGTTGATGGACTCGATGGTCTGGGGCATGACGCCGTCGTCGGCGGCTACCACCAGCACGATGACGTCGGTAACCACGGCACCGCGGGCGCGCATGGCGGTGAAGGCCTCATGGCCAGGGGTGTCCACGAAGGTGATCTGCTGGCCGTTGATGGAGACCACCGATGCGCCGATGTGCTGGGTGATGCCGCCGGCTTCGCCCGCTGCCACGCCGGTGTTGCGGATGGCGTCAAGCAGCGAGGTCTTGCCGTGGTCGACGTGGCCCATGACGGTGACCACGGGAGGACGCGGCAGCAGGTCTTCCTCGGAGTCGTGGTAGACCACCGCGTACTCTTCCTCGGGGGAAACCACGCGAACCTTGCGGCCCAGGTCGTCGGCAATGAGCTCGATCATGTCGTCGGACATGGTCTGGGTCAGGGTCATCATCTGGCCAAGCATGAACAGGCGCTTGATGACGTCGTTGGGGGCCACGCCCAGAAGCTCGGCGAACTTGGCCACGGTGGCACCCTGGGGAATCTCCACCACGGAATCGTCCAGCAGAAGGGAGGCATCGATGCCGCGCTCCTCGGCTACCTGGACCAGCTTCTCGCGCTTTTCGGCCTCGCGCTTCTTCTTGCGGCTCTTGCGGCGTCCCTCGTTCTCATGAGAGCTGGCTGCGGCCACGGCAGCGCGGGCTTCGGCCAGAACCTTGTCGCGCTGGAGCTTTTCAGCCTGAACGGCCATCTGGGCGTAGCGGTCCTCGGACTGCTGCACAGGCTGCGCCTGCAGCTCGGGTACGTCGGGCTCGAAGGAGTTGGGGGCCTTCTTGCCCTTCTTCTTGCCGGCACCGCGCACGGGCTTGGCGTCGGCGGCTGCGGCGGAGCGCTTGGGAGCGACGGCGCGCTCGGCCTTCTTTTCGGCCTTCTGGGCTTCCATGCGCTGCTGCTCGGACTCGATCTGGGAAAGCAGGGAGCTGAAGGAGCTCTTCTTGGCACCCATCACCGGTGCGGGCTTGGGCTGCTGCTTGGCGGGCGAAGATACCGCAGGCTTCTTGGAGCCGCGGTTGCGCAGGGCGTCTTCCACCGCCTGCTTCTTGGCCACTTCCTTGGCCATGGCAGCTGCCCGGGCGCGCTGACGCGCCTCTTCCTTTTCGCGGGCCACGCGCTCCTTTTCGGCCTTGATCTGCTCCTCCAGGGACTGGAAGGCGGAAGCGGGCTTGGGAGCCTGCTTCTTGACAGGAGCCTCCTCCTGCCTGGGCTCCCCTTCGCGCTTGGCTCGCTCGGCCTGACGCGCGGCGCGCTCGGCCTCCACGGCGGCCCTGCGAGCGGCTTCCTCGGCAGCCTTCTTCTCCTCCTCGGCCTTCTTCTTCTGGGCAAGCTCCTTGACCTCGGGGTCTTCCAGCTCGCCGGCAAGGGCCTTGGCCTGAGGGGCCATGACCTTGCGGACCTCCTCCACATGAGCATCGGAAAGAGGGCTCGCGTGGGTCTTCGCGGGAATATTCAGCTCTGCAAGCTTGTCCAGCATCTCCTTGCTGGACAAGCCGAACTCCTTAGCCAACTCGTGTACGCGCACCGCCATACATCACTCCTAACTTCTAAGCTTCGCGCAGCGCCTGGGCAAGGCCGGCTGCGATTCGCTCGTAACTTTCCTCATCAAGCTTCGTACGCAAAGCGCGGTCAAGCTTCCCGGCCTTGCGCGCTGCAGCAAAGCATTCGGCGGAGCACACGTAGGCTCCGCGACCAGCAGCACGGCCCGTGGGATCAAAGTCCGCACCGCCCTGGGCAAGGCGCACCACTCGGTGAAGAGCCACCTTGGCGTCCTGACGTCCGCATGCCACGCACGTACGCTGCTTCTTCTTTCCCGTTTCCTGGGCCATGGTCAATCCTTCTTACCAGCAGTCTGCCGGCTTATTCCTGATCCGCATGCACGCCGCAGAAGCGGGAGCCCGGACGGGCATGGTTGCGGCAGCGCACGCCCTCTTCGTCCTCGTAGGCGCAGATGAAGTCTTCTTCCTCCACGTCATCCTCGTCCATAAGGGGGTTGTCCTGCACCAGGGGCTCGCCGGTGAAGGATGCGGACTTGATGTCGATGTGCCAGCCGGTCAGACGCGCGGCAAGACGGGCGTTCTGGCCTTCCTTGCCAATGGCCAGGGAAAGCTGGTCGTCGGGGACCACCACGGTGGCGTAGTGGTTGTCCGTGTCCACCAGGACGCGGTTCACCTTGGCCGGGGAAAGGGCGTTGGCCACGTAGGTAGCCGGGTCGTCGCTCCACTGGATAACGTCCACGCGCTCGTTGCGGAGCTCTTCCACCACCATGCGCACGCGGCTGCCCTTGGGGCCCACGCAGGCGCCCACCGGATCCAGGTTGCTCTCACGGGAGGAAACGGCCACCTTGGAACGGGCGCCGGGCTCACGGGCAATGGACTTGATCTCCACCACGCCGTCGTAGATTTCGGGGACCTCGATCTCGAACAGGCGGCGAATCAGGTCCGGATGGGTGCGGGACACCACGATGGAGGGACGGGCCTGGTCGCTGCGGGTCTTGGCCTGCTCTTCCTTCTGGGGATCGCGCACCTCGATGATCAGCACCTTCAGGCGCTGGTTGTGACGGTAGTGCTCGTTGGAGGGACGCTCGTTGCGCTCGTTGGGATCGCGCTTCAGGTCGTAGTGGGGCAGCTCCGCCTCAACGCCCTCGCGGATCTTGATGATGGTGAAGTCCGCGGTTCCCTGGAGCACCGTACCGGTGACCAGGTCGCCCACGCGGCCGGCGAACTCTTCGTAGATAGACTGGCGGCCGGCCTCGCGCACGATGCTGCTGATCACGCTCTTAGCGTTCTGGGCGGCAATGCGGCTCACGTCGTTGGGGGTCACGTCCCGCTCCTCGAACTCGGAGTACTCGCCGGTCTCCTCATCGGGCTCACCCACCGGCACCAGCTCGTACACGTAGATCTTGCCGGTCTGGCGGTCAATGGTTACGCGAGCGTCCCACTCAAGGTTCAGGATGCTCTGATAGCTCTTTGCCAGGGAGGCTTCCAGGCGATCGATCAGGTAGAACTCATCGATCTTGCGCTCGTGTGCCAGCGCCTGCAGCGCCTCGATCAACTCTGAAGTTGCCACGTCTTCTTTTCCTTTCACTTCGGCCCCTGAGGGACCCTTGCTCAACGCATGTCTTTCATCAGCCGCGACCGTAAGTCGGGCGAAATCTTTACCTGAAGGTGATGGATCCCTTCAAACGGGCCCTCTTCATGGACTCCAGGGGCAGGACCACCTGGTCTTCGCCCACCTGAAGGACCACGTCCTGGTCCCGTACGTCCACGATGGGGCCGGTGTAGGAGCTGCGGCCGTCCAGCGGCTCCACCAGTTTCACCACCGCTTCCTCTCCCTTAAAGCGGGCGAAGTGCTCCAGGGTGCGCAGGGGACGGTCGATGCCCGGCGACGACACCTCCAGCGTGTAGGCGCCGGGAAAGGG
>JAQXGX010000117.1 GCA_029006935.1 Eggerthellales bacterium | reverse complement strand
CGACGGCCTGGCCCATGTGGTGGTCCGCGGTGCCCAGGAGGGCGAAAAGCTCACCACGCTGGACGAAGCGGAGCGCACCCTGACCGAGGACATGACCGTGATCGCCACGCCGGAGCGGGCCGTTGCCCTGGCAGGCGTCATGGGCGGTCTGGATACCGAGGTCACGGAGCAGACCACTACCATTTTGCTGGAGTCTGCCACCTTCGAGCCGGGACGCACCAGCCGTACCAGCCGCAACCTGGGTCTGATCTCCGAGTCTTCCCTGCGCTACGAGCGCGGCGTGGACGACACCACCTGCGCTGACTACTCCGCCTTCGCCGCTGCCCTTATGGCTCAGGTTTCCGGCGGCGTGGTCTGCCCGGGCGTGGTGGACGCCTACGGTAAGAAGACCGAGCCCCGTGAGCTGACGCTGCGGGTGAAGCGCTGCCAGAACATGCTGGGCGAAGCGATTCCCGCCCAGGAGATGACCGACATCCTGGAGCGCCTGGGTTGCGTGGTGGCGCCGACGGAGAACGAAGACGTTCTTGCGGTGACGGCTCCCACCTTCCGCCCCGACCTTGAGCGCGAGATCGACCTGTACGAGGAAATCCTGCGCCTGTACGGCATGGACCGCATCCCCGCCACCCTGCCGGGCGGTCGCGGCCGTCTGGGTACGCGCTCCGAAGAGCAGCGCAAGATGGACGTGATCAACAACACCATGCGGGCGTGCGGCGTAAACGAGACCATGACCTATTCCTTCGCCGATTCGAAGGACCTGGAGAAGCTGCGCATGGACGGCTCTGACCTGGGCGTTGCCGTTGAGCTGCTCAACCCGCTGAACGCGGACCAGTCCATCATGCGTCAGACCATCATCCCCGGCCTTCTGCGTTCGGTGGCGTACAACCAGTCCCGCGGCGTGAAGAATATCCAGCTCTATGAAACGGGCACGGTGTTCTTCGGCGCAGAGGGCAAGCTGCAGCCCAAGGAGCGTCAGAAGCTGGCATGTGTCCTTGCAGGCGCCATGGGAGATCACGGCTGGAACGTTGACCCTGCTCCCTTCGACTTCTTCGATGGCAAGGGCGTGGTGGAAAACCTGGTTCGCGAGCTTGCCATCCCCAAGGTTCGTTTCAAGGCTCTGGACGCTGACCAGGCGCCTCATCTGCAGCCGGGTCGTGCTGCCCAGGTTCTTTCCGGCGGTACGGTCCTGGGTTGGCTGGGCGAAATCCACCCGCTGGCCGTGGCGGCCTTCGAGGCCGAGGCTCCGGTGGTTGCCTTTGAGCTTGACGTGGACGCGCTGATGAAGAGCAGCCAGCTGTGCCGTCCCTACGTGGACGTTCCCACCTTCCCGGCGGTTACGGTAGACGTGGCCTTCGTGGTCGACGAGTCCGTGACCCACGAAACGCTTCTGCAGCGCATCACCTCTGCGGGTGGAAAGCTGCTGGAAAGCGCTGAGCTGTTCGACGTGTACCGCGACCAGGATCGCCTGGGTGCGGGCAAGAAGTCCATGGCCTATGCCCTTGCCTACCGTGCGGCGGACCGTACGCTTACGGGCGAAGAGGTGGAAAAGGCCCACGGGAAGCTGATCAAGAAGGTCTGCGGTTCCACAGGCGCCCAGGTTCGCGGCTAGCAGCGCTGCTCGACCTGCTCATCTGGCTTGAAGAGAGGTGGCTCGATTATTTCGGGCCACCTTCTTTTATGAAACAAATGTTCGGTTTATATGTTAAAATACATACGAACACAAACAGAGCCAGTGCAAGCGCTCCGCGTTCGTTGCGGCAGTCCATTGCTGGCAGGTTCGTTCCGCCTGCCCCTCCCACGCTTGCAAGATCCTCTTCGCCAGGAACAGGAAAGGAGCGTGCTTATATGAGCCCGGCTTTTGATCGTTCCAACAGCATCGAGTTCCTGCCCCGATCCAGTGTTGTCTCCGTTCCCTCGTTGGGGCAGGCCTTCCTGGATTGCGATTCCAACTTGCTTGCGGATGTGGTGATGGACGGCTACGTGGTGGGGCTTGATCGCCTGAGCGAGTTCGGGGCGGAAAGGATTCGTGCCGTCCAGGAGTACATCGAATCCTCGCTTCAGCAGATGAGGAACTGCGCTGCCATCTTGCCATGCGATCAGGGGAAGGTGGTCGTTCCAAGGGAAACGTTTCTGTTGGAAAGCTCTTCCTTGCGGATACTTCGCCGTATAGATGCCTGCTGCGTTGACCTGCAGGATCTGGAAGACGGAACGTTTCTGTACGATGACCCTCAGATTGACTTCAGCTTTTCCGATATGCCCTGGGAACAGGCCCTTGCCATGCCGGTTTGGTATCTTTCCGCCTTCTGCGAGCAGGAGCGGTATATGATGCTTGCAAGCGCGTTCTGGGAGCTGACCCGTCATGGTTTCAGCAAGGAAGAGCATGATGCTGGCCTGTGGGAGCTTCCAAAGGTGGTCGATCCTGTCAATGGAGTGATCACCACCCTTTCCCAGGCTCGGACGGCCCGGCGTCCTGCTGGCTTTGACTGGGGCTACAGGCGGCGTCTTCGCAGCCGCATCATAGAGCTGAACCGCTGCGCTGAGGAAAATCTGTTCCTTACCCTGAAGGGAATGAGTCAATGGGCTAGGGAAGCCAGCGTGCGGGAAGATCTCCGGCGCCAGGCGGAGGGCACGGAATCCCTGCCCGCCTGGGTTAATTGGCCGTAATGTGGTCAAATACCGATTTATTATCGTGAATTTTGCATATTATTACTAAAAGTTGCATCAATTTTGTATATTTAGGCGTAAAATTGCGACATTTAGCAATGAGTTAAGGAGTCTAGAGGAGGAACCATGGGACTGAAGGCAGGGGTTGTGGGAGCTGCGGGATTTGCGGGAATCGAGCTTGTGCGACTGCTTCTGCGCCACCCCGAGTTCGAGCTTACCGTGGTAACGTCGGACGCCTGGGCTGGCACTCCGGTTAGCGCCATGTACCCTGCCTTCGCCGGGGTGACTGACCTTTCCTTCTGCTCTAATGCGAACGCGAATCTTGCAGAGTGCGACGTGGTGTTTCTTGCCGTTCCCCATACGGCCGCCCTTGCCGTTGCTCCTGGTTTGCTGGAGCAGGGCGTTTCCGTGGTGGACCTTTCCGCGGACTTTCGCCTGTCCGACCCTGATCAGTACCGAAAATGGTATAAGACGCCCCATACTGCGCCTGAGCTGTTGAAGCAGCGAGCCTTCGGATTGCCCGAGCTTTTCGCAGAGGACCTGAAGACGCTTGCCGATCGTCGTAAGGAAGGCCAGGCTGTTTTGGTTGGCTGCGCCGGATGCTATCCCACTGCAACATCGCTGGCTGCCGCCCCTGCCATCCGAGCCGGATTGGTGGACTCGGAAGGGGTTGTGGTGGTGGATGCCGTTTCCGGAGTAACGGGAGCAGGAAAGAAGGCTACTGAGCGCACCCATTTCTGCTTTGCCAATGAGAATCTGGAGGCATACGGCGTGGCGACCCATCGCCACACGCCGGAGATCAGCCAGATTCTGGGTCTGGGCGAGCGCTTGGTGTTCACTCCTCATCTGGCTCCGCTGAACCGCGGTCTGCTCTCCACGGTGACCATGCCCCTTGATCCCAACGCTCCCGCTCCCTCTCAGGAAGAGCTTGATCAGATCTATGAGGACTTCTATCGAGATTCTCCCTTGGTTCACTTCGCCAAGGGGGTTCAGCCCAAGACCGGTTCTGTTGCGGGAACCGATCGCGCCCAGGTTGGTGCAGTCGTGCATCAGGCTGCCAAGATGATCGTGGCTACCGGCGCCATCGACAACCTAGGCAAGGGTTCCGCCGGGCAGGCAGTGCAATGCGCGAACATCATCTGCGGATTGGACGAAGCCTGCGGTCTGGATTTGATTGCCTGCGCAATCTAGCGCGCTTGCTCTGCGCAAGGAAGGAAAGAATATGAGCATCAACGAATACAACGCAGTCCGGCCTCTGCGGGACCCGAATGCGTGTGAAAGCGAATTGCCGGCTCCGCTGGTTCTTCTGGAAGACGGCGGCGTGACTTCTGCCAAGGGATTCAAAGCCGCTGGTATTCATGCAGGGTTCCGGGCTGATCCTGATCGCAAGGACTTTGCCCTTATCGTGGCTGATGAGCCCTGCGCTGCTGCAGGAACCTTTACCACCAACATCTTCTGTGCGGCTCCGGTCATCGTTTCCAAGGAGCACCTTGACGATGTCTCCTATGGAATGGCGCGTGCAATGATCATTAACTCGGGCATTGCCAATGCTGCAACGGGAACCATTGGATTGGAAAATGCGCGTGAGTCGGCACGTCTTGCTGCAGAGGCAGTGGGCTGTACTCAGGAAGAGGTGCTGGTGGCGTCTACCGGTGTGATCGGCCAGCATCTGGACACTGAGCCGTTTAAGGACGGCCTGCCGATTGCGGTGGCTTCCCTTTCTGCCGAAGGAGGCCATGATGCTGCTCGCGCCATCATGACTACCGACACGGTACCCAAGGAATACGCGGTTCAGTTCAGCGGCGATGGCCTGGGATTTGATGGGGTCACGTTCACGGTGGGAGGCATGGCCAAGGGATCGGGCATGATCATGCCCAACATGGCCACCATGATCTCGGTGGTTTCCACGGATGCTCCCGTGAAGGCCAATGATCTTCATGACGCTTTGGTGGAAGCGGTGAACGTGAGCTTTAACAAGATCACGGTCGACTCCGATACCTCTACTAACGATACCTGCATTGCCTTTGCCAGCGGCGCTGCTGCTCTGGGCAGCGTTGCCATGGAAAAGGGAAGCAAGGCGTTCCAGGTGTTCGCTTCTGCTCTGAGGGCAGTGTGCTCGGGCTTGGCGCGTCAGATGGCCACCGATGGAGAAGGAGCCACCCGCCTGGTTACCGTGAACGTAACCGGGGCAAGAAACGAAGAGGACGCAGACAAGGCGGCGCGCACCATTGCGAACTCCCCTTTGGTAAAGACGGCGATCTACGGTCATGATGCGAACTGGGGACGTATTGCTGCTGCTGCAGGTCGCTCGGGTGCGCAGTTTAACCAGGAATGCGTTTCCATTGACATCATGGGCTTGCCGGTATGTCGCCAGGGCTTGACCGTGCCCTTCAGCGAAGAGGAGGCCCTGAAGCGCTTCCAGGATCCTGAGATCGTGCTGGATGTTGACTTGGGCGCAGGAAATGCTCAGACCACTGTTTGGACCTGCGATTTCTCCCATGACTACGTAACTATCAACGGCGATTATCGTACGTAGGGCCCGTCTGAAGCAGCAAGGACGAAATCAGGAAAGAACACAGGAGATAGAAGAAGAACGTCATGAACTATTCGAAGGATTCAAGGCCTAACGGAGTATCCAGCCTAACTGCAGACGTGCTTGTCGAGGCCATGCCGTGGATCAAGAACGTTACGGGAAAGACCGTGGTTATCAAGTACGGTGGCGCGGCAATGGTGGACGAGAAGCTCCGAGCCGACGTGATGGCGGATATCGTGCTGCTGAAGATCATCGGCATTCGTCCCGTGCTCGTGCACGGCGGTGGAAAGGCCATTTCGGCGGCAATGACCCGAGCAAACCTGCCGGTTGAGTTTGTGGACGGACAGCGTGTGACCACGGACGAAGCCATGGAGCTGGTTCGCATGGTGCTCACGGGCAAGGTCAACCAGGAGCTGGTGGAGGCCATGAACGAGCACGGCAACCTTGCCGTTGGTCTGAGCGGTGCCGACGCAGGCACGGTGATTGCCGAGCAGATGGATCCCCGCTTGGGTCGAGTTGGTCGGGTGACGCAGGTCAACGCTCAGCTGATTGAAGACCTGATTGAAGCGGATTATATTCCCATCGTGGCATCCATCGCCCGGGGTGAAGATGGCGGCTGCTACAACGTGAACGCGGACGTAGTGGCAGGCAGCATCGCTGCGGCAATCGGTGCCCACAAGGTCGTGTATCTTTCCGACGTGGACGGCCTGTACCTTGACTTCGACGACAAGGGAACGCTTCTTTCCCGTCTGACGGTGGACGAAGCCGAAGCTTTGATCGAAAGCGAGTCCATCAGCACGGGAATGATTCCGAAGCTGCGATCCTGCGTGAAAGCACTGCGATCCGGCGTTCAGCGCGCCCATATGCTCAACGGCACGACTCCTCACTCGATTCTGCTCGAGCTTCTTACGGACAAGGGCATCGGCACCATGGTGACGGGGGAGCGTTCGGCAGAAGACGCCGCTCATCCCTTGGAAAACTTTGCAGCAAAGCTTTCGTCCTCTGGAAACTAGCGCACAGGTCCTTTGTCCAAGGATCTGTTGAAAAGAAAGGAACAACAATGAGCTTGAAGGAACAACAGGAGCTTGAATCTGCGTTCGTGATGAACACCTTTGCTCGCAAACCCGTTGAGTTTGTGTCGGGTTCGGGAATGAAACTCTACGATGACCAGGGAAAAGAATACTACGATCTGATTGCCGGCATTGGTGCGTGCAGTCTGGGTCACTGCCATCCTGTGCTGACCCAGGCTATTCAGGAGCAGGCAGCGCGCCTCATCCACGTGAGCAACTACTACTACATCGAAAAGCGTGGTCAGGTATCGCAGATGATTTCCGATCTGCTGAATCATGGAGCCCCGAGCCCCGAGCCTTGGAAGACGTTCTATGCTAACTCAGGTGCCGAAGCAAACGAATGCTCTATCAAGCTGGCGCGCCTGTATGCTCGTAAAAAGCATGTCGAGCAGGGGAAGGACCCAGCAACGGCTCCCCGTACCGTTGTGGTCTTGCAGCGCAGTTTTCATGGACGTACCTTGGCCACCCTTGCCGCAACGGCTCAGGAAGTGAAACAGGAGCTCTTCCAGCCTCTTCCTGATGGTTTCGTCAGTACTCCAATCAACGACATTCCTGCGCTTCAGACTCTGTTTGACCAGATCGGAGGTCAGATTTGCGCCGTAATGGTAGAGGTCGTGCAGGGTGAAAGCGGAGTAAATCCTTGCACCCAGGAGTTTCTGCAGGCAATTCGCAATCTTACCCACCAGCACGGTGCAACCATGATCTGCGATGAGGTCCAGTGCGGCGTGTTCCGCACGGGTGTGCCCTTTGCCTTCCAGCTGCACGGTGTGGTCCCCGATATCGTTTCTATGGCCAAGGGCATTGCCGGCGGCTTCCCCTGTGGCGCAAGCGCAGCTCGGAAGGAAATTGCCGATGCCTATGAGCCGGGAACTCACGGCTCGACTTTCGGCGGAAGCAATCTGGCCATTGCGTCCATGTTCGCAACGCTTTCTACCCTCAAGGATCAGGGCTTTGCCGAATCCGTTTCGGAGGTAGGCGACTATATGCGCCAGAAGCTCCAGGCTCTTCCCCAGGCAAAGGAAGTCCGCGGTGCCGGTCTCATGCTTGCCATGGATCTGGCGGATTCGGTTCAGGCAACGGCTCCGCAGATTGTGGCTGAGGGCCTGAAATCCGGACTTGTTCTGAACTACACGGGCCCCCGCACTCTTCGCTTCCTTCCTCCTTTGATTATTTCGAGGGAAGATGTTGATACGGTGATGGGTATGCTGGAATCGCTCCTTGCCGAGTAGGATTGAGGCAGGGCAGTCGATCGGTCTTTACCGGGAGGCGAAAAGCCAAGGGGAAGGAAGTCATGAAGAAGAAAGAGAAGCGCCACGACGTAATCCGCAAACTCATCCAAGAGCATGCGGTGAAGACGCAACGAGAGTTGGCTGAGCTCCTGCTGCAAGAAGGATTCGAGTGCACGCAGGCCACCATTTCTCGTGATGTCATAGATCTGGGCTTGGTGAAGGCGGGAAACGGCTGCTATGTGCTTCCTCAGGAGCTCAGATTGTCCCGCTTGGTGGCCGATTTGGTGGAAGAGGTTAACTACGCGTGCAATCTTGTTGTGGTCAAGACTTCTCCCGGTGCCGCTCAAGGAGTTTCCGCTGCATTGGACAGCTCCAATCTTTGTGGCGTGTTGGGCACGGTTGCCGGAGATGACACCATCATGATTGCCGTGGAGTCCGAAGAGGCCGCTTCGAATGTGGCCCATCACATAAAAAGCCTTATGTAGAAAAGTCCAATGTGTTAGGGGAAGGCCTCCGTTTCTGGAAAAACGGAGGCCTTCCTCAACCGAAGGACCCGCTAATGTGCAATAGGGTACAATCACTGTAATTGTGCGGTTTGGAGGTGCGATGGCAAAGCTGGGAAAGCACGGAGTTGAATCCGAGCGGAAGCGCAAGGTTCCTTTGAAGGTGAAGGTCCTTGTCCCCCTGGGTGTGCTGGCGTGCGGCCTTGTTGTCGCCATTGGCCTGTGCGCTTTCTGGCTATCTGATCTTCCCGAGGTCACTGCGGAAGATTTTGACAGGACCGGCTCGACTACGGTGTATGCATCGGATCGCGTTACGGTTCTTGCCCGATTCCAGCTGCAGAATCGTGATCCCCTGCCCTCGCTGTCGGAAGCTTCGGACGATGTGATCAAAGGTACCATCGCAACAGAGGACGAGCGGTTCTACAACCACGGCGGCGTTGATCTGGAGGGAATAGCTCGTGCTTTGGTGAACAACCTTACCGGAGGGGAACTGGAAGGCGCTTCCACCATTACCCAGCAGCTGGTCAGGAACACCGTTCTTGCAGATGAGATGAACGACATCTCCATTAAGAGGAAGGTGCGGGAAATCGCCTTGGCCCTCAAGATGGAGCAGTACTACACCAAGGACCAGATACTTCTTCTGTACCTGAATACCATCAACTACGGATCGGGTGCCTATGGAATCGAAGCCGCTGCTCAGAGGTACTTCTCCAAGCCTGCTTGTCAGCTGAAGCTTGCCGAGGCTGCGCTGCTGGTGGGCATTCCTCAGTCTCCGACTTACAACAATCCCATCGATAATCCCGAAAACGCGAAGAGCCGGCGCAATCTGGTGCTGGATCGCATGGCATCCAACGGATACATCACCGAAGAGGAGGCTCAAGCTGCAAAGAACACCGATGTGAAGCTGAGCATTTCGGCGATCCTTGATGACGGCATTCTGAAATACCCCTACTTCACCAGCTATGTACGCGATCAGCTGCTCAACCAGCTTTCCTACGATGATGTGTTCCAGGGCAGCTTGACCGTGTACACTACCTTAGACCCCGATACTCAAGACGCGGCAGAAGAAGCGGCTCAGAAGAAGATGGAGCAGATGGGGGAGCCCTTCGAGTGCGCTATGACGGCAATCGATCCCAACACCGGTTACGTGAAGGCCATGGTGGGAGGAAAGGATTACCGTGCTGAGCAGTTCAACCTTGCTGCCCAAGGAAGGCGGCAGGCGGGATCTTCCTTCAAGACTTTCACTCTCATCGCCGCTTTGGAGCAGGGTATTTCTCCCGATACGCCGGTAAAGTGCAACGCGAAGGTCACCATTGGGGACTGGGATGTTCACAACTACGCGAACCATAGCTACGGTACTCGTTCTATTTCCAGCGCTTTTGCCGTTTCCTCCAACACCGGTTTTGCTCGTCTGGTTACGGCGGTCGGACCGGAAGCGGTGGTTGACGTTGCCAAGCGCATGGGAATCACCTCCGAACTGGAGGCGGTCCCCGCTATCACCTTGGGCGTGGAGGAGGTTACCACTCTGGAGATGGCGAATGCGTATGCCACCATCGCAAGTGGAGGAATCCATCATGAGGCCACGGTCTTTGAACTGGTGAAGGACCGTCACGGAAATGCCGTCATAGATAACACCAATCCTACGGGCACCCAGGCAATTTCCAGGGAAGTTGCCCACGCCGCTGTGGGAGTAATGCAAGGCGTCGTTCAGTACGGAACCGGTACCGCCGCCAATCTGTGGAAGAGCGGGCAAAAGGTTGCTGGAAAGACCGGCACAACGGAAAACGACCGGGACAAGTGGTTCTGCGGCATCACCCCGCAGCTGTCCACTGCTGTCTGGATTGGCGATAGGAGCAATCAGCGGTCTCCATGGACCACGGCGGTGAGCGCTTATGCGGACTTCATGAATGCGTACATGGAGGGGCTTGAGCCCCAGGAGTTCTTCGAAGCCGAAGATCCTGAGTACACCAAAACGTTCAATAACTCGGATCTGGATATCGAAGGTCTGACCTACTCTTCCGATGACGAAAAGAAGAAAAAGGAAGAAGCGAAGACCGAGGAGGAAGAGCCCGCATCTTCAGAGGAGCCCTCAAAGCCGGATACCCCGACCCAAACCGAACAGCCCTCAGAACCAGAGACCCCGTCTCAGCCTGAAACTCCCGAAACGCCTGATCCTCCTGCCAAGCCCGAGGAGCCTGATCCTCCCGCTGAACCTGAGGAGCCCAGCGAACAAAGTGAAGCGTAAGGAAAGAGCGGTTTGATGGCCAGCGAGTCCCTGTAGTCACTTTCTGAAGTTTTTGGAATATCGCTCCTGCTCGTGATAGAGTGGGAGCGATATTTCGTTATGCGAAGAATGCAAAGGCTAATCATATGAAGAAGAATCATTTGTCTGCTTGTGCGACCGTTGGATGTGCGGTTGCTCTTGCAATGACGCTGACCGCCTGCTCTTCCGATTCCCTTGCTTCCATGATGGGGGGAAACAGCGAACAGGCAAAGGCCCAGGCGGCTAACAGGGCCTACATGTCCTCGGTTAATCAGTGCATCGACACACTGAACGAGCGTTTGGACTCCTTCGAGGAGGCGGTTTCCAATGGAGATGTGGTCTCCCTGAAGACCAAGGCCGCCAAGGCAGGGGAGGTCGTGGCGCAGCTCGAGGCAATAACCGCGCCTGATGATCTCTCGGACGTCCATGCTGCCTATGTTGAGGGGTGCAAGAACCTTGACGAAGCTCTTTCCGCCTACGTGGAGCTCTACTCCCAGGCGAAGAAGGGCAAGACCGACTCCTTCGAGGCCAAGCTGAAGGCGATCCAGCATAAGTACGACCAGGGCATTGCCAAGATCAAGGAAGGCGATGACGCTGCGGCTGCAAAGGGCGGCGCAAGTGCCCAGCAGGATTCTGAAAAGTCTTCCGAAAAGGACGCTGAGCAGAAGAGTTAGGCTGGGAGTTCGTTCCCTGCGATCGACAAGGGGCTGAAACGTAAAGAAAGAAGGGGGAGCATCCGTTCATGCTCCCCCTTCTTTTGCGTCTTCTGTCTATTCCCCTCGAGGAGGATCGACTCCTCCTTCATTTCCGTAATCTTCGTTGGGGGTTTCACCGCTGGTTTCGTCATCGTTACCGCTAGCATCTCCAGCGTCTCCGTCTTCGGCTCCTTCTGAGTCCTCACTGTCCGAATCGTTGGAGGAGTCAGAGTCGTCGTTGCCGTTCTGGTCCGAATCCTCGTCGTCTCCGTCCTCGCCGTACAGTTCCCGAGCCTTTTCATTGAACGGGCTTTCGTACTTGGGATCTTCCGCAGTAGCAAATTCTTGGAGCTCCTCATTGGCAAGTGCCTTGTTCATGAAAATGCGCCACATGTCACGGCACCAGGAGGCAGACCACATGCTGCGTTCAGGGTCGGCACCGGTCCAAACAGAGCAGGAAAGCTGGGGAGTGTATCCGCAGTACCAAAGGTCGCGCCAGTTTTCCGAAGTGCCGGTCTTGCCTGCGGAAACCTGCCCGGAAGAAAGAGCGGTTCCTCGTGCGGTGCCGTGCTTGACTACGCCTTCAAGAACCTTGGTGACTGCGTAGGAGACCTCGGGGGAAAGAACCTGCGATCCTTCAGGATCCGTGTTGTCGTAAACTACGTTGCCTTCGGAATCCTTGATCTCGGTGATGCACGTGGGCTCGTAATGGACGCCTTCGGCAGCGAAGGTGGCGTATGCTCCTGCCATCATGGTGGTGTTGACCTGGGCAACGCCAAGAGTCAGGGCGGGATAGGCGCCGAAACCGGAGTTTCCGCTCACGCCAAGGCGGTTCGCCATCTCCAGAAGGCTCTGGGGCGAAACACCGCCTTCGTCGGTGACCAAATGGGCGTAGCCGGTATTGGAGGAAACCCAGGTAGCCTCTTCGATAGAGCGAATGCCGTAGTCCGTTCCACCGTAGTTTTCAACATGCCAGCCGTCGATCTCATCGCTGGCGGAGCAGTCCACGCGGGATTTGGGGTCGATTCCCTGCTCGATGGCCGCAGCAAGGGTGAAGGCCTTGAAAGAAGATCCAGCCTGACGTCCCGTGCTGCTGGTCGCAAGGTTGAACTGGCTTTTCTTGTAGTTCTTGCCACCAATCATGCACTTGATATAGCCGGTGTTGGGATCCACGCAGGTCATGGCAAGCTCGACGTCGGAGTCCCCGGAAGAACGCATCTGATCATAGACCTGCTCGGCTGCCTCTTCGGCATAGTCCTGCATCTTGGTGTCCAGGGTTGTGTAGACCACCAGGCCGCCGCCAAAGACGTCATCGTAGGAAAGCTGCTCTAGCAGCTGCTCCCGAACGTAGCTGGTGAAGTAGGGATACGCCTGGATGCCGTCGTCCGAACGCTTCTTTGCAACGTTCAGGTTCAGCTTCTTCTTTTGGGCGCCGTCATGCTGCTCTTGGGAGATTATGCCGTTGGAAAGCATGCGGTTCAAGACCAGGTTCCTGCGCTCAAGGCAGCGGTCGGGATTGGTGACCGGGTTGTTGTAGGTAGGGGACTGGGGAATGCCGATGAGCGTTGCCGCCTGGGTCAGGGAAAGATCAGAGGCGGATTTCTGGAAGTAGTGACGAGCCGCAGCCTCGATGCCATAACAGCCATCTCCGTAGTTGATAGCGTTCAGGTACATCATCAGGATCTCGTCCTTGGTGTACTGCTTTTCCAGCTCCATTGCCAGGCTAGCTTCGCGAATCTTGCGCTTCAGCGAGATATCGTCGGCTTCGTTGGCAAGGATGGTGTTGCGTACCAGCTGCTGGGTAATGGTGGAAGCGCCCTCAAGGTCTCCGCCAAGGACGTTGTTGACCAGGGCTCGGGCAATGCCCGTCATGTCCACTCCGTCATGGTCGTAGAAGCGCTCGTCCTCGGTGGCAACGGTGCCCTTCAGGACGTAGTCGCAAACCTGGTCTTGAGTCACGGCTTCCTGATCCCTCAGATAGAATTCCGCCAGAAGCGTCTTCTTGTCGGAAGCATAGACCCGGGTCTTCTCGCTGTACTTGAATGCGTTGGGGTCGATGGTCGGCAGATCCTGTGCCCACTCGGTCACCATGGAAACGGTTCCCACCACTCCCGCGACGCCAACAAGGCAGAAGGCGGCAAGGGCAACGGTCAGGCCCCACTTAACGGCATGCGCGCGTGATTCGCGCTGTTTTCTACGTATCTTCATAATTCATGTATATTACTATATTTCCGCTTTGCCACGGTCCCTTCACAAGACGCCCGTTTATCATGGACTTCTTGTGGTGCAGTCAATCGTGCTGCGAGCTTGCCTGACCGTACGGGCCCTTTCAGAACCTGCCTGTACTTTATTAATAGAGAAGAGGAAACGGATGAGAGAAAACGTCGAGCTTCTTGCCCCTGCGGGCAGTCCCGCCGCCTTGCATGCCGCGGTCAACGCGGGTGCGGATGCGGTGTACCTTGGGCTGGACCAGTTCAACGCCCGGCGTGGGGCTCACAACTTCACCATGGAGTCCTTCAAGGAAGCCTGCGACTACGCGCATCTGCGCGGTGTGCGGGTGTATCTGGCCTTCAACACCATCGTTTTGCCGGACGAAGTCGGAAAGGCGCTGGAATATGCGCGTCAGGCGTACCGCCGGGGAGCAGACGCCTTTATCGTTCAGGATCCGGGCATTGCCGCGGAGCTGCATCGAACCCTTCCCGAAGCTCCTCTCCATGCGTCGACCCAGATGAACGTCCACAGCGCTGCCGGAGTGGAAGCCGCGGCCGCTTTGGGCGCATCTCGGGTGACCCTTGCCCGTGAGCTTTCCCTGGAGGAGGTGGCCCATCTTTGCCAGGTGGCCCAGGACTTCGAAATGAGCGTGGAGGTCTTCGCCCACGGAGCTCTATGCGTGTGCTATTCGGGTCAGTGTCTCATGTCTTCCATGATCGGCGGCCGCTCCGCCAATCGAGGCACCTGCGCCCAAGCTTGTCGTCTGCCCTATGAGCTTGCCAACGCGTCTTCCCGCAAGGCCCTTTCCTCTCCGGGCGAGTACCTGCTGTCGCCCAAGGACCTGTGTACCGTGGACCTGCTGCCCCAGCTCCTTCAGGCGGGCGTGCAGTCCTTCAAGATCGAAGGACGCATGAAGTCTGCCGACTACGTGTATGCGGTAACCTCGGTGTATCGAAGCGTTCTGGACCGCGCTATGGAAGATCCCTTCGCTCGCGCCACGGAAGAGGAAAAGCGCGTTCTTGCCGAAGCCTTCTCCCGTGGCTTCACCACGGCGTATCTTGAGGGGGATCGCGGAAACCAGATTATGAGCTACCAGCGTCCTAACAACCGTGGCGTGTCCATCGGGCGCGTTGAGGAAGCCGGCCGGGGCAAGGTGGTCTTCCGCAGCTCGGTTGATCTGGCGATTGGCGACATCCTGGAGGTCTGGACCAAGAAGGGTCGTGCCATTTTGACCGTGACGGACGGAGCTCGCGTTCAGAAGAACCTGTTCCGTCTTCGCTATGACGAAAAGGACGCTTCTGCTCGCGCAATCCGTCAGGGAGACCGAATCTTCAGGGTGCGCAGTGCCGCCGCGTCTTTCGAGGATCTGCCCTTCGAGCCTCGCGTTCCCGTGGAAGGCTACGTGCGCATTCGCACGGGCATGCCCCTGTACGTGGAGTTTCGCCTGGCGGATCCCAGACGCTCCTATGCCGTGGGGTCCTTTGAAGGAGCCTACGTGGAGCCGGCCCGTACCAAGGCGCTGACCGAAGAAGACGTGCGTTCCCACGTGGACAGGCTGGGACAGACTCCCTTTACCTTGGTTGACCTTCAGATCGACCTGGACGAAGGATTGGGCATGGGCTTTTCGGCGTTGCATAAGGCGCGCTCCCAGGCCCTCGATGATCTGACCGCTCGGGTGCTGGAGAAGTATGACGCCCGTCGTCTGCCCCGCACCGAGCGCAGGAACCCACTTCCTGCAAGGCGCGGGAAGAAGTGCGAAATCGTGGTGATCGCAACCAACCCCGCCTGCGCCCGTGCTGCGAAGCGATCCCATGCGGACATCATTGTGGTGCCTGCGCTTACGTACAAGCGGGGCGAAGCCATGATCGGAGGCCAGCTCTCCAAGACGGCGGAGCAGTCCGGCTATCCCAGCCAGAGCATTATCGCCCTGCCTACCATCGACCATGATCCGGTGGGGCAGTCTCGGGAAGCGGCAGTTGCCCTTGACCCGTGGCAGTTCGTGAAGGAGGGCGACCACGTGCTGGTCGACAGCATGGCCTCCCTGGCCCGCGCAAAGTCAGTGGGCGCGGTTTGCGAAGTGGGTGCTCACGTTCCCGTGACCAACGGGGAAACCCTGCGCCTGATGGCCGATTGGGGAGTGGAGCGCGTTTGGCTTTCGCCGGAGCTTACCCTCAAGCAGATCCAGGACCTGGTCGGGCAGGACGCTCCGGTGCCGGTGGGCTGCATGGTGATTGGCTATCAGGAGCTCATGATTACCGAGCACTGCCTGCTCATGAGCCAGGGGCCCTGCAACCAGGATTGCGCCAACTGCTCACGAAGGAAGACGCCCCATCACCTGCACGACCGTAAGGGCTACGATTTCCCCGTGGTTACGGATGCCATGGGCCGCAGCCACCTGTACAACGGGGTGAAGTACGATGTGGCTCATCTGGTCCCCGAGCTCATCAACGCCGGAGTGGGGGCTCTCATGATCGACGCCAGTCTTCTGAACGTGGAGGAAACCGCCCAGGCGGTTGGCCGTGTGGTGCGCGCCCGCGAGCTTGCCCAAAGGGACGGGAACACCGTTTCCAAGGAGTCCAGCGCAACTAGCGGGCACCTGTACCGTGGGGTTTCCTAACAGGGGTATAATCACAACCCGTCTAGCAACAGAAAGGGGTAAGAACATGCTCTCGCCTGAAGAACAACTTCACATCATCAAGTCGGGTGCGGCTCAGATCGTCCCCGAGTCCCTGCTTCTGGAAAAGTTGAAGAAGGGCGCGCCGCTGAACATCAAGCTGGGCGTTGACCCTACTGCCCCCGATATCCATCTGGGTCATGCGGTTCCCCTGCGCAAGCTGCGCCAGTTCCAGGACCTGGGCCATCAGGTCACTCTGATCATCGGTGATGGCACTGCGCTCATCGGCGACCCCTCCGGTCGCAACTCCACGCGTCCTCAGCTTTCCCGGGAAAAGATCGCGGAAAACGCCAAGACCTACGTGGACCAGGCGTTCAAGGTGCTGGATCCGGAAAAGACCACCCTCAGGTACAACTCCGAGTGGATTCTGTCCCTGGGCATGGAGGAGCTTCTGAAGATCCTGGCGAACTTCACCGTAGCTCGCATTCTTGAGCGCGATGACTTCCAGAAGCGCTACACCGGCAACCTGCCTATCAGCCTGCACGAGTTCATGTACCCGGTCATGCAGGCATACGACTCCGTCATGATCAAGGCTGACGTTGAGCTTGGCGGCACCGATCAGCTGTTCAACCTGCTTGCAGGCCGAGAGCTCATGGAAAAGATGGGCATGGAGCCCCAGGTCTGCCTCACCCTTCCGCTTCTGGAGGGCACTGATGGTGTGGCGAAGATGTCCAAGAGCTACGGCAACTACATCGGCCTGACTGACGAGCCCGCTGACATGTTCGGCAAGGTCATGTCCATTCCTGACAATATGATGGTCAAGTACTATCGCCTGGCATCTACCTGCCCGGTCGACCAGATCGATCAGATTGAGGCGGGTCTTGCGGCCGATGAGCTGCATCCCAACAAGGTGAAGCGCGCACTGGCCCGAAACATCGTTGCCGCCTATTACAGCGAAGAAGATGCTCAGGCGGCCGAGGAAAGCTTTGACCAGGTGTTCAAGAACCACGAGGTGCCTGACGACGTACCCGAGTATGCGGCAGACCTGACCCCTAACGATCAGGGGAAGGTGTACCTGGCCAAGCTCCTTGTCGATGCGGGACTTGCCCAGAGCGCTGGTGAGGGACGCAGGCTCATCGACGGCGGCGGCGTCAAGATCAATGGCGAAGCAGTGCCGGCAAAGGAGTACAACGTCGATCCTGTCAAGCTGGAGAGGGCGGTCATCCAGGTGGGCAAGCGCAAGTTCGCCAAACTGGTGTAATGCATATTCCGAAGAACGAAGTCTTCAAGGAGGGGGACCGGGGCCTGCGCCCCGGTCCCCCTCCCGCGTACGGGCGGACTCCTCGCGGACCCTGGGCCCCCGTCGGAAGTATTTCCAAGATTCCCGGGATTTCCCGTTGACAGCGCCCCCCGGGGCTGGCATAATACCTTCTTGCGCCGCCTGCGAGGGCGGACGCGACGGGCCGAGCGGCCCGGCACCTTGAGAAGCGGATACTGCGAGACTCCGGGACGAGGTCCCGGAGGAGCAA
>JAQXGX010000116.1 GCA_029006935.1 Eggerthellales bacterium | reverse complement strand
CCCTTTCTGCGCGTCAATGGCTAGCGGAGCTCGATCGTCTGCCAGAAGGCAACGTCTTTCAGTCTTCGAGCGATGACGAGATCGCGGCCGCGCGCCTGGATGCTCGCCGTGCCAAGTGGGAGAGCGCCCAATGATGAAGCTGCTGGTAGATACCAACGTATTCTACGATTACTTCGCCCGCAGGCATCCCTTTGACCGTGAGGCCGCCCTGCTTCTGTTCGGCTGCGCCATGCGCGACTTTGAGGTCTGGATAAGCTCGTCGCAGGTTACGGACCTGTATTTCCTGCTGACCCACGGGGATGAAAGGCTCAGCAAGGAGTTTGTTTCCGGGACGATGCAAAGGCTCAGGCGCCATGTGCGCGTTGCCGCTCTGACGGAGGCAGATGTTGACGACGCGCTGGCTGCGCAGTGGAACGACTTCGAGGACGCCTGCATCGGCTCCGTGGCCAGGCGCATCAAGGCAACCTACGTGGTTACGCGCAGCAAGAAGGATTTTGCCCGGTCGCCCATCCCCGCGGTGACTCCGACTGAGTTCCTGGACTTGTTTGCCGAGCAGACCGGCATCACCTACGACCAAGTCCAGATCTAGGGGGAAGGGCGCGACTAGTCGTAGAAGCTGGCGCGATGCATCAGGTCCCGTAGGCGCCGGGCGGCCTTTTCGTTCCAGTTCTCCATGCGCACGTCCATCAGCTTGAGCATGTTCTTCTGATCCTTGGGCACCAGGCCTTCGAACTTCACGATGTCGGAGTCGTGGGACGCCACAATATGGGTGGGGCAGGTCAGGTTCGCGATGAAGGTGCGGATTTCCTGGGCCATTTCCAGCTCCGTGGGCGGGACCCAGGAACCGTCGTGGATGCACTCCTTCAGCCGCCAGGTCTTGGTAGGGGTCAGGCACACGATCAGGATGCGGCTGGGAGCCGCCTTGCTGAACACTTCGGCCGATGCCAGCGCGTTTTCCTGTCCGCGGCCGGCGCCGGCAATGCCCGTCAGGTAGAAGAAGGTGAACTTGATGCCCGCTGCGTGAAGACGCTGTCCTTGCTCCACAATGTCTGCGCCGGTGCATTTCTTACGCATGAACGCCAGCGCGGGGTCAAAGCCGCTTTCAGCGCCGATGCCGATTTCGTCCACACCGCGACTTGCCAGAAGCTCTAGCTCGGCATCGGTCTTGTTGGCAATGTCTTCGATGCGGGCAAAGCCGCCGTATCCGTGGATCTGCGGCATGCGCGCCTCCACCTCATCGAAGATGTGAATCAGGTGCTGGGTTGGCAGGGCAAAGGGGTTGCCGCCGGCAAGGTAGACGCGGTGCTGGCAGGCCATGGTGGTGCGGGCCAGCTCCTCGATGCTTTCGATGACCTCGTCCAGGGGGATGGGTTCGAAGGGGATGCCGTTGTAGATGTCGCAAAACAGGCATTGGCCGTGGGTACATCCCACCGACACCTCCAACAGGGGATTTCCCATGTCGTTGGGGGGCATGTGCTGGAGTTGGATGCGTGCCATGGCGGCTCCTCTCAACGCGCTTCGCGGCTTTTACCAGTATAGCGCGGGTTTTGTGGGTGCGAGCGGGTGCGGGGCGCCGAGGTCGCTGGCGCTTGGGCCGAGGCGCGCCGACGAAGCCAAGCGGTACCCGAGCGAAGCGAGCGGGGTCGCGCCGAAGCTTCGGAGGTCGGGTGCGCCGAAGGTCGGGTAGGCCGAGCCGCGGGCCCAAAGAGCAGCCGAAACCGCCGCTGGGGAGGCGTTTTCGGCTGCTGCCCCTCTTCGCTGGAGGCCGCCGCCTGGCCGCTTCCTGGTCGTCGTCCGGTCGCAGCTAGGCCGAAGCTAGGTCAGGTCCCCTATGACGGGCTGGGCGGCGGGGTCGGCGCAGAGTCCCCGCAGCGCGTCGGCGTCGGCGCCCTGGTAGCAGCCGTCGTGGAAGCTGGGGCAGACCACGCAGGAGTACAGGGCGTAGGTGCCGCCATCCACCAGCCGCCCCGCCTGCCAGGTTCCGGCGGGGATGGTGTGCTGGTAGCGGGGGGCCGCATGGACGGGACGCGTGGCTTCCGTTTCGCCCGAATTCTTGGGCTGGGGCCCCAGGACCACCCGCTGGTACGTGCCCTCGGGGCTGATCAGGTGCAGCTCCAGAGGATCTCCTTCGAAGTGGCACCAGGTCTCGTCGCAGGTCAGGCGGTGAAAACGGGAAAGGCTCACCGGATCGGCGCAGTACAGGCCGTACATGGTGGACATCACGGGAACCCCCTCATGGTCGTGCAGAGCGGACTCGTAGGTGCGCGCGAACAGGGTCCCTTCGCCGTCTTCCTGCATGGTCATGCCCAGCTCACGTGCCAGGGTCCGGGCGCGCTCCAGCTTGGCGGGGTCGGGGTGGGGGCTGGCAAAGGGGGCGGCCGTCAGGGTTGCGGGTGCCTCGGCGTTGCCATTGCGGTCCAGGTGGGCGAAAGCGCCGGGCTCGGCGGTCTGCGGCGCGGATGAAGCGGCGTGTTCAGCGGTCATGGCGGTCCTAACGTGGGTGCGATTGTGTGCATGCATAGCATACCCGCAAACATCCGCCGTCCTTGTGCATTCTGAGGAGTTGGTGACTGGCCCTGACCTGGGGTTGGCGCTGGGTACAATAGGACGCAACACAACGAAAGCCGATGTGCCCCGACG
>JAQXGX010000115.1 GCA_029006935.1 Eggerthellales bacterium | reverse complement strand
GCCGGTGACGGACTCGAAACCGTCACGGGTGCCAGAGCCGTTTTCGCGGCCGATGCAGCTGATGGCCAGGTCAGCGCCGCCGACTTCCTTCCAGTTCTTGATCTTGCCGGTGAAGATCTTGGTGATCTGGTCAAGGGTCAGATCCGTCACGCCGCTTTCGGAGTTCACGATGACCGCGATGCCGTCTAGGGCCACGGTGATGCTCTTCAGGCCGGTCTCCTCGTCTTTCAGGTTACGGGAAGCCAGTCCCACGTCGCAGCTGCCGTTCTTGGCGCACTCGATGCCCGTACCGGAGCCGGTGGCGTCATAGGTGATAGTCACGTCCTTGTTCTGGTCCATGAAGGCTTCGGACAGGGAGCCGATCACCTTTTCCATGGAGGTGGAGCCGTTGGTGCTGATGGTGCCGGAAAGGGCAGACTGGTCGCCGTTGCCGACGGGCGCAGCCTCCTGCTTTTCGCCGCCGCCGCAGCTTGCCAGACAGCAGGCCAGGGCCGCCGATGCCGCGACTGCAGCCAGAGCCATTCCGATCTTCCTGATTTTCATTCTTGGTCCTTTCAGTGGTTTCAACGTGCGCCTTCGGTTCCAGACACCCTTGGAGGGGAAGGTGCCCTGGCGAACCGTTGGCATGATTCATTGAAACTCCCACGGGAAAAGGCCCGGTAACGGCTAAGCAAGGAATCAGCGGAGATTATGCAAGGGATTTGCAAAGTGGGTTGAGCACGCAAGGATGCAACGGGCCGCCTGGCTGGAGCCCAGGGCCAACAGCCTGATAGGCACGGAAAAACGTCCGCACCACAGACCAGGTCCAGCAGGGGTCCAGGGCAGATTTCGCCCCCTTTTTCGCCCTCAAATGGGGGTATTGTACGATTTCTAGGTCGTACAATACCCCCATTTTCTAGAACGGCCATAATCGTATGCAAAAACGCGAGTATTCTGGTTAAAATATGCGGTTTATCTGCAACTTTATTCATCGTGGATAAGCTAAGGACCGATCGCGAAAAACGAAATCGTACAAAACCCTGGTTTCAAGCCTTGAAAAGGGAGAAAAAATGCCCTGGAGCCCCCACGAAACGCACCTCAGGGCAAAAACCCGATCGCAGCCCCCAAAACCTGGCCACAAAACGCCTGGAAGCCCGCGCAATCCACCCGATCAGGGTCTCCGCCAGCCGCCGGCCCCACGGGCCAAACCCAACCGCCAGCCAAACCCAGACCGCAGCCCTTACGACGCCGCGGGCACCCAGACCCGCAGGCAGGCTCCTCCGCCAGGAGCATCCAGGACCTCCACGGTGCCGCCCATGGACTCGGCAGCATGCTTCACGATAGCCAGTCCCAGGCCAGTGCCCCCCGTGTCGCGGGAACGGCTGGAATCCACCCGGAAGAAACGCTCGAACACCCGCTCCTTCAGCTCGTCGGGAATGCCGGGGCCCTGGTCGCGCACAGTCAGGACCACGCCGCCGTCCCCTTCGTCCCGCACCTTCACACTAACCACGCCGGCAACCGGGCTGTACTCGATAGCGTTGTCCAGCAGGTTGTAGACCAGCTGCTCCACCGACGAGGGAACGCCCATCACCACCGCGTCCTGGCAATCCAGCGTTACCCGTAGGCTCTTCGCGGAAGACGCAGGCTCCAGCCGAGCAGCCACCCGGCCACACACCTGCCGCAGGGCTACGGGCTCGTCGCCGCCAGTGGACTCGTCCAGTCGGGAAAGGGCTAGCACGTCATCGATGAGCAGCCGCATGTGCTCGGACTCCCGGCGAATCAGCCCCGCGAACCGAGGCACGTCCTGAGGCGGAACCACCCCCTGCTCCATGAGCTCGGCATAGCCGCCGATAACCTGCAGGGGCGTCTTCATCTCGTGGCTCACGTTGCCGGTGAACTCCCGACGCAGAGTGACCGCCCTCTGAAGTTCGTCGTTTTGGGTTTCCAACTCACGGCGCTGCTCGTCCACCCGGACCAGCAAAGGCTGCAGCTCCGCATAGGCGCGGTTCTGCAGGGGGCGGGTCAGATCGATCTCTTGCAGGGGACGCACCACCATGAGCGTGAGCAGCCGGGAAGCAAACAACGACAGGACGAAGATCACCACCAGGGAAAGGGCCAGCTGCCAGCCCATACGACCCAGGAACGACGCCAACGATGTTCGAGTCTCCGCCAGGCGCAGCACTGCCTTGTCCCCCACCGAAACGGCAGCGTAGAGGGTGTCCCTGCCCAGAGTCTGAGAGCGCCGCAGCAGCACGCCCTGGCCCGACTCCAGGGCCTGGGCAATCTCCGCACGCTGGGAATGGTTCCCCAGGGTGGAAGCGTCCACGGCGCTATCGAACAAAACCGTGCCATCGGCCGCCACCAGGGTAACGCGGGTGTCGGTCAGGGGCAGGGCCTGAAGGGCCTCCACCATATCCTGAGCGGACTTGCCTTCCAGGGACGCAGCGCAGGTACGGGTCTGGGCAAGCAGATAGTCTTCCGCTTCCCGCTCGTAAGAGGAGTAGCTTGCCGCCGTGGCAGCCAGCACCGCCGTGACCATAACCGCCAGGGAAAGCAGGAACAAGGTGACGAAAGAGCGCCGAGCCAGGGACTTGGCAGCAGGGGGCTCCTCGGACCCAATCGCACCCCGGGGCGTTTCCGAGCTGCGGATCATGGGTTAGTCGCCGTCCTTGATGCGATAGCCCACACCGCGGATGGTCTGGACCAGGTTCCCCGCCCCAGGACTGGCCTCGTTGAGCTTGCGACGCAAGGTCTGGACGTGAGTATCTACGGTGCGGGTTTCGCCCACATAGGTGATGCCCCACACGTCCTCCAGAAGCTGGGCGCGGGTCAGCGCCCGGCCCTGTTCCCGCAGAAGCTTTGCCAGCAGGTCGAACTCCTTCAGGGTCAGGTCCAGCGGCACGTTGTTGCAGAGCGCCTCGTGGGCCCCCTCGTCCAGCTCCACCTGACCGCAGCGCAGCAGCACAGTCGGCTTTTCCACCTTGCCCCTTTGAGCGCGACGAAGCAGGGCGTTGCAGCGGCTGACCAGCTCCATCATGCCGAAGGGCTTGGCCAGGTAGTCGTCGGCGCCGGAGTTCAGGCCCAGGACCTTGTCATACTCGGTGCCCTTAGCGGTCAGCATCATCACCGGCAGATCGCAGGTTCGGTGGTCGTCACGGATTTCGGCCAGCAGATCCAGACCGTCAGTGCCCGGCAACATAATGTCCAGCAGCACCAAGTCAGGCAGCTCCTGAGAAAGGGCGGCCCTGAAGGGCTCGGCCCGATCGAAGCCGCGAGCCTCCAGGCCTGCATGCTTCAGAGCATACAGCGCAAGCTCGCGAACGTTGGTATCGTCTTCCACGTAGTAGATCATAGGCTCATTGTAGGGTTTCGGGGGCGAATAGGGACCGGCATCTTCCCACGCCTTCGGCGGCAAAGCGCGGGCGATTCGACCGATCGGGGGCTGCGGCTTCGAATTTCAGGAAGCTGGGACAGCCAAAGCAGGGGCCAAGGCAATCAAGGCTAACGTCGGGACGCGGGCTACAAGTTGTTGGCCATAAGCGCATGGATGCACTCCGCAGCTGCTTCCGCCTGGTCCATGGCGCATTCCAGGGACTCCAGCATGGCATGGGCGATCCTTCGCTGCTCCGGGTCAAGGGCCGTATTGCCGTACAGGTCGTGCAGGGAGTTCACGAACACCTCGTCACAGCAGCTCTCCAGCTCCTGGACCTTCAGCAAGCAGGCGTTCACTCCCCCATCGCGCCAATTGCCGCGCCCGTCCAGGAGCTCCACCGCGCTGACCAGCTCCGCCGTGCATTCGGCGAGCAGCCGCAGCATGGCTTCGCCCCCGTCATAGAGCTGGCTGCAGTGGAAGCAGTAGGCGCGCACGGCGGCGTCCTCCAGGGAATCGCACACGTCGTCCAGCACATGGGCCAGCTGTCCCATGCCGTCCCGCTCCAGGGGTGTGGTGAAGTCGGCCATCAGATGCTGGTGGATTTCGTGATTGACCTGGTCAGCATCGTTTTCCACCGTATGGAGGGCGCTCATGAGCTCCCTGGAGCCCAGCTCGCCGGCAGCTATGGCGCTGCGCAGGTTGCATGCCAGCTCGTGGGCGTAGGACGCCTGCTGCCCGAAGGCGCGATAGTAGTCGAAGCGCTCGGCCTTCCCCGCGCCGCTGGCTTTTCTGGTGATCAACGTTGGTCCTTTCATAGCTTGGTGGAGTATTGTCATCCGCTGCCCACGAACTGCGGGCCCGTGGTTCGTCGGCGCGCCTTCGCCCTACATAATCAGCAGGAACAAGTGGGTGAAGACGAAGGCCAGAAGGCCGCATCCCGGGAAGGTGAGCACCCAGGTCAGCACCATGGTGCCGGCCATGTCCCATCGCACGGCGCGAATCCGCTTTTCCGCGCCCACGCCCATGATGGCGGTGGTCTTGGTGTGGGTGGTGGAAACGGGCATGCCGGTGAAGGTGGCCAGGCCAATGCAGAAGCACGCGCTCAGACATGCCGCGAATCCCTGGTACTGCTCCATCTTGACCATGCTCATGCCCACGGACTTGATGATCTTGCGGCCGCCCACGGCGGTGCCCAGGCTCATGACGCCGCTGACCAGCACCACCATCCACAGGGGGAATCCGCCCATCTCCGGAGTGCCGTACACTCCCAGCATTATTCCCAGCATGGTCAGGCTCAGGAACTTCTGCCCATCCTGCGCGCCATGCAGCACCGCCACGCCAGCACCCGAAACGATCTGCGCCCACTTGAAGAAGCGGTTGGCCCGCATGCGGTCGCAGCCGGCGCAGGTGATCTTGATCAGGCGGGTGAACAGCCAACCCGTGCCGAATCCCAGGCCCGTGCTTATGACCAGACCGTAGATCACCTTCACCCACTGGTCAAAGTTGATGCCGCCCAGACCTCCCTGCAGGGCAATGGCCGCGCCGGTGATGCCGGCAATAAGAGAGTGGCTCTGGCTGGTGGGAATGCCCAGCGCCCACGCCGCCACGCCCCATACGATAATGGCCACCATGGCCGCGGCCAGAGCCACCAGCGCCGCGTGGTTGTCGCCGCCAAAGTCCACCATGCCGAAGATGGTGCTGGCAACCGCCGTGCTGACGCTGGTGATGAGCACCAGACCCACGAAGTTGCCCACCGCCGCCATGGCAATGGCCGCTCCCGGCCGCATGGCGCGGGTTCCCACCACCGTGGCGATGGCGTTGGGAGCATCCGTCGCTCCATTGACGATGGTGCCTCCCAGGCACAAGGCAATGATCAGGCCTAAGATCGGGTCAGCCCCGACTGCCGCTGCCACCGCGCCCAACGATACGTCCACGCTGTCTCCTCACATTCGAATCCGTATTTAGGACAGCATGTCAATCCCAGGCAAAGCCCCCGCAAGGCAATTGTCAAGTTTTTGCAAAGTCC
>JAQXGX010000114.1 GCA_029006935.1 Eggerthellales bacterium | reverse complement strand
AACGCTGCAAGGGCGCCGTGACCCTGGCCTTCGGTGCTGACCACCCGGGACTTCATCAGGGCCTTGTCCTTTTCCACCGTGTAGATCTTGAACTGCTCGGAATGGCCGAAGTGCTGGTTGATGCTTCCGTTATCGAACGGAATCGCAACGATCATGTGAATACCTCTCTCCCATGAAAAAGCTGTGCGCTCCACGCAGGGGAGGGCACAGCGACCTGGTATATGCCACCTGAAATGATAAACTACTCCAACATATATTCACGCTGCGCATCTGCGGCATGGCAAGAAGGACTGCTCTATGGCTGATTACATCGAAGGCAAGCGACCCCTGGTGGAAGCGCTGCGCACCCACGTTCCCTTCAAGGTCATCTTGATGGCGGACAACGTGAAGCACGACAGCCTGATTGCCGACATCGAGCGCAAGGCCAAGCGCATGAACGTGCCGGTGAAGCTGGTGCCCCGCAAGAAGCTGGATGAGCTTTCCGAGCGTGGCAGCCATCAGGGCGTCATGGGCCAGACCGTTCCCTTCACCTACCACAGCGGCGGGGACATCATCAAGGCCGCCAACGCCTATGCCGAAGAGCACGACGGTCGTGCTCTGATCGTGATGCTGGACCATATCACCGACGCAGGCAACCTGGGCGCCATCGTGCGCAGTGCCGATGCCGTGGGTGCCAGCGGCGTGATCATTCCCAGCAAGCGCGCAGCCGGCGTTACCGCCGCCACCTACAAGAGCTCTGCCGGAGCGGTGGTCCATATGCCGGTGGCGCAGGTGCCCAACCTGGTGCAGATCATCGAGCGCGCCAAGAAGGAGGGCTTCTGGGTGGCCGGCGCCAGCGAGCAGAAGGACGGCTGCATCTGGGACACCAACCTCAAGGGCAAGATCTTGCTGGTCATGGGCAACGAAGGCGAGGGCCTTTCCCGCCTGACCCAGGAAAACTGCGACTTCTTCGTGGCACTGCCCATGGAAGGCAAGGTGGGCTCCCTGAACGTGGCCCAGGCAAGCACCGCCTGCATGTACGAGTGGCTGCGTCAGAACCACAGCGCCCTGAAGGGCCAGTAGGTCCTGCTCGAAGGCCCGCATCCCATGGCTCGCAAGCGCAACAAGCTGCTCATCGTGGACGGATACAACGTCCTGCGCTCCGGCAGCCGCTACAAGCGAATAGTGGCGGACAACCCGGACTACACCGACGACGCCTTCAACCGAGCTCGGGAAACCCTGATCAACGATGTGGTGAGCTTTGCCGGCCATGACTGGAAGGCCGTGATCGTGTTCGATGCGGGCGAAAACCGCTTTTCCACCGGCGCCCAGGAAACCGTGGGCGGCGTGCGCATCATGTTCAGCCCGGCGGGAAGCTCCGCGGACAAGGTCATAGAGAAGCTGGCCCATGACGCGCGGGAGCGCATGGTGGAGACCCTGGTGGTCACCAGCGACGGCGGCATCCAGGACACCGTGTTCGGCTTCGGCATCGACCGCATGAGCGCCGAAGGCTTCAGCCATGAAATGAGCATGCACTACGAGGAAGCCCGTCTGGACGAAACACCCAAGGTGGCGGAAAAGCGCACCATTGCCGGGCGCATAGACCCCCAGACCCTGGAAAAGCTCAAGGCCCTGCGGGACCGGATGTAGGTTTTGCCATGCGCATCCGCCCCGCCACGCCCCAGGACCTTCCCCGCATCAACTGGATCTACGCCCAGGCCCGGGACTTCATGGTCCGCGCCGGCAACCCCACCCAGTGGGCGGGAGGCTACCCTCAGCCAAGCATGTTGGATGCCGACATCGCACGGGGCAACCTGTACGTGTGCGTGACCGATCCCGCCGATCCCTGCCGCTTCGGGCAAGGAGAGCCTGCGGGCGAAATCCCCTTCCCTGCAGCCGCGGAGGCGGGGGAGCGCATCGACGCGGTGTTCTACTTTGCCGTGGAAGAGGACGCGACCTACCAGCGCATCGACGGGGGAGCGTGGCTGAACCAGCTGCCCTACGGGGTGGTCCATCGCATTGCGGTGGCTCCTGGAACCCACGGCCTGGGCACTCTCTGCATTCGCTGGGCCCTGGACCGGGCCCGCTCCCAAGGGGCTGCCGGCGGCCTGCGGATCGACACCCACGCCGACAACGCCCCCATGCGGGGCCTGCTTGCCAACAAGCTGGGCTTTACTGCCTGCGGCACCATCTACACCTACGACGGCTCCCCGCGCATCGCCTTCCAGCACCTGTAGGGCCGTTACCGTCCGCGCCGCGCTCCTGGGGCAGCTTCCGCACGGCCCTCTTGCCATCCGATCGGCAACTTTGAAGCGGCCATTGCCAGCGCCGTTCGGGCTAGTCTCCGACCCGCTTCGTCAGTCCCTTTGGACGAAGGTTCCCGGCACCTGCGACGCCCCCTTTAGTCCCCTTCCGCCAATGCTTCCCTTCTCGGGAAACCGGAGGATTTCCCAAGACGAGCATCGGTAAATGGCAAAAAGTCATAATCGTGTTTTCCCAGGTCACGCCCCAAAACAACACAAGAACTCCACAATAATCAAAAATTTTCCTTGACTCTGGAAAAGTTATGGTTATATTTTTAACGTTTATGACTTTAATCGGGTTTTTGTCTAATACGAAGGAGGAAGAGCCCGTGGCGAAAGCTAAGAAAATCGCTCCCACCATGTTGTATCGGGATCGCCGTAGCTTCGCAAAGATTCCGGACGTCATGGACGTTCCGAATCTGATCGCGATCCAGACGGAGAGCTTCGAGTGGTTCAAGACCGAGGGCCTGCAGCAGGCCTTCCAGGACATCTGTCCTATCGAGAACAACACGAAGGACATGTGCGTGGAGTTTGGCGCCCACCGCTTCGGCGAGCCGAAGTATTCCGTTGACGAGTGCAAGGAAAAGGACGTTTCCTACCAGGCGTCCCTGTTCGTGCAGATTCGCTTCGTCAACATGGAGACCGGTGAGATCAAGGAGCAGGAGGTGTTCATGGGCGACTTCCCGCTCATGACCAACCGCGGCACCTTCATCATCAACGGCACCGAGCGCGTCATCGTCTCTCAGCTGGTCCGCTCCCCGGGCGTGTACTTTGCCTCCGAGCGTGACAAGACCTCCGACAAGACCGTGTACAACGCCAAGGTCATTCCCTCCCGCGGTGCATGGCTGGAGTTCGAAACCGACAAGCGCGACATCCTTTCCGTCCGCATCGACCGCAAGCGCAAGCAGCCGGCAACCCTGCTGGTCCGCGCCCTGGGTCTGGCGGAAACCCGCGAGGAGATCATCGAGCTTCTGGGCTCCGACGAAATGGTGCTGCGTACCCTGGACAAGGACCCTGCAACCACCAAGGAAGAGTCCCTGATCGAGCTGTACAAGCGCTTCCGTCCCGGCGAGCCCCCCACGATCGACAGCGCCCGTACCCTGCTGGACGGCCTGTTCTTCAACCCCCAGCGCTATGACCTGGCAAAGGTGGGCCGCTACAAGATCAACAAGAAGCTGGAGTTCGACCAGTCCAACGAATGCTCCACCCTGACCCAAGAGGACATCGTCCGCACCATGAAGTACATCATCGGCCTGCACGCAGGTCAGGAGGGCTTCAGCGTGGACGACATCGACCACTTCGGCAACCGCCGCATCCGCACCGTGGGCGAGCTGATCCAGAACCAGTTCCGCATCGGCCTGTCCCGCATGGAGCGCGTGGTCCGCGAGCGCATGAGCATGCAGGAGCCTGCCGACATCACTCCTCAGTCCCTGGTGAACATTCGTCCCATCGTGGCCTCCATCAAGGAGTTCTTCGGCTCCTCCCAGCTGTCCCAGTTCATGGACCAGACCAACCCCGCTGCGGGCATCACCCACAAGCGTCGTCTGTCCGCACTGGGCCCGGGCGGTCTGTCCCGTGACCGCGCAGGCTTCGAGGTCCGCGACGTCCACACCTCCCACTACGGCCGCATGTGCCCCATCGAAACCCCTGAAGGTCCCAACATCGGCCTGATCGGCTCCCTGGCAACCTACGGCTCCATCAACCCCTACGGCTTCATCGAGACCCCGTACCGCCGCGTGGTTGACGGCAAGGTCACCGACGACATCGACTACCTGACCGCCGACGAGGAGGAAAAGTTCACCATCGCCCAGGCAAACGCCCTGTTCGATCCGGAGACCCGCGTGTTCGGCTCCTTCGACGACGAGGGCACGTTCGTCCCCGCGGAAAAGGTGCTGTGCCGTACCACCGACGCTGACGGCGTCTTCGGCGAAGCAGCCGACGTTGACGTGCACCTGGTCAACTACATGGACGTTTCCCCGCGTCAGATGACCTCCGTGGCAACCGCCCTGATTCCCTTCCTGGAGCACGACGACGCCAACCGCGCCCTCATGGGCTCCAACATGCAGCGTCAGGCCGTGCCGCTGCTGCGTCCCACCGCTCCGCTGGTGGGTACCGGCATCGAGCATCGCATTGCCGTTGACTCCGGTGAGATCCTGGTGGCCCAGAACCCCGGCGTGGTCGACTACGTGGACGGCCAGACCATCATTATCCTGAACAACGACGGCGAGTACGACGAGTACATGATCCCCAAGTTCCAGCGCTCCAACCAGAGCGGCTGCATCAACCACCGTCCCATCGTCCGCCAGGGCGATGAGGTGGCTGCGGGCGACGTGCTGGCCGACGGTCCCAGCTGCGACATGGGCGAGCTGGCCCTGGGCCAGAACCTCATGGTCGCCTACATGCCCTGGGAAGGCTTCAACTACGAGGACGCCATCATCGTGTCCGAGCGCGTGGTGTCCGAGGACCTGCTGACCTCCATCCACATCTCCGAGTACGAGCTGGACGCCCGTGACACCAAGCTGGGCCCCGAGGAGATCACCCGCGAGATCCCCAACATTTCCGAGGACATGATCTCCGACCTGGACGCCGACGGCATCATCCGCGTGGGTGCGGAGGTCGTTCCCGGCGACGTGCTGGTGGGCAAGGTCACTCCTAAGGGCGAAACCGAGCTGACCGCAGAGGAGCGCCTGCTCCGCGCCATCTTCGGCGAAAAGGCCCGCGAGGTCCGCGATACCTCCCTGAAGGTGCCCCATGGCTCTGGCGGTCGCGTCATCGGCGTGAGCCGCTTCAGCCGCGAGAACGGTGACGACATGAGCCCCGGTGTCAACGAGCTGGTGCGCATCTACGTTGCCCAGAAGCGCAAGGTCCAGCAGGGCGACAAGCTGTCCGGCCGCCACGGCAACAAGGGCGTTATCTCCCGCGTGCTGCCGGTGGAGGACATGCCCTACCTGGCAGACGGCACCCCGATCGACGTTATCCTGAACCCCCTGGGCGTTCCCTCCCGTATGAACGTGGGCCAGCTGCTTGAAAACCATCTGGGCTGGGCTGCCAAGTGGGGCTGGTCCGACGATCCCGAGTCCACCGAGCCGGTGGAAGGTCCCTTCAACGTGGCTACCCCGGTCTTCGACGGCGCAACCGAGAAGGAGATCTCCGACTGCATCGAGGCTGCAAACCGCAATCTGATCAACATCAACCATGCCAAGTACGGCGACCTGGCTCGTGACGAGTTCGTGCCCCAGCTGACCCGCCAGGGCAAGACCTGGCTGTACGACGGCCGCACCGGCGAGCGCTTCCGCGAGCAGATCACCGTGGGCCAGACCTACATCCTGAAGCTGGGTCACATGGTGGACGACAAGATCCATGCCCGCTCCACCGGCCCCTACAGTCTGATCACCCAGCAGCCTCTGGGCGGCAAGGCCCAGTTCGGCGGCCAGCGCTTCGGTGAAATGGAAGTGTGGGCGCTGTACGCATACGGCGCATCCAACGTGCTCCAGGAAATCCTGACCGTGAAGTCCGACGACACCTCCGGTCGTGTGAAGTCCTACGAGGCCATCGTGAAGGGCGAAAACATTCCCACCGCGGAAGTGCCCGAGTCCTTCAAGGTCCTGATCAAGGAAATGAAGTCCCTGTGCCTGAACGTGGAGCTGGAAGGCCATGCTCCCCAGGACCAGGAGCTGGAGGCCGACGCCGACCAGGCTCTGTTCGATGCCCTGGCCGCTGACGCCAAGAAGACGGAAGAAGAAGAAACGGCTAACGCCCTGGACAGCATCGCAGCTGAGCTGGGCGAGCTCCTGGGCGGTCTTGACGACGCCATGGAGGCAAGCTTTATCGGCGAAGGAGAGGAGCGATAGATGGCAACTGAGTTCGATGTAAACAACTTTGATGCCCTGCGCATTTCCCTGGCAAGTGCTGAGGACATTCGCAGCTGGTCTTGCGGCGAAGTCAAGAAGCCGGAAACCATCAACTACCGCACCCTGAAGCCGGAAAAGGACGGTCTGTTCTGCGAAAAGATCTTCGGTCCCACTAAGGACTGGGAGTGCGCCTGCGGCAAGTACAAGCGCGTTCGCTTCAAGGGCATCCGCTGCGAGCGCTGCGGCGTCGAGGTCACTCGCGCCAAGGTGCGTCGCGAGCGCATGGGCCACATCGAGCTGGCCGCGCCCGTGAGCCACATCTGGTACTTCAAGGGCTCTCCGTCCCGCCTGGGCTACCTGCTGGACATTCCTCCCAAAGAGCTGGAGAAGGTGCTGTACTTTGCCAGCTCCATCATCACCTTCGTGGACCACGAGGCTCGCGAAGAGGACGCTGACGAGCTGCGCGACGAGCTCATGGCCGACCTCGAGGAGCTGGACGCCGAGCGCGACCGCCTGATCGAGGCCACCAGGCGCATGTCCACCGAGTACGTGCCCGAGGACGACGAGATGGTGGACGAGTACGACGAAGACGAGCTGCTTTCCCCCGAAGAGGTGGAGGAAGAGATCGCCGACCTGTACGAGGAGTTCACCGAGCGCAAGGCCCTGCGCCAGGAGGCCTTCGACGCCTTCATGAAGATCGAGCCCAAGCAGCTGGTGCCCGACGATGCCCTGTACCGCGAGATGCGCTCCAACTACCGCGACTACTTCCGCGGCGGCATGGGTGCCGAGGCCGTTCGCGACCTGCTGGACGGCATCGACCTGGAGAAGGCATCCGAGGAGCTGCGTGAGATCATCGCCACCGGCAAGGGCCAGAAGCGCGCCAAGGCCATCAAGCGCCTGAAGGTGGTCGACGCTTTCGTCAACTCCTCCAACAAGCCTTCCGACATGATCCTGGACGTGATTCCGGTCATTCCTCCGGACCTGCGTCCCATGGTCCAGCTGGACGGCGGCCGCTTTGCCACCTCCGATCTGAACGATCTGTATCGTCGCGTCATCAACCGCAACAACCGCCTGAAGCGTCTGCTGGACCTGGGCGCCCCTGAGATCATCGTCAACAACGAAAAGCGCATGCTGCAGGAGGCTGTGGACTCCCTGTTCGACAACGGCCGTCGCGGCCGCCCCGTCACCGGCGTGGGCAACCGTCCGCTGAAGTCCCTGTCCGACATGCTCAAGGGCAAGCAGGGCCGCTTCCGTCAGAACCTGCTGGGCAAGCGCGTGGACTACTCCGGCCGTTCCGTAATCGTGGTCGGTCCTACCCTGAAGCTGCATCAGTGCGGCCTGCCTTCCCAGATGGCCCTGGAGCTGTTCAAGCCCTTCGTCATGAAGCGCCTGGTGGAGCTGGAGTACGCCGGCAACATCAAGGCCGCCAAGCGTGCCGTGGACCGTGGCGCCAGCTACGTGTGGGACGTCCTGGAAGAGGTCATCACCGAGCATCCCGTGCTGCTGAACCGCGCACCAACCCTGCATCGTCTGGGCATCCAGGCCTTCGAGCCGGTGCTGGTCGAAGGCAAGGCCATCAAGCTGCACCCGCTGGTCTGCACCGCCTTCAACGCTGACTTCGACGGCGACCAGATGGCCGTGCATGTGCCCCTGGGTGAAGAAGCCCAGGCAGAGGCCCGTGTGCTCATGCTTTCCTCCAACAACATCAAGTCCCCGGCCCATGGCCGTCCGCTGACCGTGCCCACTCAGGACATGATCATCGGCCTGTACTATCTGACCGCTGCTCGCGACGGCTTCCCCGGCGAGGGCCGCGTGTTCATCGACATCGACGACGCCATGAGCGCCTACGACGCTCGTGCCGACGTTGACCTGCAGGCCAAGATCTGGGTCCGTCTGCGCGTGGACTGCAAGGTGGCCACCTCCTACGGCGTGCTGGAGGACCACAAGGCGGGCGACCGCATTCAGACCACCATCGGCCGCATCATCTTCAACAACATCCTGCCCATGGACTACGAGTTCCTGAACTATGAGATGAACAAGAAGGAGATCGGTCGCCTGGTCGAGGACGTGACCAACCGCTATCCGCTGTCCCAGGTGCCGCCCATCCTGGACGGCCTGAAGGAGAACGGCTTCCACTACGCAACCCGCGCTGGTCTGACCGTTTCGGTGTACGACGCTACCATTCCGCCTTCCAAGGGCCAGATCCTTGCCGAGGCTGATGCAAAGGTCGACGCCATCGACGAAGACTACGAGATGGGCCTTATGTCCAACGAAGAGCGTCATAAGCAGGTCATCGACGTGTGGACTGCCGCAAACGACGCCGTTGGCGATGCCATGGCCGAAAACTTCGACAAGTTCAACCCCATCTACATGATGGCCTTCTCCGGCGCCCGCGGTAACATCAAGCAGATTCGTCAGCTTGCCGGTATGCGCGGCCTGATGGCAAACCCCAAGGGCGAAACCATCGACCGTCCCATTAAGGCAAACTTCCGCGAGGGTCTGAGCGTTCTGGAATACTTCATCTCCACCCACGGCGCACGTAAGGGCTTGGCCGACACCGCTCTGCGTACCGCAGACTCCGGCTACCTGACCCGTCGTCTGGTGGACGTTGCCCAGGACGTGATCATCCGCGAGCTGGACTGCGGCTGCCATGAGGGAGTGCCTTCCCCGCTGCTGAACAGCAAGGGCGAAGTGGACGACAACCTGGTGGGTCGCTGCCTGCTGGAAGATGTGGTGGATCCCCAGGGCAACGTGATGCTGGCTGCCGACGAGTACATCAGCTCCGTGGCTCAGCTTAAGCAGATGTACGCTGCAGGCGTGGAGGAAGTGGTCATTCGCACCATCATGACCTGCCATGCCTCCCACGGCGTGTGCCAGAAGTGCTACGGTTGGGACCTTGCCACCGGTCGTCCGGTGAACATCGGCACGGCGGTGGGCATCATCGCCGCTCAGTCCATCGGCGAGCCCGGCACCCAGCTGACCATGCGTACCTTCCACTCCGGCGGCGTTGCTGGTGACGACATCACCGGCGGTCTGCCCCGCGTTCAGGAGCTGTTCGAGGCACGCAAACCCAAGGGCCAGGCAGTTCTTGCAGAGATCAGCGGTATCCTGCAGGTTTCCGGCGACAAGCAGAACAAGACCTTCACCATCCACGACCAGGAAGGTAACGTGCGCGAGTACGTCACCTCTGCCCGTGCCCAGCTCATGCCGGGCCTGGCAGACGGCGACCAGGTGTCCATGGGCCAGCAGATCACCAAGGGTTCCATCAACCCCCACGACCTGCTTCGCCTGACCGATCCCAACACCACCCTGCGCTACATCGTGAGCCAGGTCCAGGACGTGTACGTTTCCCAGGGCGTAGACATCAACGACAAGCACATCGAGGTTATTGCCCGTCAGATGCTGCGTAAGGTGGCAGTGCTGGATTCCGGTGACTCCGACCTGCTCCCGGGCCGTCAGATGAACCGCTTCGAGTTCGAGGCCATTGCCAACGACTTCATTGCCGAGGGCAAGGAGCCGCCGCTGGGCCAGCCGCTGCTGCTGGGCATTACCAAGGCGTCCCTGGCCACCGACTCCTGGGTTTCCGCGGCATCCTTCCAGGAAACCACCAAGGTCCTGACCGACGCTGCCATCGAGGGCAAGCGCGACACCCTGTCTGGCCTGAAGGAAAACGTGGTTATGGGCAAGCACATCCCCGCCGGTACGGGCCTTGCCCGCTACCAGCAGGTGGGACTGACCTACAAGGGTCGCCCGGTGGAGCTGGAGCTGGACGAGGAAAAGCTTTCCGAGTTCGCCCCGGATGCTCTGCGCGAAATCGAGGACCTGCTGCCCAAGCAGCAGGAGTGGACGGGCGAAGGCGAAGGCTTCACTGCCGCGGGCACGGGCTACTTCAGCTCCATGCCCTACGGCTCCGGCAAGAACCTGACCGACGAGGAAGCACGTCTGTATATCTACGACGACCTGGGTGTTTCCCAGCGCTGGGCCAACAAGTTCAGCGAGGCGGGCATCGAAACCGTGGCTGACCTGATCGGTCATACCGAGGACGACCTGCTGCGCATCGAAGGCATTGGCGCCAAGGCTCTGGAGGAGCTCAAGGCCGGCCTTTCCGAGCGTGGTCTGATGCGCGTGATCGAAGACGATCTGGCTGCTTCCAGCGACGACATGAGCCAGCTGCTGGACATGGTGTTCTCCCCGGATGACACCATCCTGATCGGCGGAGACGAGCCGCCTACGTTCAGCACCGACGACGAGGAGATGCTGGGCGAAGCCCTGCCGCCGCGTTCCTACCAGCGCAACGTGGAGGAGCTTGACGCCCTGCTGGGTTCCGTGGGCTCCTACGGCTTTGGCGTGACCGACGAGGAAACCGAGGCTGCAGCCAACCAGGAGGACGAGCTGTAATCCTTTCCGGTAAGGACAATACGTGATCGAAAGGGGCGCTTCGGCGCCCCTTTCGCGCTAGAAATGAGCCCTTTGCTGCGCTCATCAGGGAAAACGAGAAGGGATTGCAACCGTTTTCCAACCGATTGCCCCGCAGAATAGCTGGGGTGGGCAACAAGGGTATACTGTTCGCACCATGTAATAACTGATAAGCGGAGGTTTATCATGACTCGAATGTTTGGCACCGACGGCGTGCGCGGCATTGCCAACAAGGACCTGACCTGCGATTTGGCGTTTAAGCTTGGCCAAGCTGCGGTGCGCTTCCTGGGTAAGACCATTCTGGTAGGCAAGGACACCCGCCAATCCGGCGACATGCTGGAGGCCGCGGTCTTTGCCGGCATCACCAGCATGGGAGGCACCGCCCTTTCCGCAGGGATCATTCCCACCCCTGGCGTGGCCTTCCTGGTGCAGGAGCTTCACGCCGATGGCGGCATCGTGATCAGCGCCAGCCACAATCCTCCGGAGTATAACGGCATCAAGTACTTCGATGGCAAGGGCTTCAAGCTTCCTGACGAAGTGGAAGACCGCATCGAGGCGTTCATCGTGGCTGGCGGACCCGCCCCCGAAGAACTGCCCAACGGCGACGAGGTGGGGGTCGTGCTTCCGGTGGACGACGCCTGCGAGCTCTACATTTCCCATGCGGTGGAGGCAGTTGCGTCCCAGGGCGTGGACTTTGACGGCATGCGCATTGCCCTGGACGCCGGCCACGGTGCCAGCGCCCTGACCAGCAGGGAAGCCCTGGAGCGCCTGGGTGCGGAAGTGATTGCCATCAACGAGGACTTCTGCGGCACCGACATCAACGTCAAGTGCGGCTCCACCAACCTGGAGCCCCTGCGGGCCCTGGTCAAGGCAAGCGGCGCGGAAGTGGGCATTGCCCATGACGGCGATGCTGACCGCGTGATGATGGTCAGCGCCGAAGGGGACGAAATCGACGGCGACATGATGGAGGCCGTCCTTGCCATAGACATGAAGCAGCGGGGATGCCTGCCGGGAAACACCGCGGTGTCCACGGTCATGTGCAACCTGGGCCTGACCAAGGCGCTGGGCGAGGCCGGCATCCAGGTGGTCCAGACCAAGGTGGGAGACCGCTACGTGCTGGAGTGCATGCGGGAGAGGGGCTATGCCCTGGGAGGCGAACAGTCCGGTCACATGATCTTGCTGGAGCACAACTCCACCGGTGACGGCCTGATGACCGCCGTGCAGTTCCTGGCGGCAGTGCGCCGTATGGGAAAGACCGCCGGCGAAGCTGCCGCGGTGATGACCCGCTTCCCCCAGGAGCTCATCAACGTGAGGGTTTCCGACAAGGCCGCGGTCCTGGCCAACGCTGCCGTGGCAGAGGCGGTGAAGGCTGCTGAGCAGGCCATGGGCCAGACCGGCCGCGTGCTGCTGCGTCCCAGCGGCACCGAGCCCCTGGTCAGGGTCATGGTGGAGGCGGCTACCTCTGAGGATGCCAAGTCCCATGCCCAGGCTATTGCCGCGGTGGTGGAAGCGGAGCTGGGACTGTAGCGCGCTTCCCCGGCGCTTCCGACGCCAGGGAGCCGGTGGGGGCGAATCGAAGAACTGTGCGTTCGGAGGGACCGTGCCGGGATGCTGGCGCGGTCCTTCGACGTTCTTTCGCCCTATTGTGGCCGTGGCGTCTTGGCCGAGCACGTATAATCTACAGAATGCGGAAGAACCGCGTGGTGCGGCACAGGCACAGCAGACCGATTCCGCAGCACAGGCTCGATCCGCCGCGCAAGGCGGCTGTTCTTCGGATGGAAAGGCACGGAACATGATCCAGAACGAAAGCATCACCTACGCTCAGGCCGGCGTGGACATTGAGGAAGGCGCTCGCGCCGTCAATGCCATCAAGGAAACGGTGCACAGCACCTATCGTCCTGAGGTCATCGGCGACATCGGCGGTTTTGGCGGCCTGTTCTCCATTGCCGCTGCCAAGAACATGGAAGATCCCCTGCTGGTTTCCGGTACCGACGGCGTGGGCACCAAGCTGAAGGTTGCCCAGCTTATCAACAAGCACGACACCGTGGGCATTGACCTGGTGGCCATGTGCGTGAACGACGTGCTGGCAACCGGCGCCGAGCCTCTGTTCTTCCTGGACTACGTGGCGGTGGGCAAGTTGAAGTCCGAGGCCATGGCCAAGATCGTGGGCGGCATCGGCGAAGGCTGCCGGCAGGCGGGCTGCGCCCTGATAGGCGGCGAAATGGCCGAGCACCCCGGCGTCATGGATCCGGACGATTACGACCTGTCCGGCTTCTGCGTTGCCGTGGTGGATCGTCCCAAGATGCTCGATCCCGAGTCCGTGCAGGAGGGCGATGTGCTGATCGGCCTTGCCTCCAGCGGCCTGCATTCCAACGGCTTCAGCCTTGCCCGCAAGGTCACCATCGAGGCCATGGACAGGGAGCAGGTCACCGCTCCCTGTGAAGAGCTGGGTGGCCAGAGCGTGGCAGAGGCCCTGCTGACCCCCACCCGCATCTACGTGAAGCCGGTTCTTTCCGTGCTTGAGCAGGTCCCGGGGGCGGTGCGTGCCCTGGCCCACATCACCGGCGGAGGCATCACCGAAAACCTGAACCGCGCCCTGCCCAAGACAGTCAATGCCCAGGTGGACCTGGGTACCTGGCCGGTGGTTCCCATCATCAAGTACGTGTGCAACGCCGCCAACCTCAGCGATGAGGAGGCCCTGAAGACCTTCAACATGGGCGTGGGCTGCGTGCTGATCGTGGATCCTGCCCAGGCAGAGGCCGTGGAGGCCGCCTGCGCTGCCGCGGGGGAGACCACGTATCGCATCGGCCGCATTGTTTCCGGCCAGGGCGAAGTCCAGTACGCCAATGAGGGCAGCCTGTACGCCTACTAGTTCTTCGACTTGTTTTCAGTCCGCCCCGACCTGGTGATGCAGGCGGGGCGGTTTTGCAACCACCCAGGAAGGGGTCCCCATGGAAGCTCTGAAGATTGCCGTTCTGGTCAGCGGAAGCGGCACCAACTTGCAGGCCATCATCGACGCCATAGCCAATGACGGGCTGCCGGTGGAAATCGTGCGGGTGGTTTCCTCCCGTCCGGATGCCTTCGGCATCCAGCGAGCCCAGGACGCGGGCATTCCCGTGACCGTGCTGAACCGCACCATCTACCAGGACCGGGAGGCGGCGGACCAGATGATCGTGGACGCCTGCAAGGATGCCGGGGCGGAGTACCTGGTCATGGCGGGGTACATGCGCATGCTCACCCCGGTGGTGCTCAACGCCTTCCCCGACCACGTGCTGAACCTGCATCCGGCGCTGCTGCCCAGCTTCAAGGGCGCCCATGCCATCGACGATGCCTTCAACGCCGGCGTGAAGGTCACCGGTGTCACGGTGCATCTGGCTAACGAAGAGTACGACAAGGGCCCCATCGTGGCCCAGCGTGCCGTGGTGGTGGAGGAATCCTATACCGTGGACGACCTGGAAGCCCGCATCCATGAGGTGGAGCATGTGCTGTACCCGGAGGTGCTGCGGATCATCGCGGAGGGGCGCATGGAGGTTACGCCGGAGCGGAAGGTGCGCATCTCCTAGCAATGTGCCTTGGTTTAGGTTATGCTGAAACGCGAACCATTACCCCTGCGTCGAAGGAGCGCGTTATGAACAAGCAGGACCTGATCAACATCATCGAAGCCCTTGAGGGCGGCTCCGCGCCGGTGCTGACCCCGGACATGATCCCGGCTTTCAGTCCTCAGGCGCTGGCGGGCAACGGAAACGTGGGCCCCGAGTACCTGCAGGTCATTGCCGAAAGCCTGACCCAGGCCGACGTTCCCACCTTCCAGCGTGCCCTTCGTGCCATGGAAGAGGGTGATCTGGCCTGGCTGGGCTTCAAGGCGGTCTTTGATCCTAAGGCCGCTCAGGAAAACGTGGACAACGAGGTCACCAAGAAGTATGGGGATCAGGGTTCTGCCGACGGTCTGCCCTTGGTGTTCTTCTGCAACGATGCCAAGGAGATCGTGGCGTCGCGTCCGTGGAGCCCCCGCGACGCCTTCCAGATGAAGGACGTGACCCGCGGACCGTCCATGCACAATGAGCAGTTCGACGGCCTGACCTGGCTTTCCGTTTCCCTGTTCCAGCCGGTGCACGTGTGGCTTCTGGGAGCTTCCGACTCTTCCAGCGAAGTGGCTGCCCTGGCAACGCACGTGGGCTTCAAGGTCACGGTACTGGACTACGACCCCGCCTACCTGAACGAGGAGCGGTTCCCGAATGTGGAGCGCTTCCTGCTGCGGGGCGGCAACTTCGACGACCTGGCCGACTTCACCCCGTCGCCGGATGACTACGTGTGCGTGCTGACCCGTGGCCACATGTTCGACCCCCAGGGATGCATCTGGGCCAAGAAGCACGGCGTGCACTACGTTGGCATGATGGGCTGCAAGGGCAAGAACAACACGGTGTACGAGCTGGTGCGCGCCGCGGGGCTTACCGACCAGGATTGGGAGAGTATCAAGCGGCCCATCGGCCTGAAGTTCGGCGCCAAGACCCCGGCGGAGCTTGCCATCGCCATCGTGGCGGAGCTGGTGGATGTGCGTTACAAGCAGCGCTACAGCGAAGAAGCCCGCGCCAAGCATGAAAGCAGCCTGGGCCGCTAGGGCTGTTCAATACCTTTGGTCTGCCAAAACCGCTGCTAGGGGAGCGTTCCTGCCGTTTCTTTCGCCCTGAAAAAGGGCCTGGGCAATGGCTCGGAGCGCCCCTCCGTGGCGGTTTATTTGTTCAGTTGCGCCGTTGAGGGTGGTTTTGCGCAGGGGTTTGACCTTGCGGCTGGTATGCTTTATGTCAAGTGTGTTCACCGTGTAGGGAGTTACTTGAAGATTAACGCGCGCAACCTGCTCCTGGGCCTGGTCATCATCATAGTGTTGGCCATGTTCGTGCTCAGAGGGGACCAGCTGGTCGAGCTGGCGGAAACCGTACAGCGTGGATCCGCGATTCCGCTGCTTATTGCGGTGTGCACCCAGCTGGGGAAGTACTTTTCCCAGAGCTACGCGTACACGTATGCATTCAGGGCGGTGGGGGAGCACATGCCTCCTCGAGCCACCCTTCCCCTGGTGTTCGGCACCTTCTTCATGAACACCATCGCCCCTTCCTTAAACCTTGCCGGCACCACGCTGGTGGTCGACGATGCCCGCCGTCGGGGTATTGAGCCGGGAAAGGCCACGTCGGCGGCGCTGCTCATGCAGCTGACCATTGACTCGGCGTTCATGTGCATCATGATCTTGGCCTTTGCGGTCCTGGCGCTGACGGTGGGTCTTGACCCCGGGTGGTTCGCCTTGGGATTGATTGTGCTGTTCGTGGTTTCCTGCATGGCGGGGCTGCTGGTGCTGGGACGTAAGAGCCCGGGCACGCTGATTCGCATCCTGACTCCTATTGAGCGCCTGATCAATCGGCTGTTTGTGAGAATGAAGAAGGACCCCATGCAGCCGTGGGTGGAGCATACCGTGGCGTCCTTTTCCGATGCTGCCGGCATGATCGTGTCCAACCCCAAGGATACTGCCCGCGCCTTTGCCCAGTCCATTATTGCCAGCTGCTGCGAGCTTGCCTGCTTCTGCCTGGTGGGCATTGGGTTCGGTGTGACCTCTGCTCAGCCGCTGGTATGCGGATACGTGGTTGCCACCCTGTTTGCCATGGTGTCCATTACGCCCCAGGGCGTGGGTGTGGTGGAGGCGGCGGTCACGGTTGCCTTTACCGCCTTCGGGTCCACGGCGGCGGCAGGTGTGGCCATTGGCTTGGTGTACCGGTCCATCGTGTTCTGGATGCCGTTCTTGATCGGCTCCGTGCTCATTCAGCGCACCAAGACCTTCAAAGGGGAAAAGACCGTGAAGGTGGAGACCGCTGAGCCTTCGCTTCCCCAGGTTTCGGAGGATGCTTCCGTGCTGGCAGCGGCTTCGGTTGCTGATGATGGCCAGACCCGCGCTGCTGGCGAGATCGTCCAAGATCCGGGGGCTTCATCCTAGGACGTGGGTGAGTTTGGCGGTTGGATCGCGGTCGGACTGTAGTCGGGCTGTGATCGAGCCTTCTGTTGGGGCTAACTTTTTACTATGAGGTCTTGCTAATTTCAGCGAAGGCTAGTAACATATCCAATGCTGCAAAACAGCTCGGGTTGTGGCTCAGTTTGGTAGAGCGCTGCGTTCGGGACGCAGAGGCCGCAGGTTCAAATCCTGTCAACCCGACCACGAATCCGCAGGTCAGGGGCTTAACGGCCCCTGACTTTTTTGTTTTCTAGGGGCAACACGCGTTCGTCCCCGCCAAGAAACTGGAAGAGCATCTGGAGAAGCACGGATCCATCGACATCCGCTGGCCCAGCACAGCAAAGAAGACGAGGAGGGGCCATGGCCGCTAGCGATTACTCGTACGTACGCAACGCCATGCAAGATGCCCGTCTGCTTTCCGAGCACGGATTCGACCAGTGGCCGGACATCGATAGTCTGACCCGCTACGCATGCGACCTTGAAGACGCCGTGCACGCACTTGCCGAGTCGATGGGCGCACGACTCCGGAAGGACACGTTCAACCACTGGATGGTTACTTTTGAAGGCGAGGAGACATCCAATGGCTAGGCTTGAAACCTTCTCCCTTGCTGACATCCTGGAAGAACCCATGGAGGAAGACGAATGGATCGTCGACGACCTCATCGCCCCCGGGCTTCACCTGTTGGTGGGCCCTCCCAAGGTGGGCAAGTCGTTTTCGAAGGAGTCGATCGACTCGCTTATCGAGCAAAACCATGCGCGCTCCTTTGCCCCTGACAAATGGGTAGCATCAGGTGCTGCCCTTGTGGCGGATACCGACCGTACATCGATCCGCGCCTCTCTTGCGCATGACGCCTCCTTGGGTCGTCCTCGCCTAGCAACTGTACGTGAAAACATAATTGCTGCAGCGTTGGCGGACCTTTCCGATCCTTTCGCTTGCACCTACGGCAGCCTGGCAGCGCACGGAAAGACGGTCGTTAGCCTCAACCACGCGCTTGCGGTCTGCGAGCGTGAGTAGATCCGCTCTGATGCCGACTTCGGCCGCGTTCGCGAAGCATTATTTGCCCGCCTGGCGAAAATGAGTGAGGCACCTGAGCTTGTTGATGCGCGCGCCGAATACGAGGCACGCTTGGCTGATCTGGAAGCTGCCCAGGCAACGTCTCTTCGCCTAGGAGTGTTTTCTGGCGTGTCCGATGCAGGCAGATGGGTCGGTCCACCCACGCCCAAGCCCCTGCTTGCACTAAGCAAAGACAACCCACAATCTAATGCTCGCAAAGCAAACAACTGCAACGAACCAACGTTGAGCAAATCTGCTCATAAGCGACTCAAACAGCATTTGCGTTAGCCCGGCGAAAAAAACTATCAAGCAAGTCTTTGCGCTTTGACTTTCGCTTTAACCAAAGGCTGCCATTGTTCATTGTGCACAATGCTAATTGTCTTGCTCCTAAGCCCTTTTTTAGAATCTATTGGGCAAGTGCCGGAGATTATAGGCACTGAACGGAAGGAGTCCTCATGATCGACCGAGACAAGCTCAACGATGCAATTGAAACAATTCGTCCCCAACTCCAAGCTGACGGCGGTGATGTGAAGATCACCGAAATCGACGATGAAAATGGCATTGTTTACGTAGCGCTCCAGGGGGCATGTATGGGTTGCTCGTTCTCGCATATCACGCTTTCACAAGGAGTTGAAAGGGTGGTAAAGGAGCTCGTACCGGAAGTAAAGCACGTACTTCGCGACCCGTCTCAAGCCGAACAGGCCGAAAGGGCTTGCATCCCCATCGCCGAGTTCGATGATGACGGAAACTTCATCGGAACCAAGATGGTTACGCCCGAAGAAGCCTTCGGCGAATAGCAAGAATTCGCACCAAAAACGGAAGGGGCCGCTGGCATAATGAACCGCCTCCCATTTCTTGGACACGAGAAATGGGAGGCGGTTCAGCATAAGCCGGCGGTCCCTATTTCGTAGAGACGAATTGCTGCTCGCTAGGAGTAAAGTCCCGTTAGAAAAACAATTCCCGCTTTGCCAGTGCTCTCTCCAACACAGGCAAAGCGAGACACTATTGATTCTATGGACACACCTTCAAACCGTCATTGTTCGGTAAGACTATGTTTGGAAAAACAGCTTTATGCACTTCGCATAGCAAAACTCCCCTACACACAACATCGACCTGGAGCCATTGGGAGGGGCGCTCCAGGTCGACATCGATAACAAGGGCAAGAAGAAATTCGCACACGCACAGACCCTTCTAGGCCATGCGCCTGCCCTGTTCCTTTCGCTGCTTTTCCAACCCAGCTTTGAGGATAGGTTCGGCCTTTTTCAGATAGTTGTCGAAGTCATAATGATCGCGGCCCTTGAGAGGGAGCTCAGCAACCTGATACAAGACCCTAAGCGCTGTTTCGTACTTCCTGTTGTCTTGCAGGATGTCGATAACCTTCTCGGCGAAATGCATACGCGTGTAGTTGCTATGCTCGCCTTCCCACCACTCGTTGTAGTCACGCATGAGGTGCTTGATGTTGCGCTTCTCGTTGTATCTCTCAAGAATGGGCATACACGTCTCGTGCTCATCAGTAACATCTTGCTTGTTCCTCGGATTCGTTTTCACCGTGCGAATGGTAAACAAGATGCCAATAAAAAGGACCGGTACCAAGAGCAGGAAGATCTGGTCGGGATTAAAGATCTTCATAAGCAAAACGCAAACGACGATTGCTACGATGAGCATGCCGGTCGAAAGGCCGACCTGAAGGGGAGATCGCTTGCGACGGTTTGCGTATGCCGTCGAGAATGCGTTTGCTATGGATGACATAAGTACACCTTTCTCAAAGCCTTGACACCTTTTACGAAGCGAAGCAGACATTGCGCCCGCTTCGCTCCGCCTTGAAAAAGCAACTCAAGAAATGCACGGCCCTTGGTGAAGGGCCGTGCACCGAATCACTGATTACTCAGCGTTCTCCTCGTTCAGCTGACGCTGGGCGAGCTCTTCCTGGCATTTGGTCAGAACAGTGTTATTGATCTTGTAACCAAACAGCAGGATGAGCATGGAGATTGCACACAGGATTGCGGGGAGCACGAACCAACCGTTCACGATGCCCTCCTGCAAAGCCTGCGTAGAGTCGTTGGGGCTCATACCAGCGACGAAGCCAGCAGCAGCAAGGATGGCCGGGATGACAACGCCACGAGCGAAGAAGCCGATCTTCAGAGGCAGAACCTGCAGGCCGGAAATCCAACCAGCGGAGTTCTTGCCAGTCTTCCACTCAGAGTAGACAACGCAGTCACCATACATTGCGGGAATAACAGCGTAGATGAGACCATAACCAGCCATAGCGATGGACATGCAGACCACAACGACCATCATCTGTGTGTACATGAAGCGTGCGATAAGAAGCGTCACGATCATAAGGATAAAGGCGGCGATAACTGCAGTCTTGGAGCTCTTGAGAGCCTTAACGATGGGGCCACCAAGGTATGCGCCGATAACGCATGCGATGTTGGTTACGAAGATGTAGGTTGCGAGCATGCCGGGATCGAATGCGACATAGGTGAAGTAGTAAACAGCGGTGCCGCCGACAACGAAGTTGAAGATCCACTTGGCAACGTCACCCAGCATCAGGAAGATGACGTTCGGATTCTGAGCGATGGAGCGGCCGAGGTCGCCTGCGCTGTTTTGACCCTTGTCGGCCTTCTTGTTGGTCTTCCAGTTTGCAAGCTCTTCCTTGGTGTATTCCTTCTCGTAGCCCTTGGTGAGAGCGAAATGAACGTTATAGAGAGCGGCGAAGACGCAGCCAAAGACAAATGCGGCAAACGCATAGTTCATCGGCTGAACGCCAGCAGTACCAGCATCCAGGACAGCCTGATTCTGTGCACCAAACAGGGTTGCGCCAAGCATTGCAACCGGCGGGAAGATGTATGCGAACAGAATCTTAGATGCGTTAGACCACATACCACGAGTGGAAGCCAAGCGAGCACGATCTTCGCCCGTCTGACCGACAACAGCAATCATAGAAACGTTGGAGACATACGGGAAATCCCAGCAGCAATGAGATGCAATGTAGAACACGGTGATGAGCACAGCGGTGATCATCGGATCGTCGGAGAACTTGACATAGTCAAGAGCGAACAGAACGGGGACGATCCAAGGCATGATGAACAGCCAAGAACGATAACGACCCCAACGCATCGGCTTGATGGTGTTGATGATTGCACCCCACAGCCAGCCGACGACAGCATCGACAACCGAGCCGATGGTCGAAACAAGACCGGCAAGTACCGGGTCAAGCATCGCGCAGTTGGTAAGGAAGAAGACGAAGTAGTAATTCTCTACGGAGTTCATGATGTTGAAACCGAAGTCACCAACACCGTAGAAGTACTTCAGGCCAGTAGACAGCGGCTTGTAATTTGCCGGCAGCTCAGGTGCGCCCTTCTCTTGAGTAATGTCTTTGGTGGTCTCTTCAGCCATGAGGCTCTCCTCTCTTTAGATTTTCCACCATTTCCGTCCCGCGCCTCCAGACAACAGCACGCAAGGCAAAGCCCGGCATGCAAAGCGCGGAGATTTGAACAGCGAGAGACGGGAGAGAGATGCTAAGTGGCGCATACGAAACCCACTGCTACCAACAACGAGTTTCACGTACGCGCCGCTTTGGGACAATTGCCATCGCGCACGAAGTGGCTTGTGCGTGATGAACAATATTTTTAGATGCAAAACGCACAACCAGGAGAATTATGCACACAGCATGAACAGCGCAGACTCTTTTTGTGCAACGAGCACGATGACGAAAAATTGAACAAAAAAGGCCGTCAGCATGCACCGACGGCCTGGCCCAACGCAATGCAATCGTTATTTGCGAAGGATCTGCGCTCCCCGACTAATAGCCGAAACGGCAGCGTCAATCTCTTCAAAACTGTTATAGAACGCCGGAGAGAGGCGAGCGACCGCCGTGCAGCCCAAAGCATTCAGTAACGGCTGGGCGCAGGCGTTCCCGCTACGCAATGCTACGCCCATCTTGTCAATAAGGGTGCACAGATCAAAAGGATGCACCCCGTCAATGTTGAACGACACGCACCCGCTGCGATGCTCCGGATTGCCATAGACGTTCATCCCGTCAATGTGCGACAAGCTTTTGACGGCATATGCAACCAGTTCGTCCTCGTATTCAGCAGCTTCCTTTCGGCCCACAAATTCCAGATATTCAAGAGCTGCTCCAAGCCCAATGGCTCCCGCATAATTGGGCGTTCCGGGCTCAAGGCGCAAGGGAAGCTCTTCCCAAGTAGTCCTCTCGGTGGTAACGATATCGACCATTTCTCCGCCAAACCACGCAGGCTTGAGCAGCTCAAGCGCCGACATCTTGCCGTACAGCACGCCGATGCCAGTAGGCGCGCCTAATTTGTGTCCGGAAAATGCCAAGAAGTCGCAATCAAGGGCTTGGACATCTAATACGCCATGGCGAATTCCTTGCGCGGCATCCAACAAGCACAAAGCACCGGCCTGATGGGCAATGCTCACAACTTCTCGTATCGGCGTCACCGTGCCCAATACGTTCGAGCAACAGGTGCATGCAACAACCTTAGCGCCGCCGCAGACGGCAGCCCTCAGCTCATCAAGATTCAGATTGCCATTTTGGTCAATTCCCACAACTTTGAACTGCGCCCCACACTCCAGGCAAAGTTGTTGCCAAGGCACGAAATTCGAATGGTGCTCCAATACCGTTGAAACAACTACGTCTCCCGGGCCAACGTAATCTCGCAGGCCCAAAGCCACCATGTTGATCGCGCCAGTAGTACCCGCAGAAAACACAACATTGCGTGTAGACGGAGCATGCAAGAAAGAAGCAACGGCCTCGCGTGCTTCTTCGTAGGCCTTAGTGGACTCGTGGGATAGATAGTGCGTTCCGCGGTGCACATTGGCATTCACCTGCTCGTAGTGATATTGCATGGTCTGCTGAACAGGAAGCGGCATCTGCATTGTGGCGGCGTTATCCAAATAGACCAAAGGCCTCCCATTGGCTTGAATACCCAGAATCGGAAAATCGCTTCGAACAGATTCGATATCAAACATTGCTCAGCTCCAAAAAAATAAGCAGGCAGCGTTTAGCTGCCTGCCGAAAACAAACTACATAGCCAGGGCGTACGTGATAGTGAAGCCCGCCTCACGAACGACGTCAATCACATCCAGGTCCTCTTCCCAGAGACCATCGATTGCGACTTCCTTCGTTTTGAAGTCCGCAGTAATCTCAAAGTCGTAAGCAAACTCCTGGACGAAAGCGTCCTGCAAGCGCTTCAAGTCGCTCTCATCATTCATGTTGGAGATTTCAAGCTTCATGAGCCTCGTGGTGTCAGACATTGTCATGGCAATACTCCTGTTCTGCTAGGCCCTTGCGCGGCTGGGATCGCTCTTCGCGTCATACAAAGCGCAGGCAAGTTTGTCGATGGTGTCCAGGTCGGCGGATTCCGCCGGCGTAAATTGCACGTTGAGAGCACGCTGCAACGTCAAGGACAGCAAGACCTTCTTGATGTCGGTGTCCTTTTGATTGGTGCAGGTGATGGAGCCCTCCGAGAGGGAGACGCTCAGGTCGTTTATGCGCAAAAGCTTCTCTACGCTGAATTCCGCCAAAGCGAGAATGTTGCCTGTGAACATTTCATCAGGCTCCAAGAAGAAGCGATAGCCCACGTAGTCGGACATGAGCTTGCGGAACTCGTCGCGAGAAATATCGTCGCTGGTAAGCTGTTCAAGCACCTCTTTTGACTTCTCGGTAGATTCCTCCAGGCGCTCTTTAAGTGTCTTTGTCATAGAAATAACCTCCTTATGCGACTTCGCCCGCTAGCTGCGCGCGAGCGGAGGCGCATATGGTTTCAAAGATTGAGGCAACGCCGGCCTTGCGACTTGGGTCAAAGATTGCCGCCATGTCCGTCTCGTCCACAAAGCGAATCTTGCAGCTGAGAACATCCTGAGGAGGACGCCCGTCAAACATCGCTTTGTACATGTTGATAACGCCACGAACCATCAACGTGTCGCTTTCGCCACGGATGTTGAGCAGGCCATTCGGCCACTCAACGTAAAGCCAAACCTGGCTCTGGCATCCCTTGACCAATACATCTGCCGTACGGTCGGCTTCGGGCATCTCGGGCAACTGATAAGACAGCCCTAGCAGATGCTCAAACTGCGCCAAAGGATCACCTGCATCCAAAAAGCCTTGGATAATCTCATCTTGAATTTGGTCAGGTGTTTTCATAGGACGCTCCTCGGTAAAGAGAAATATTGGGAGAAGGCCGGGTCGCCCCAAAAAGGGTTTGGGCGACCCGGCCAATGCGCGCCAATTGCAAGGGGTTAGAAGGAAAAGCCGTGCAGGCTCCCTTTAGTGCTAGGCGTTGACGATCTCCAGGCCCAGAAGCTCGCCGAGCTGGATGACCTGCTCTTCGAAGTCACCATAAACCAGCGGCATGTGGTTGCCGATTGCAGCCTGCTTCTGGAAGAAGTCCTTGGAGTCCTTGACCTTGAAGAACACGCCGTTGGAGCAGTTGGTGGACTCGTAACCCATGGAGGCAACGATCTCGCCCTTAGCGACGAACAGCTTCTCGCAGGTGGGGTCGATACGGCACATGGTGATAACCTGGCCAGCGTCCTGAGCAAAGTCGTAGCGGACGGTTGCGCCGAAACCGGAGCGTGCGAACTCGCGGATGTTGTAGGGGCGCAGCGGCTCGTCATAGGAGGTCCAACGACGGTTTGCGACAGAGTGGAAGGTCAGAACGACGTCGCCATCGGTACCCAGCAGATCCATCTTCTCGTCAACTTCCTCGGGAGTGAAGAACAGTGCCTTAGGCAGCTGAGAACGCTTGCCGTTGCGTACGGGAACGGTGAAGCAGTTGCCCATGTAGGTTGGGCGGCGTGCGATCTCCTGCAGGATAACCTTAGCGATGATTGCGCCCAGGTCATACTCGCAAGCAGAGGGGATGCCAGCCTCGTTGTTCAGGGAGTGGTTCAGGCACATGGTGTACTTCAGCTGGTTGATGCGGCGGGTTGCGCACAGGTCCGGGCAAGGAGCGGTGAAGCAGTTGCACTCGGTGGCGTCGAGCCACTTGTTGATGCCGTACCAAGCCTCGATGGACTTCTGGACGTTCTCCTCGGTCATGTAGTTGGTGCCAGCGTTCTCGATGAACTCCTTGGTTGCCTTCTTGATAGCAACAGCGTCTTCCTCGGTGAAGTTCAGACCCTTGCGGCCAGGAGTGTTGTAGTTCTCCATGGGATCGCCGTAAGAGATCTGGTCAAGCAGCTCATGAGCGGAAACATAGCGGAAGCGGATGCCGAACTTGGCGGTTGCCTTCTCGGGATCGATGATGGAGTCCGGAGCGGAGACGGAAACGGAGCTTGCCATGCGGACTGCGCACATGCACTTTGCCTCGCGCAGAGCCTTGCGGGCGCGCAGAACGGTCATGTACTCGGTAGCGTCGCACCACTCTTCGAAGGAGTAGAACTCAAGGCCGCGGGCCAGGAACTCAGCGGAGGTAATGGAGGCAGCGCAGCATGCCTGAGTGATTGCGCAGGGCTTGCCAACGCGCATTGCGAACTCGAGAGCCAGGTCATAGGGGCGGCTTGCATAGCCAATGTAGTACAGGTCGACTTCCTCGGAACCCTCAGCCAGCTTGTCGAGCATAGCGTCGGTGGTCAGGAAGTTCTCGTCGCGCTGAACCTCTACCGGCTCGAGCAGGTTGACGACGGTGTCCGGCATTGCGTCCTGGAGCTGCTTGTACCAGCCCTTGAACTTCTCGCCTGCCATCATCAGGTCGAATTCCTTCTCCAGCTGCATGCCCTCGCCAAAGCGGCAGGGACCCTCGAACACATACTCGTGATACAGGGTCAGGAACATGGGCTTGACGTTCAAGCGAACATTGTCGAGCTTCTTAATAGCCATGATGATCTTCCTCTCTTCGATTGACTATTTGCGGTATTTGCCTTCCCGCTGCTCGAACTATAGGTTTGCATGAAAGGGCTTCGCATTGTCCAATGCTCACCAAACTAGAAAGCCCAACTTGTGCGCGTTGCACAAGTTGGGCTTTCTATCTGGTGTTTTGGAAAAACCAAACTATTTGAAATCGGTTTTTATTGCTCGTTATGCACAAGCCACGCATGGACGATCGAATACCCAGCAGTGAGCTCCAATCGCTCCACAGGGTCATCGGTATTGAGATCGTATCGCTCTTCGATTCGATCGATGCGATATTTCACATTGTTGCGATGCATGTGGAGCGATTCGGCAACCAAACTGCCTCTGCGTTCCAAAGCAAGGTAGGAATACAAGAACTGGGCGTTATCCGTTCCCGCATGGCTATCGTCGTCGATCATTTGCATGATCTTCTTGCAGGCTCTGGTTGCCAACAGAATTTCCTTGTTGCTTCCAAGCGTCTGCATGATCATGTAGTCCAGGCAATACTGGTCAAATTGGAAGATGTGCGCACGCTTCCTGCGGCTCGGCAGCGGAACAGGGCTTTTTCCTGGCGCGTCACTGACAGAATAGGCGGCTTCGGCCTGCTGGAAAGCAATTCTTGCATTGAAAATGTTTTCAAAGCTCGAGCTCCTGCCACACCTCAAGCTGTAGCGATTAAGAACGTCCTCGATTCTAAGGGAGACAGACCTTCTCTTCATGGGACACAGCTCAGACCCGCAGGCGTGAGCGCATGCGCTTTTCGTGCAATTGAAGCACAGTACGGTAATAACGTTGTCCATCAGAACGGCCTTCGCCGGAGCAACAGCTTGGGATATGTCCGCCAATACGCGATTGACCGGCGCGTCCGTTCCGTCAGTCTTAATGTAGAAGACGCAGAATCGACCTGTGCAGGGAATACTCAGCGCGTGGCAGTATTCTTTGGCAACCGATTCATTGGGAACATTGCCAGACACCAAGTCGCGCACAAATTGAGAAGCTTGATTGCCTGAAGGCTTGTCATCGGGATAGTCGCGCTTTGCGTAGTACAGAATACGGTCCAGCATTTTCTTGAAGCAGTAGAGAATAGTGTCGTCCGCTTCGACCACGTTGCACATCATGATTGCAATCAAGGAGAAAGAGTTTCTCGTCTTGAACGACCACACGACCGTGGTGTATTTGCAGATTTTTTTCGTATCGTTGATGATGAAGCCCTTTTCGTGCGCCCACGCGTCAAAGCGCTTGTTGAGCGAAAATTTTCTGATGTTGGCTTCAGTATGGTAACCATGATTGATCAGCTCAACGGTGATCGGGTCGTCGCACTCAAGCTTTGAGGACCCCATCAACTTGAGAGCAGGATCGACCACGACAACATGGTTTTTCAGGAAGGGCTGGCTAAGGTCGATAAGCTTCTGGATTCCCTCGTCCGCGGCAATCGAGCGGTCCATGCTCCTTTCCCAATTTCTGTATCGATAAAAAGCGTCCTGCAGGATATTGAGCAGTGACGTCATCGTCACCGAGCCGCAATATGAGCAAACCGCACATTGAGATGGCTCTGCGCCTTCCGGGAAAACGCAGATAAACGCATATCCCGCATTCACCGCAAGCATGGGTACGGCAGGATCATCGCACAGGTAGACAAAATCCGGATTAAGCTGCATGCCAATGCAATAAAGTCTGACGTCGAAAAACTCCTCGTTTTTCAATGCATCGTATCCGCTCCCCTTGTAGGTTTTACCGTAAGCGGACAGGCCGTCGCATATGATGTCTAAGCGGATTGCCATGGGTTCCTCCTAAGGAATCTGACACCTATAATTATCAGCCTAACGACGCGTGCGATTCTATGTGCTTTCTGCACAATACACTGTCATACGGAATAGCATTTGTTTGTTTCTTATGCATAATGCATAGGTTCGCACTCGAAATACGAGGCCTGACAACGTCAAGCGCAGAATCCTTCGCGCACGCAATATCGGCATTACGCCTTTTATCCGCCCAAATATGCGCAATGAGCCAAACATGGCTGAGCCCTGTTGCATATCGCACGGCATCTCGTCTCCCATCCCGTGCTGTATGCAGCAACTCGATAAAACGCAGCGTCTTCTTTCTGTTTATTTCGCACAATGACCGATTTGTTTCGTTTTGGCCTAATTGGTCATGTGGAGCCCGCTGTCTAGAAGTGAGTAGCCGTTGAAGCTTTTCCGACTGGGCAACGACGCTCAGAATTCCCTCCCGTTTGGGCCCTCGCGAAATGCGAATCGCGAGGGCCCACCTTGCGGAAGCAAAAAAATCACGACCCTTACTCAAAGCCTGTTGCGGAAAGGCGGCCACAAACAAGTCAGAGCAGAGAGAGAAAGGTCGTGATAGGAGAAACGGTACTGAACGCAGGCTGCATCGTCAAGAGCAGACCTTTCACCCGAACGAGCTGGAGAGCATGAACAACGAAAAGCTATGGAACCTTAACTACATCCTTTTGATGGCATACAACCTGTGCCATTCACTCGGCTTCTACATCACGATGGTAGTCTTTACAGGCTATTCCGCTGCAACATACGGGCTGTCCCCCAGCGTGGCAAGCCTTTCTGTAACGATATATGTACTCGCAGCAATCGCAGCCAGATTGCTTCTTGGAAAGCAGCTTGATCGATGGGGCCTCAAGCTTTCCATGACTATTGGCTTTGTGGGCAACCTAGCGTGCTTCCTGCTGTTTTTCCTGCCAATGAGCTTTCCGGCGTTGCTTGTAGTCCGCGCTGCGCACGGCGTAGCCATGGCCATTCAGTCTGGTTCCGTATCCGCAGCGGTCATCTTGTTCATTCCTCGTTCCCGCTCCGGCGAAGGCGTCGGCTACTTCTCGATGATGACCGCCTTGGCCACTGGCATCGGGCCACTCATCTCCATCAACATCATCAACGCATTTGGTGGCTACACGCCCTTGTTCGTATTCCTTGCGGCAATTTCCGCGTTACCTGCCATTACACTGATTTTTGTCAAAATCCCCGCAACCCCCAAAACAGAAGGCGTTTCGGCGAAGACGGAGCGCGGCATCGCCTCCATGATTCAGCTGTCGATTCTTCCCATCACTTTTGTGCTGTTCCTGGTGTTCTTCGCCTATTCCAGCGTAGTTACCTACGTGGTGAGCTATGCTGGCGAGCTGGGCCTGGAATCCGAAGTCAGCTTCTTCTTCCTGGTGTATTCCGCGGTGGGCTTCATCTTCAGGCCCATTGTGGGAAAACGCGTAGACCGTAAGGGAGAAAACTCCGTGGTGTACGTATGCTTTGCGGCGCTGACCGTTGCATTTGTGCTACTTGCTTTTGTATCAAATGCATCAATGCTCATTATCGCTGCTGCTTTCACCGGATTTGGCGTAAGCATCACTCAGTCAATCATGCAAACGATCATGGCGCGCGACACGCCAAAGCCCGAACTAGGCCGTGCTAACTCGACATTTTTCACCAGCATGGATCTTGGGCTGGGCGTAGGTCCCGTTTTGGTGGGATTGTTCATGCCAGTTCTCGGCTTCCAGTGGAGTTATCTGGCTCTCGCGGTCATTGGCCCCATCGCAGCACTTTGCTACCACCTGTTCCACGGGCGTAAGCAAGGGAAGGAAGCACTATGAGCGAGTTCAGGTGGTATCTGGACGACACCATCTGCCACAACTGCCACAACCATTGCAGCCTGCTTGAACCCAGTTGCAATGTTGGAAAACGCGCGGCGAAACGAAAGCGACAGCAAAACGCGAAGGCGCAAGATCAGAAGCCCAGAAGCAACAAAGGACGATGCGATTAAGTTGCACTAAGGCAGCCACACGCCAAGATACATTGTGCTTTTTGCACAATGCCACTCCCTTCGCAAAATGGTTCCATAGAGACGCAAAGCAGCATGCAACCAGCCAATCAAGGGGAGAGCAGATGAAGGTAAAAACCGAAAAGCTTGAAAACGGGAAGGTTCGCCTCGAAGCAACCTTGACGAGCAAGGAAACCGAAGCAGCACTGAAGGAAGCACGCGACGCCGTCATCAAGCAACTCGATCTGCAGGTAGACGAGCTCCATCCCGCCGGAACGCTCGCAAAAGAGCAATATGACATTGACGATTTTGATGCGGTTGTCGCCGTCCAAATGGCGGAATCGCTCCTGCCCGCAGCTATTGACCAAACGGGCATTATCCCGGCATTCATCCCCGAAGCCCAGCAAGATCAACTGCCGAAAACTGGCCACTCTTATTCGTTTAGCTTTGTAGTCACGCCAAAGCCTCAGTTCGAGCTTTCATCCTACGGTCCTGTAACTGTGGAAGTAGAGCCTGTGCAGATAACCGAAGATCAGGTCAGGCAAGTCTTGATTGACATCGCGCTAAGGTATTGCGAATCGGTTGATGAGATTCCGTCACATTCCGATTATTCTGACGAATGGATTGAGGAGCATCTCCCCTTCGAATCAGACCTGGAAGACACAAAGGATACGATTCGCGAAGAGCTTTCTTTGACGGCCAAGGACAAGCAAAGGCAGGCAATTCGAAAGGCTGCAGCTGTCGAGCTCGCGAAGTCTTTTAACGGAGACATTCCTACTGACATTCTTGAAGCAGCCCGTTCAAGTGTCCTTGAAGACATCCGCATCGGCCTTGCACAGCAAGGCATCGACATCCGCGATTACTTCGAAGGCCAGGAGGACGCAATGTACGCCTTCGCCGACCAGAAGGCATACAGCACTCTCGCCCAAGGCTACACTCTTGATGCCGTCTTCAAGCATGCTGAACTCATTCTTGAAGATGAAGACATTGACGCCTGGTGCATGTCTGTTGCCTCCAGGCAAGATGCAAGCATCGTACGCAAGCAAATGGAGTCAGCTGGACAAGGCTTTCTTATGCGCGAAGGTGCTCAGCGCCTGAAAGCCGGTAATTGGCTGGCCGCCCAGGCGACCGTCATCGAAAAAAACGCAGCTAGCTAAGGCTCCCCTAGAAAATGCCACGAGCATTTGCCCGTTTCTTTTCTAGGAAGCGTCTATGCTGCCAATGAGCTCATTTGCCCAGGATACGGCTTCTCCAACGTCGTGAAACACGTCCAGGCCATCCGCCTGGCTATCGTAGAGGGTGGACCAATCTGCACCTTCGACAATGGGAGACGGCCAAGGCTGCATCTTCCTGTATGCAAAGACACGCTCGCAGACGATTCGAGTCTTCCGTAGATCAATCTGTTCGCTTTGCATGATCACCTGAAGGTCGATCAAGTCATGGGCCCGCTTGCTCCCCGGTTCACTCAGCGCATGAATCTTCTGGGCGACCTGGTAGCTCAACGGCATCAGCGGCACCATTCCGGGCTCGGGAAAGCCCAAAGATTCGAAGAGCTCCTTCGAGCCCTCCGGGACGCACATGTCGGCAACGTCCGCGTCCCCAACCTCGTTGTGTCCCACCTCCAGCGCAACCGTGCACCATGAGCGCCCAAGGTAGCTAAGCTTCACGTCGACAGGCTGCATCACGTAGTGGGCAGGGACGTCTTTCGGACGGGCCTTCCTGCCAAGCTCCAACGTTCCCGTGAAGCCCTCCCATCCAGACTCCAAAGCAGCCCCAAGGGCGTCAATGAACGTATCGATGTCGCTTGATCTGGCGGCATCCAGGTCCGTCGTGTACCTGGTCGCCGCATCCCCGAAGCGCATCTTCAATGACGACCCGCCCTTGATGACCCCCTCGGGCAACAGCTGGCCGACGACGACATTGGCGACAAACGACCGCAGGTTTACATAGTCGGCGTCATCCTTGGCAATGCGATGAAGCGCCTTGTCAAGGTTTCTCATGCTGTTGGGCTTCTTCACCATGTCGTCATCTCTTCAAGCAAGCTCGCATACTCAGCCTTGCCCAAAAGCCCCTTGCTCCTTGCCGTATCTGCGGCCTGCAGCAAGCGCTCGGGCATCATGGTGCCCCTACACGCCCTAATCGCCTCCGACACGCGCTGTGCACGGATCCCCTCGTAGGAAACGGGCTTCCCGCCTCCTGGAATCCAGGCCAGCCTGATTGACGCCGGCAGCTTCCGACGGACACGGCGCGGTGAGGCGACGAACAGGCGCGTGGGGTTTGTGTGGGCAAGCCCAAGCATGGCGAGGACGGACTCCCCGTAAAGGTATGCCTCCGGCCCGCAAAGCGCGACCGCGTCGGCGTACGGGTCGTATGGGGTCGGGATGTAGTCCACCAGGCGGTAGACCCCGTGGCCGATGCGGTAGATCCTGCCACGCTTCGAGATGGCGCACATCTCCTTGTCGGAGACGCCCGCCTCCTTCGCCTGCGCCGCCGTGACGATGCCGTAGTTGTCTGCCGCAATCTCGTATATGTCGCGATAGTGGGTCACGGTTGTCCTTTCTCTATGTGTCAAAACCTTACCATATTTGGTAAGGTTTTGACATAGCGATACGCCATACAGACATATATTGCTGCCCTCAATCCTTCTTACCTCGCAGTAGCTGCCACAGCTGCAACGACTGCCACCGATAGCCTATGAGGCCTTGCGGTACCTTGCTGCCTTAGTGCTACCAACGCGCTTGATCTTGCCGGAGCCCTGAAGCGCCACCAAAGCCTTGCTCATGCACTTGGCACTAAAGATGCCCGTTCTGGCAACGATGTCTTTCTTGCTAAGCAGGGCGCCTTCAGGCTCATCCTCGAAGCAATCGAGAACCTTCTTTTGGGCGACCTCCGTCGACATAGGCACCGCCCTGTGGCGATGCGTCTCAACCAGAAGATCACGCGGCCTGGCATTGGACGACTGCGCGCCGTCCTCTATGCTTCCGAACCTGCCAAACCGCCCTGCTTCAACGTATTCGCTCGATTTGAGGGAGACCATCGGCATCAGCTTGCTGATCGCATCCGCAGCAGTTTTATCGTTCTCGACGACATATTTGGCGTAGATGTTCATCGGAACGTCAGCGCTCGCCCAACCTCCACGCTCCTGGATGGTCTTCACATCGACATTCTGGCTGGCCAGAAACGTCGCCTGGGCATGCCGCAAGTCATGAAGGCGGAAACCCGTATAGCCCGAGTACTTGTACCTGATATGCCCCTTGCAATCCACGCGCCTCTCAACCGACTTGAACTTTCCCAGGCCATGGTCCGCAAACAGTCTGCGGCGCCAATTGTCGAAGGCCGACGTGCGTACGAAGCCGCCGGAGTCATCGCAACACACGGGAGCTCCCAAGGGAACCGCCTTGCCGCCATAGAACAGCGCGGATTGGGCACGCCACCAGTTCGTCAGGAAGTTGACCGTGTTCACGTCGATGGAGCGGGTCCTGTGGGATGTCTCGTTTTTCAGGTGCGGGATGCGCTTCTTGTTGGCTGTCAGCTGGGCGTTGAATCCGATCTTTCCTGCATCGAGGTCGACATCCTCCCATGTGAGGTCCAAGATCTCGCCCTTGCGCGCGTCGGTTGACATCGCGATCCACAGAGCAACCACCTTGCCGTCGGTCTCCATCTCCAGCAGCGCCTGGGCAAGCTCCTTGAATTGCTCAACCGACAAGGTCTTCTTCACGGTGTTTCGGGGTCACCTGACCTCGCTCGCTTCAACCAGCAGGCAGGGGTTTCGGGGGATGACCTCTTCCTTCAAGGCCTTGGTCATGATCTGATTTAGCTTCCTGTGAAAGCTGTTGATGCCGGTCTGCGTCACGCCCTCCCTGCGAAGCCTGTCGTAGGCGGCATTAACATCGGCAAGCGTGATCTCCCCGATGTCCTTCTTCCCAAGGATCCCGCAAATCCGCTTGATTTGGGCGCGCTCGCGATCAAGGGTGCTTTGGGCGACGACACCAGCCTCGACGCGATGCTGGTGAAAGGCGTCCGCGTATTCGGCGAAGGCCTGATTCACCAGGTCCCCGTTGATCTCTGCCTCAAGCTCAAGACGATACTCCTCCAGGGCAACGCGGGCGTCGGCTATGGTTCCGTACACCGTCCTCATTGGGGACCAGCCGTATTCCCCGCCGTTTGCCTCCTTGGGAATCCTGTGCCGAATGCGGTACTTCTTCCCTCTGATTATCGTTCGGATCTCTCCTGATTCGGTTATGTAGATGCGCTTTTTCCTAGTCAAGTCGTCTACCCCTGCAATCGGTGCCAAAAGAACGGCAAAATCATGTCCGCTTTTTGTCCGCCTGGTGGTCAAAAAGTGGACACCGAAGCCAATTAGACCCAAACTATAGTGATTACGATTAGCCCGTGACCTGGGGTTTTATGTGGTAAATTGTTAAATACCAAACCAGATCAAACCGACAGGTAACGGAATTCGGGACGCAGAGGCCGCAGGTTCAAATCCTGTCAACCCGACCAGTTGATTGATGACGCCGTCCTTTGGGGCGGCGTTTTTGCGTTCTGGCTTCCTGATGGTTTGGCGGGCTTGTCTTTTTCTTTCTCTATTCTTCGTATCTTCCGTGGTTTCTGCCGATAAATCGTGCGTGCAGTAAGGGTGGTACATACACGAAGCCTGACTGCTCTGTCGCTGGGGCCGCCCTGCCAATTCGAGTGCCGAAAGCGTGACTTTGGCCCGTCCAGTACCGC
>JAQXGX010000113.1 GCA_029006935.1 Eggerthellales bacterium | reverse complement strand
CCCTACACCCAGGAAGAAGTGGTGTCTAGGGATTTTCTGGCTGGCGGATCGGTGGACGCCATTCTCAACATCGTGGACGCCACCAACCTGGAGCGCAACCTGTTCCTGACCGAGCAGCTCCTGGAGTTCGGGATCCCCGTGGTGGTGGCCCTGAACCAGATGGACATTGCGGAAAAGCGCGGCTATACCATCCGTGCCACTCAGCTGGGCTTCCAGCTGGGCGTGCCGGTGGTGCAGATATCGGCGCTGAAGGGCCAGGGCGTACAGGACTGCGCCGCCGCTGCCATCAAGGCGGCCCAGCAGCACCAGGTTCCCACTCCCGTGACCTACGCGCCCGAGTTCGAAAAGGCAATGCGCCAGGTGGAAGCCCAGCTTCCCTCCACCGTGCCCGCCAACCTGCGTCGTTACTACGCCATCAAGGCCTTCGAACGAGACGAAAAGACCCTGCAGAACCTGACGGAGCCCATGGACGTTGAAGACGTGGTGCGAAAGGCGGAGGAGCGCTTCGACGACGACGCTGAGGGTATTGTGACTGACCAGCGCTACGGGCACATCACCTCCTTCATCGGTTCCGTGTACCAGAAAGGGGAGCAGACCGTTTCCGCTTCCCAGAAGATCGACCGGATCATGACCAACCGGTTTTTAGCGCTTCCGCTGTTCGTTCTGATTATTGGACTGGTGTACTACATTGCCGTGAGCACGGTGGGAGGAGTGGCCACCGACTGGGCAAACGACGGCGTGTTTGGTGATGGCTGGTACCTGGGCCCCGGGCAGGAGCAGCTTGACGAAGCAACCGCCGCCTTCGAGGAGGGCCTTGTTTCCGAAGAGCCCGATCCTGCCCTGTTCGGCATGTGGATCCCCGGCATTCCCGTGATCGTGGAGGGCTGGCTTGATGCGGTGCAATGCGCCGACTGGCTGAAGGCCCTGGTCCTTGACGGCATCGTCGGCGGCGTGGGAGCGGTGCTGGGTTTTGTGCCCCAGATCATGATCTTGTTCTTCCTGCTGGCCATTCTGGAAGGCTGCGGATACATGAGCCGCGTGGCCTTCATCCTTGACCGGGTGTTCCGACGCTTCGGCCTTTCGGGCAAGACCTTCATCCCCATGCTCATCGGCACGGGCTGCGGCGTGCCCGCCATCATGGCATCCCGCACCATCGAAAGCGAAAGCGCCCGTAGGCTCACGGTCATGACCACCACCTTCGTTCCCTGCTCGGCAAAGCTGCCGATCATAGCCCTGTTCGCCGGAGCCATCTTCGGCGGCTCCGGCCTCATTGCCACCCTGGCGTACTTCACCGGCATCGCGTCGGTCATCGTCAGCGGTATTATCCTGCGCAAGACCAAGCCCTTCTATGGGCAGACTACGCCCTTCGTGATGGAACTGCCGGAATACCGACTTCCCGGCTTCTTCGATCTGCTGCGCAGCATGTGGGAGCGCGCCTGGGCGTTCATCAAGAAAGCGGGCACCATTATTCTGCTCTCCTGCATCCTAATCTGGTTCCTTTCCAACTTCGGCTGGGTTGATGGCGCGTTCACCATGCTAGAGGAAGAGCAGATGGACCTGTCTGTTCTGGCGGTCGTGGCGTCTGGCGTGTGCGCGATCTTTGCCCCTCTGGGCTTTGGTGACTGGCAGGCAACCGCCGCCACCGTAACCGGCCTCATTGCCAAGGAGAACATGGTGGGCACCTTTGCCGTTCTGTACGGGGGCGAAGAGGGTCTGTGGGCAAGCCTGGCTGCGACCTACACCGTCCCGGCGGCCCTTTCCCTGATGATGTTCAACCTGCTGTGCGCTCCCTGCTTTGCCGCCATGGGTGCAATCCGACGGGAGATGGTCAGCTGGAAGTGGTTTTGGGCGGCCATTGGCTGGGAGTGCGGTTTTGCCTACGGCGTGAGCCTGTGCATCTTCCAGATTGGTTCTGCGCTGACGGGCGCCGTGAATCCGCTGGGTCTGGTAGTGGCGGTGGCAATCATTGCGGCTGTGCTGTTCGGCCTTTTCAGGCCTGATCCCTCCAAGAAGCAGGTCATTGAGCTTGCTTCCCAGACGGTCGACGGTGCCTCTTCCGCAGCTTAGGGCAAAAGGGAAGGAGAAAGCTATGAACTTTGGAACCGCCTTGGTTCTGACTGTTGTGATTGCCATTGCCTGCGCGGCCCTGAGGTCGGTGATCACGAAGAAGGTAACCAGGAGCTGCTGCGGAGGATGTAGCGGTTGCGAAGGATGCCGTTCGGCTCAGGAGTGCTGCGATCGGATGTCGGAGAGCTTTTCGGAGGCAGGGAAGGCTACGTCTGCCAGGATCTAGGAGGCCCGTTTTTCCGCCATGTCCAGGGCAAAGGAAACGGGCACCTTCCCGCCGAAGTAGTCGGGGTCCCGGACCATTTCGAAGCGATCGGACATAACCACGGCAATGTTGTAGGCGGTGTGGGCGAACATGACCGCCAGCAGGCTACCGGAAAGCACGTAGCCCGCGCCCAAGATCAGGCCCACGGTGAAGGCGATGATGCCCATCCAGAAGTTGCGATACTGGAAGTGGACGAGCCAGAAGACCAGGGCCGATATTGCCACCGCTGCCGCCTCTGCTGCGGCGGCAGGTAGGAGTAGGGAAAGCAGGAGCAGCAAGTAGCCGATGAGCACGTAGCGAAAGGTCAGCTCCTCGCAGATCCCCGCAAGACACATGCACAGCACCAGATGAGCGGTGCGCAGACGGGGGAGTTCTCCGTTCAGGCCCTGGTTCAGCTTTAGCTTTGCCGCCCGGAAAGACGGGGAGGTCTTCTGGCCCCAAAGCTGGACGCCCTTGGCCATGGCAAACATGGCCAAGGGCAGCGCGAACATGACCCAATGAGGGCGCAGGGAGGCAAGCAGGTCCGGCATCCAGGCAAGGGCCAGGGCGCCTATCCAGTCCCCAGTGGACAGCCCGTGCAGGACGGTTGCTCCCGCCCAGAAGACGGCAAGCCACAGCAGCTCTGACAGAATCGTGGCGTTGACCAGGGCCTTCTGCTCTTCTGGTGGAAGGGGGTATTGTTCTTGGGCTTTCATGCTCCTCCTTGGTCGAAACGGCCCTTCTTTGGCTGCCAGGTCGCCCTATTCTGTCGATTTTATCCTGAATCAATCGCCTTATGCGCTCGGGCGATTCTTCGCCCCGTTGAAAAAACGCGGCATCGGGGCTGGGAGTTCTTTCGTCCGCTAAAGGCGCGGGGCGGGGCCGCTGTCCGCACCTGGTAGCGGGCAGCTAAGGGTCGTGTTCCGTTTCGTCCTGAAGATGGGCTCGGAGCAGGGGAAACCATGGGACACCCCGTCCTTTTCCATCGATCGTCAAGGAGTATAGTGGTTCCAAGGACGCAGGGCGGACCCGACCAGAAGGGGGCACTCCATGACGTACAACAACAAAGCCAAGCTGAAGACCCTCTACGTGAAGCAGCTTCTGGAGCAGGAAACCGACGAAGAGCATGGTCTGTCCATGCGGCAGATCATCCAGCGGCTGGATGATCTGGGAATCAAGGCCGAGCGCAAGAGCCTGTATCGCGATATCGAGGTGCTGCAGGAGTTCGGCTGCGAAATCCGCACCTATCAGCGCAACCCGGTGGAGTACGCCCTGGTCAAGCGCAGCTTTGAGCTTTCTGAGCTCATGCTCATGGTGGATGCGGTTCAGTCGTGCAAGGCCCTGACCACGCGGCAGGCAAACGCTCTGGTGTCCCATATCAAGCAGCTGGCCAGCAGCCATCAGCGGGAGCTTTTGGATCGGCACATCCACGTACCCGACCGAATCCGCACCAAGGCGGAAAGCGTGTTTGGCAACATCGACGTGATCCACCAGGCTCTGCGCGAAAAGCGGCAGTTGGAGTTCACGTACTATCGGCGGGGGCTTGACGGCAAGCGCACTGCCACGCGTCAAGGCCGGCCCCACGTGGTGACCCCGGTGGAGGTGGTGTACGCGGACGGGTTCTACTACCTGACCGCGTGGGACCAAGACCACGGGAACATGGCGGAGTACCGGGTGGATCGCATGGGCAGGGCGCGGCTTTCCCAGAGCCGGGCGGTGCGCAAC
>JAQXGX010000112.1 GCA_029006935.1 Eggerthellales bacterium | reverse complement strand
TTCCCAGGACATAGGCCATGTGCAGAACCTGTACTTGCGCACGGTGTTTCCCCTGGTCATAGCTTGGATCTTGGGCGGATTGACCGTGATTGCCCTGGGTTTGATGAGCCCGCCTTGCGCCTGCATGCTCCTGGTGGGCTTTGTGGTCATTACCGTGCTGCTGCCGCTGCAGGCGCTGCTGGTCAGCGGTGCGCAGATGATGCGGGTGAAGAGCCTGCGCTCCCAGCTGTACGCTTCTGCCTTCGACAACGTCATGGGCCTGGGGGACTGGGTGTACGGCCAGCGATTCCAAGATTACCGTGACTCGGTGACCCAGGTGGCTGAGCAGATCGATGCCCTGGAGCGGAAGATGGCGGCGGCATCGCGACGTCGAAGCCTGCTGCTTCACGGGATCTTTGCCCTCTTGATTGTGGGCGTGCTGCTGTGGGCTGCCGGGTACTTTGGTGGCGGAGCTGCGGCAGGCGGGGCCGCGGCCTTTGCTGGCTCCCTGGCCGATGGGCAGTCCGGCACGTGGATCGCCGCCTTTGCCCTGGGCTTCTTCCCCCTGCTGGAGGCCTTCCAGCCCTTGTCGGATGCGGCGGTGGAGGCGGCGGGGCACCTGGATGCGGTGGAGCGCCTGAACGATTTCGAGGAGCAGGCGCCCGCGGCGGTCGAGCAGGAGTGCCCTCAGCCGGCGGACCTGGTGTTGCGGGTCCAGGACGTGCACTTTGCCCATGAGCCTGGTTCGGCGGACGAGGGGAGCGCTGCCCGCGACCTGCTGATCGACGGGGTGAGCCTGACCATTGACCCTGGTCAGAAGGTGGCTGTTCTGGGCGCCAGCGGGTCGGGAAAGAGCACGCTGCTGCATCTGATCCGTGGGGACCTGAAGCCCTGCGAAGGCGCGGTGACCCTGGGAGGCGTGCCCGTTGCGGATCTGAACCAGGCAAGGCAGGTCCATAGGTACGTGGGATACATGCAGCAGAGCTCGTATCTGTTCAACCAGTCCCTGTACGGCAACCTGAAGGTGGGCAATCCCCAGGCCACCCGCGAACAGGCGGAGGAAGCGCTGCGGGCCGTGGAGCTGGGGCCGCTGCTGGAGCGGCTGCCGGAGGGCCTTGACACCCTGGTGGACGAAGCCGGCCTGCGCTTTTCCGGGGGAGAGAGGCAGCGGATTGCCCTGGCACGCCTGCTTTTGGCCGATGTGCCCGTGGTCCTGCTGGACGAGCCCACGGTCAGCCTGGATCCTCTGACGGAGTCTTCCCTGCTGGCAACGGTGTTTCAGGTCCTTGCGGATCGCACTGTGGTCATGGTTACCCACCACCTGCAGGGAGTGGAGCATATGGATCGGGTGGTGTTTTTGGACCAGGGGCGCTTGGTGCTTGACGGATCGCCCGCGGAGCTGGAGAAAAGCAGCAGTTTGTTTCGCAACCTTCTTGCCTTCGATCGCGGTGCTCAGGACTGGTAGAGTAGACGCGAAGAAGGCAAGCCTCAGGGAAAGGATGATGACATGGAGCTTCAGGAGGCGTTGGAGAAGCGGTTTTCGTGCAGGGCGTATCTGCCCCAGGAGCCTGATCGGGAGGCGATCCTGGCGGTGCTCGAGGCGGGGCGGCTGGCTCCCACGGCGTGCAACAACCAGTCCCAGCGCATCTACGTGGCCCGGGGTCAGGAGGCGCTGGACAAGATCGATGCCTGCACCCATTGTCGGTACGGGGCGCCGGTGTGCCTGATTGTGGGGTACAGCACCCAGGACGCGGCGGTGCATTCTGCCGAGCGCTTTGGGGGCGATGAGTTTTCCTTTGGCGATCAGGATGCGGTCAGCGTGCTGGTGCACATGGCTTTGAAGGCTGCTGACCTGGGGCTTAACACCTGCTGGCTGGGGGCTATCGACGACGGGAAGCTGCACGAGCTGTTCGATATTCCCCAGGACGTGGCCATTCGCGCGGTCTTGGACCTGGGGTACGCTTCGCCGTACGGCGTGCCTTCGCCGAAGCACGCGGATCGCAAGCCCCTTGAGGAAACGGTGACCTGGTTGTAATCGAACGTATGAGAGGGCAGATTATGAGCGAGCGGAACGTATGCGCAGTACCCCAGGAGCAGGTTCTGGGGCAGTTCGAGGAGCTGAGGGAGGCCTGGGGAAAAGACAAGCACTGGGTCCACTTCTTCATCCGGCCCTGCTGCCCCGCACCGCTGAACGACGTGGCGGAAAAGATGATTCAGAAGTTGAAGGTCGACGTGGACGCGGCGGACTTCACCCCTGAGCAGAAGGCGGAGCTGAAGCAACTGGCGGACCAGCGGCTGGAGTGGTACAAGCGCCTTTCGGTGCGCAAGGGCAAGTAGCGGCTCGTTCGCCTTGCAGCGTCGCTCCGGACCCTGCTTCGCCAGGTTCAGGTCAGCGACGTGTCCGATCCTGTCTGCGGAAACGGCCCCCCTGCCGGCGGAAGAAATGTTTACCTACAATTGCCCGTTTTGCCAATCTTAGGTAAATCCATCATCAAAGTGCCCTTGAAGCATTTACCTAAGATTGCGTAATCCTAAGTCTTAGGTAAACGAGGTCGCGCATTCCTGTCGCCAGGGACGGCGATCCGTTCTAGCAGACCGTCAGGCGGCTCGGTATCGG
>JAQXGX010000111.1 GCA_029006935.1 Eggerthellales bacterium | reverse complement strand
CATCAGCACCAACCAGCGCCAGGAAATCCTTGCAGCTGCCGTGCGGCTGTTTTCCAGCCAAGGCTGCTCCCGCACCAGCATGAGCGCCATCTCCCATGAGGTGGGAATAGACCAGTCCTCCATATACTACTGGTTCAAGAGCAAGGACGATATCATCCTCGGCCTGCTCGACCAGGTGGCTCAGAACAACCGTCCCCTGATCGAGCGGCTTGACAGGGTCCTGCCAAGGGACGGCGAAGAAGATCTGTTCATCTGCGCCCTGGCCTACACCTCCACCTATGTTCTGTGCGACCTTCCCTTCGACTTCCGGGAGGTGGAGGCGCTGGCCCTTCGCCGCCCTAAGGACGTAGAGGAGCACCTGGCGGGTTACGAGCGCTTCTACCGCGCTGTCTACGCTGCGCTCGAGCGGGGCATTCGCAAGGGGGTGTTTCGGGTGGACAGCCCCGATTTGGCGGTGGAGGTGTTCTTCGCCCAGATGGAAGGAGCCCATCACCGGCATCATCTGCGCCGGCTGAACGCATGGGAGAACACCTTCTGCCATGTCCGGAGCTTTTCCTTTGACGGAGCTCCCACCAGGGCCGATGAGGCCCGTTTGGCCGCGGTGGCCATATGTCTTGCCCTGGGTACTGACCGAAAAGCGCAGGCGCTGTTCAGGGAGCTGTCCCTGCGGGGTTGGCTGGACAGCCAGTCCCACATAGAGTTGGCCATGTACTACGGAAAGCGCTCCTTCGAGTTCGGGCGGGAAAGCCTGTGCAGGATGGTCCTGCCCGATGACCTGGAAGGCCTGATCGTGTTGGATGCGGGTTGCAGGCGGGGCAAAGGCGTGTACAAGCTCAGCGAAAAGGTGGGTCCCACGGGTCGCGTTATCGGCACGGACTGGAACGCCTCCTTCATCCGGGAAGCCCAGGCGGGTGTGCCCCGGGCCCTGGAGCGCAGCGGCCTGGAAAGCAACAACATGGAGTTCTTCACCGCGTACCCTGAAGACCTGCATGCGGCGGGAATCGAAGACGCGTCCGTGGACGTGGCTTATGGAAACGCCGTGCTGAATCTGACCTTTGAGCCCCAGGAGGTTCTGAACGAGCTCTTCCGGGTGCTCAAGCCCGAAGGGCTGCTGGTGCTGGAAACCATCGTGGCGGATCGTGAGCGGCCGGAATCTTTGCTGAGGTCGGCGCGCAGGCTGGGAAACTGCGTCCAGGCGGCGTTTAGCCGCGAGCAGCTGTGGAAGATGCTGGAGCGGGCGGGGTTTGCCGAGCCCGAGGTGGTGGAAAGCCTTCCGGTCAGGCCCGATCAGGGCAGTCGGGAGGACTTCAAGGTGCCCCTGGCGGTGGAAAACGACAAGACCAGCTACTGCGCCCAGGTTCTGCATCTGCACAAGGCCAGGTAGTCGAATCGGCTCCGCGCGCTGCGGGCTCGCTGTTCGCATAGCTAGAGCAGGGCGAAAAAGCGCCGCAGCCACGGGTCCGCAGGGTTTGCCCCGCGATCCTAGGACGCCTTCATGAGCAGGTTCAGGTCCGCAGGCGTGCTGATGCCGGGGACCTGCCCGCTATCCGTGTACTGCCACATGATGAAGGGAAGGGTGCAGCTGGGCTGGCGGGTCTGGTACTGCGCATACCACAGGGGGTAGTCGTCAAGCAGCTCTTGGTCGAAGAGCTCCAGGTCGTTGCTGTTCCCGTAAATCAGTGGTCCGGTTCCCAAAGATGCCACCTCCTGGCAAAACGCCCGGGCGCAGGCGGTTGCCTGGGCTTGGGTCAGGCCCTCTGCCCGCGACCCCGGAGTGACCTCCAGGTCGAAGGCAACGGGTCCGGAAAGTTCGATTCCGCTTAGGAGCTCCTTCACGAACTGCGCCTCCTCCTCGGCTTCCTGGGGCGTGGTGGCCTGGCTGAAGAAGTAGGCTCCCACGGTCAGTCCGGCCTCCTGGGCGCCTTGGATGTTCTGGCGGTAGCGGGAATCCTCGAACAGCCCGCCTTCGGTGGTCCCGCGGTTTCCCACCCGCACCAGGGCAAAGCTCACGCCGCTTTGCGCCACGGTGTTCCAGTCGATCTTTCCCTGATGGTCCGAAACGTCCACGCCCACGGCGGAAACCACCTTGCCGTCCTCCTTGTAGGCAAAGTAGGTGCCCGAAGTGTCCAGGTTGCTCCAGTCGTATGGGCTCTTTTGCGCAAGACCCAGGTCGCATCCGCGCAGTGCCGCGCTTATTCCCAGGCCCAGCAGCAGCGCCAGAACGCCTAGGACAAGGGGACGCACTAGGGAAGGCCGCTGCTGGGAAACGGCTGGCCCGCTGGAACGCCGCTTCCGTCCCGCAGCGGTCTGGGGAGTGGGGCCAAGCGTTCTGCCTTGGGAGGCGTTGCGCCGCGCTCGGCCCGTGGAGGCACGGGATGCGGGTGCGCCGGCACGGAATCGGGTGCTGTGTGAGGGCCGTCTGGTGGGCATGGTGTCCTTTCGATAGAATTCTTGGGGTCCAGTATAGCCGCGGCGGCTCGGCCCGCCTGCCAAGGGGACGAAGGGAGCACGAACAAACCATGAGGATAGCCGTGAGCGTCTGCTTGCTGGGAGAGCCCTGCCGCTACGACGGGCAGTCGGCCTCTTGCGCCAGCGTGGCTCAGCTGGGGGAGGAGCATATCCTGGTCCCCGTGTGTCCGGAGGTGATGGGAGGCCTGCCCACGCCGCGGGACCCGTCAGAGATCCAGATGGCTGCGGGGAGGCCGGAGGAGGTGCTGAACGCCCGAAGGCTGGACGTGACCGCCTGGTTTCGGAAAGGCGCCGAAGAGGCCGTTTCCCTGGCCCTGGATCAGGAGTGCGTGGCGGCGGTGCTGAAGCAGCGCAGCCCGTCCTGCGGAACTTCGCTGGTGTATGACGGCACCTTCAGCGGTACGGTGGTGGCCGGCGCGGGGCTGACTGCCCGGCTCATGAGGGAGCGCGGCATCCCTGTGTTCGACGAATCCCAGATCGGCGACTTGCTGAGCTTTTTGGGGCAGGAACCTTCGACCTGTTAGGAAGGGGCAAGGCCCCTGGGGTGCCCTTCCAGGCTCGCAGGGCCAACGGCCTTGCCCTCCGAAGCAGCGGGAACCGCAGCCGGAACGTTGGAGTCCCAGCTGATGGGATATAATTAGCTTCTCAAAGAATCACACCCAGGGAACGCCCTTGATCGGAAAGGATGGGCATGGCCGAAGCAACCGTTTCCTCCGAGTCCCGCCAGCGCCGCCAGCGTCTGAACGACCTGCTGACCGAAACCTTCGACGCCATCCTGCGCATCGAGGAAAAGTCGCTGAACAACCGCATCACCAAGGGCTGCACCATCGCGGAAATCCACACCATTGCCGCGGTGGGCATGTACAACAAGGATCCCATGGGACTGGTGGCGGGCCGACTGGGAGTTACCTTGGCCACCCTGACCACGGCCATCGGCAAGCTGGAAAAGCGCGGTCTGGTGGTGCGGGAGCGCGACCAGGAAGATCATCGCCGGGTGCTGGTAAGCCTGACCAAGGAGGGCCGGAAGATCTGCCGTGCCCATGACATGTTCCATCATCAGATGGTGGACGGTGCCCTGTCCGAGCTTTCCGAGCAGGAGGAAGAGGTGTTCGAGGAGGCGCTGTCCAAGGTCAAGCGCTTCTTCGACGAGCGGGCCCAGTAGCCCCGGGCCCCAAGACCCTATTCGAAGAACTCCACCCGGCCGCTTTCCAGGTGGTACAGCCCGGCCATGACCCGCAGACCCAGCTCCTCGTCATGCTGGATTTCCAGGCTGCTTTCGATTACCGCCGCGCTGTGCAGGGCGTTGAGCTTGCAAGCGGTGTACTCGTCCTGCTCATTGCCAATCGCCTGGGAAATATCGTCGGTGATGAACTTGATGTAGCCTTCAGGGTCGTGGTTCATGGCGGCGTCCACGGCGCCGCAATGGTCGTGCCCCAGCACCAGCACCAGGTTGCTTCCCAGGTGGCCGGCGGCGTACTCGATGCTGCCCAGCTGGTGGTCGTCGATGACGTTTCCCGCCACCCGGATCACGAACAGGTCCCCGATTCCCGCATTGAAGATGGCTTCGGGAATGACACGGGAATCCGAGCAGGTGATCACGATGGCGTAGGGGTCCTGCCCCTGCTCCAGGGTCCTTTTCCGTGCGGAGGCCGAAACATCTGCCGTGATGGTCCCTGCCTCCACGAACGCCCGGTTGCCTTCTTTCAAGCGCTGCAGTGCCTGATCGGCGGGCATGCCGCTTACGTATTCGCCCATGGCTGCCTCCTGTTTTTTCGGATGCCGTTCTGTCTGGGAGTCTAGCACCGTTCCTCCTCGCTCGCTCAGGGCTTTTGCCAGGAGCGCTATACTGTGGCAAAAACACAACCAGGAAAAAGGACCCGCACCATGGAAAAGCCAGTCAAGACCCAGCCCACCCTTTCCGATGACGAGCTGCTGAACCAGCTGCGCTTCTGCGTGCGCTGCCTCATGGCCGAGCGCCCGGGCAACGAAGACGCCCGTCAGCTGCTCAGCGAGCTGAACACCATGGAGTTCAGCACGGTGTGGACCATGTTTCGCGCCCTGGTGAACACCCGCAAGCCCCTTCCCGCCGATCCCGACCTGTTGCGCATCCAGGACCAGGTGCTCCAGGAGCTGATCGCCCGCGACGGCGTGGAGGACGTTGCCAACTTCGTGAGCACTCCCTACGACGACCGCATCAGCCTGTGGATGGGGGATATCACCCGCCTGAAGATCGACGCGATCGTCAATGCCGCCAACTCCAGCCTGACGGGATGCTGGCAGCCGGGCCATCACTGCATCGACAACGCCATCCACACCTTTGCCGGCATCCAGCTGCGTTGCGAGTGCGCGGAGCTGATGGAACGGCAGGGGGGCGAAGAGCCCACCGGCTCGGCCAAGGTCACCCAGGCCTACAACCTGCCCGCCAGCTACATCATCCACACGGTGGGTCCGGTAGCCAACGGCCAGCCCACCCCGGAACATCGCCGCCAGCTTGCCTCCTGCTACGAAAGCTGCCTGGAGGCGGCCCGTTCTGCCGGCATCCGCAGCCTGGCCTTCTGCTGCGTGAGCACGGGCGTGTTCGGCTTCCCCCAGGAGGAAGCCGCCAACCTGGCGGTGCGCACGGTGCGCAACTGGCTGGAGGTGCATGCCACCACCAACATCCAGGTGGTGTTCAACGTGTTCACCCAGCAAGATCTTGAGTACTACCAGCGTGCTCTGAGCGTGTGGGGATAGGCCCTTGCCCTTTGCCCTCCACGACGCCCACCTGCATCTGGGGTTCACCTCGTCCCCTTGTGCCCTTGCCTGCCAGGCGGCCCGGGAAGGCAGCCTGCTGTTCTGCCAGACCGTGGACCCGGGGGAGTTCGCGCGCTTGGAGCCGCTGCTGGCGGATGCTCCCGCCGTGCGTCTGGGCCTGGGGCTGCATCCCTGGTGGGTGAAGCCGGGTCAGCAGGCAGCGCCTCAGCTGGGCCGCTTCCTGGAGCTGCTGCCAAGTACCCGCTTCGTGGGGGAGGTGGGGCTGGACCTTTCGCCCCGTCGTCGGGAAAACGCAGCGGAGCAGCTGCGGGCATTCCGAGCGGTTCTGGATCGCTGCGTTGCGCGGCCGGAGGTGGTGCTTTCCGTACACTGCGTGGGGGCGGCGGACGTGCTGCTGGACCAGCTGGAGCGCTGGGGAAGCGCGCGGCAGTGCGCGGTGGTGTTCCACTGGTTTTCCGGCAGCAGCAACGAGCTCACTCGCGCCCGCAAGCTGGACTGCTGGTTTTCCGTGGGGTCCCGCATGCTGGGGACCAAGCGGGGTCGAGCCTACGTGCAGGCGGTTTCGCCCATGCGCCTGCTGCTGGAAACGGATCTTCCCGAAGGGGGCTCGCCGGACCATCCCGTGGACCTGGATTATGCCAGGGTGCGGGCCGACCTGCAGCGTGCCCAGGAGCTGTTGGACGCTGCTCGGGGCGGGTCCTTTGCCGCGCAAATCGCTCAAAACGCCAGGGAGCTGCTGGGTCCCATTCGCTAGAATACAGGTGAACGGCGGGTGATGGGAAAGGAAGGTCTTCCATGCAGTTCACCAAGATCATGATTCCCTTTGACGGCTCCGACCATGCTAAGAACGCCCTGGACGTTGCACTGGGGCTGGCAGGGGAGTGCCCCCAGGCGCAGATTCACGTGGTGGGCGTGGTCACTATCGCTCCCATCGAGGCCACGGCGCCCCTGCAGGGCTTCTGGAACGCGGCTCCCATGGTGCTCAGCGGCTATGCCGGCCAGGACAAGGCCGTGGACGAAGCCCTTTCCCGTACCGAGCAGGAGCTGGTCTCGGTCGTGCGGCCTTGCATCACCCAGGCCCGCTGCGAGGTCATCGTGGGTGCGGTGGCGTACAGCTCTCCGGCGGACGGCATCATAGACTACGCGGAGCGTCACCAGTGCGACCTGATCGTGATGGGTCGTCGCGGTCTTGGCAAACTTCGGGGCATGCTGGGCAGCGTCAGCTCCGGCGTGCTGGCCAATACCGACATTCCCGTTCTGACCGTGAAATAGCCCGACCTTCTTGCGAAGGGCGGGGTCATGGTATACGATGAACCCGCGTGGGCCGTTCTGCCCATGTGCAAATCCCAACGTGTTTTTCCATCAAGCGGTTCCCTGTATCTTCCATCTGCCGTTTGCTGGTTGACTTTCCACTCACCCACGAGCCAAGGTGCGTGCTCACATTGTTTTGACCGAAGGAGGACCGGGTGAAATTCTTTCTGGACACTGCCGATCTGAAGGAAATCGAAGAGGCAGCAAGCTGGGGCGCTCTTGCAGGCGTCACCACCAATCCTTCCCTGTACGCTAAGATCGGCGGCAAGCTGGAAGACTTCGAAGGCCACATGAAGAAGATCTGCGACATCGTGGGCCCTGAGTGCCCCGTTTCCGCGGAAAGCGTGGCCATGACCCGTGAGGAAATGATCGCAGATGGTGAAAGGCTTTCTGCCATCGCCCCCAACATTGTGGTGAAGCTGCCTACCACGGTCGAAGGCCTGGCCGCTTGCCGCGCCCTTGCCGAAAAGGGCATCCGCTGCAACATGACCCTGTGCTTCAGCGTTCCCCAGGCCCTGCTGGCAGCCCGCGCTGGCGCCCGCTACATCAGCCCCTTCATCGGCCGCTTCGACGACATTTCCCAGGACGGCCTGGCCGAGGTGGAGAACATCGTGGCAGCCATCGGCAACTATGACTTCACCGAGCATGCCCCCAACGGCGAGCAGGTTGAGATCATCGCCGCATCGGTGCGCAGCGCCAACCACGTGACCCAGTGCGCGCTCATGGGCGCCGATATTGCCACCGTGCCCTTTGGCGTGATCAAGAAGATGATCCAGCACCCCCTGACCGATCGTGGCCTTGAGTCCTTCATGAAGGACTGGCAGAAGGTTCTGAACGCCTAATGAGTGAAAACGAAAACCAGGTAGCAGCCGCCCCGCAGGCGGCTGCTCCCGTATCCGAAGGCGCCGCCCCTGCCGAAAAGCCCGCCCAGCCCACCCGCCGCACCCGCCGCACCAAGGCCGCGGAGGCGGAGGAGGCCGCAGCTGACCAGGCCCCTGAAGCCGCCGCTTCCGTTCGACGCACCCGCAGGAAGAAGGCGGAGCAGGAGGCTGCTACGGAGCCTACCGCGGCTGAACCCCAGGACAAGCCCGCCCAGCCCACCCGCCGCACCCGCCGCACCAAGGCCTCGGAGGAAGGGGAGGGCGCTTCGCCCGATGCGAAGGCGGCTGCCTCAGAGTCGGAACAGCCTGCAGACCAGGCCGAAAAGCCCGTCAGGAAGCGTCGCTCCACGAAGGCGGCGGCTTCCGGGGAAGGTCCGGAGGCGGTGGCTGCGAAGGATCAGGAGCCTGCTTCCCAGGAAAAGCCCGCTAAGGCCGCTTCCTCTTCCAAGGATGAAAAGCCCCGGGAAGGCAAGGACGATGCCGCCGAAAAGCCTGCCGCTTCCGAGGAGGGTAAGTCCGAGGCCAAGGCCGAAAAGCAGTCTGCCAAGACGGAGCGGGGCAAGGCCCGGGAAGACCAGGGCCAGGTTCGCAAGCAGCGGGATCGCAAGCAGCGGGACCGCGAAGCCCAGGCCGGATCGGGCAAGCAGCAGCGTGACCGCGATCGCGACCGCAGGCGCCAGCGTCGCCAGCGCGATTCCCGAAACCGGGAGGTCGCTCCCAGCATCACCCGGGAGGAGCTGGCGGCCCTGAAGGTGGCCGAGCTGCGGGCCAAGGCCGCGGAGCTTGAGCTGGACGTGAAGGGCCTGAAGAAGGCCGAGCTGGTGGAGGCGGTCTTCGCCGCATCTGCCAAGGCAGAAGGCTTCATCGATGTTGAGGGCGTGCTGGACATTCTGGCCGACGGCTACGGCTTCCTGCGCACCCAGGGCTACCTGCCCAGCGAAGGGGACGTGTATGTGGGCGCCAACCTGATCCGTCGCAACGGCCTGCGCAAGGGCGACCTGATCAGCGGCAAGACCCGTCCTGCTCGTGAAAACGAAAAGTACGCCGCCATCCACAAGATCGAGCGGGTGAACGGCAAGGATCCCGAGTCCTTGGGCAAGCGCATCCGCTTTGCCGACCTGACTCCCATCTATCCCGACGAGCGCCTGTGGATGGAGCATGGCAAGAACACCATCACCGCCCGCGTGATCGACCTGACCGCGCCTATCGGCAAGGGTCAGCGCGGCCTGATCGTTTCTCCTCCCAAGGCGGGCAAGACCACCATCCTGAAGGACATAGCCGCGGCCATCACCGCCAATAACCCCGAGGTGCATCTGATATGCCTGCTGGTGGACGAGCGCCCGGAGGAAGTCACGGACATGGAGCGCTCCATTCGGGGCGAGGTCATCAGCTCCACCTTCGACATGCCCTGCGAAAACCACATCGCCGTGGCGGAGTTGGTCATAGAGCGCGCCAAGCGCCTGGTGGAGGAAGGCCGGGACGTGGTGGTCCTGCTGGACTCCCTGACCCGCTTGGCACGCGCCTACAACCTGGCCCAGCCTGCCAGCGGACGCATCCTTTCCGGCGGCGTGGACTCCACGGCCCTTTATCCGCCCAAGAAGTTCCTGGGCGCCGCCCGCAACATCGAAAACGGCGGCAGCCTGACCATTCTGGCATCGGCCCTGGTGGAAACCGGGTCGAAGATGGACGAGGTCATCTTCGAGGAGTTCAAGGGAACCGGCAACATGGAGCTGAAGCTGGACCGCGCCCTTGCGGACCGCCGCATCTTCCCGGCCATCGACCCCATTGCGTCGGGCACCCGCAAGGAAGACCTGCTGCTGCAGCCCCAGGAGGCGCCCCTGATTTGGGCGGTGCGTCGCATCCTTTCCAACATGAACAGCACCGAGCGCTCCATGGACACCCTGATCAAGTCCCTGAAGCAGACCGATACCAACGCCGAGTTCCTGGTCCGCACCGCTCGCAAGGCCCACGGAGGCAAGAGCGAAGCGGACATGAGCTTGTAAGGAACAGCCATGGAGCCTGGAAAGAATCACGAAGGGCAACCTGCCACGGCCTTCGGTGACGGGGAAGATCCCGGCCAGGGACGGCATGTGAACCCTGCGGCTACGGTTCCTCCGAGCCCTGCTGCCGGAAGCTCGGCCGAGGTACTGTCCCCGGGACCCGCTTCCGGGGGCGCTGCGGCAGCTCCCGCCAAGGGGCGGGGCTGGATCGTGGGGCTTGCGGCGGTGATCGTGGCCGGCGCGGTGTGCCTGTTCGGCATCCAGTCCTGCACCGATTCCCTGGGCTCCCTTTCCCTTTTCGAAACGTCGGGATCGTCGCTCACGAAGGCGGACCAGGCGTCGGTAGGGGTGATCGAGCTTTCCAGCACCATCGCCTACGACGGCACGGCCTGCAGCCCGGAGGGCTTTTCGAAGCTGCTTGACCAGGCTGCCGAGGACGACAACATCAAGGCGGTGGTCATCCGCATCGATTCCGGCGGCGGCACCGCAACTGCCGGGGAGGAAATGACCACCTACCTGAAGGAGTTCAAGCAGCAGGCTGGCAAGCCCGTGGTGGTTTCCTGCGCCTCCATGTGCGCATCGGCCGCGTACGAGATCGCCTCCCAGGCGGATTACATCTACGCCGCAAAGAGCTCGGCGGTAGGGGCCATCGGCACCATCATGCAGGTGGTGAACTACGCCGACCTCATGGAGAAGCTTGGAATCAAGATCGACAACATCAAGTCCGCCGAAAGCAAGGACAGCTCCTACGGCACCCGCGAGCTGACCGAAGAGGAGCGCAAGCACTACCAGCACCAGGTGGACCAGATCACCCGGAACTTCGTGGAGGCCGTGGCCGAAGGCCGTGGCATGACCACCGACCAGGTGAGCAAGCTGGCAACCGGCATGACCTTCACCGGCACGGATAGCGTGGAAAACGGGCTGGTGGATGCCATCGGAACCCTGAGGGATGCCGTTGACAAGGCGGCTGAGCTGGCCGGGTGCGAAGATCTTGAGGAAGTGAGCCTGCAGCAGTCCGCCGACGACTGGAGCAGCTTGGTGGATCTGCTGGGATCATCCAAGGTGGACCGGGAAGACGTGATTGCGGCATTGAAGGAGTTGAGCAATGAGCAAGCAGTTCAATAGCGTGCAGGAGTGGCCCAAGCGTGCCGTGGTCACGGCGGGCATGCCCTACGGAAACAAGGCCCTGCACTTCGGCCATGTCGGCGGCGTTTTCGTCCCGGCAGATGCCTTCGCCCGCTTTCTGAGGGACCGTATCGGGGCAGACAACGTCCGGTTCGTGTCCGGCACTGACTGCTACGGCAGTCCCATCAACGAAGGCTACCGCAAGCTGGTGGAGGCGGGGGAGTTCCAGGGCTCTATCGCCGACTACGTGCGTCGCAACCATGACGTGCAGAAGGCAACCCTGGACGCCTACCACATCAGCCTTGACGTGTACCAGGGAAGCGCCCTGGACGAATGCGGGGAATCCCATCAGCTGGTCACCAACGAGTTCATCCAGGCTCTGTACGAAAACGGCTGGCTGAAGCTGGACTCCACCCTGCAGTTCTACGATACCCAGGCCCGGACCTTCCTCAACGGCCGCCAGGTGCAGGGCTACTGCCCCGTGCAGGGCTGCAAGTCGGAAAAGGCCTACGCCGACGAATGCGACCTGGGCCATCAGTTCGAGCCCCAGGACCTGCTGAAGCCCGTTTCCACCCTGACCCAGACCGTTCCGGAAATGCGCCCGGTGGACAACTGGTACTTCGACCTGCCTGCCTTCGTGGAGTACCTGCGCACCTACGTGGACTCCCTGGATGCCGACCCGCGGGTGCGCGACGTGGTCGCCCAAACCTGCCGCGAGTTCCTGGTTCCTCCCATCATCTTCATCAAGAACGAGCTCTACGACCAGTACCTGGCCGTTGCCGACCAACTGCCCGAGCACGTGTACCGGGAAGCCGCCAAGGGCAAGCAGAGCTTTGAGCTGGAGTTTGCCTCGGTGGAGCTGCGCGACCAGGCCCGCCCGGTCCTGGGTGCGGCGGGCATTCGCTACCGTACCGGCAAGGCCCTAGTTCCCTTCAGGATCACCGGCAACATCGAATGGGGTGTGAAGGCCCCGGTCATGGACCAGGTGGAGGGCCTGACCGTGTGGTGCTGGCCGGAAAGCCTGTGGGCACCCATCAGCTTCACCCGGGCCTGCAATATCATGCGGGGCATGCCCCAGGAAAGCTGGCGGGACTTCTGGTGCTCGGAGGATTCCCAGGTCTACCAGTTCATCGGGCAGGACAACCTGTACTTCTACGGCGTGGCCCAGCCCGCCATGTTCAAGGCCGTCCAGAGCGCGGCAAACGATCCTGATGCCGATCGCGCACAGGGCCGCTGGCCCCTTCGCCAGACCCGCCTTGTTGCCAACCACCACATCCTGTTCGGCAAGAAGAAGGCATCCAGCTCCGGCGCGGTCAAGCCGCCTTCCGCCGATGAGCTGCTGGAGCACTACACCCCCGAGCAGCTGCGCGCTCACTGGCTGGCCCTGGGCCTTGACCAGAAGTCCGTGGGATTCAGCCCCAAGCCCTTCGAGGCGGACGAGGCAAAGCGCAACGACCCCCGCGTGGCCGACCCTGCGCTGAAGGAAGGCGCCCTGCTCACCAACGTGTTCAACCGCCTTGCCCGCAGCTGCTTCTACGAGGTGCAGAAGAGCTTCGACGGCCGCATGCCCCTGGGCACCCCCACTCCCAGGTACGTGGACCGCGCCCACGAGGTCATGGCAAGCTACGAGGCCCTGATGCAGGGCGTGGAGCTTCACGGCGTCATGTCCCTGATGGATGCCTACATCCGCGAGGCCAACAAGGTCTGGGTGGAAGGCATCAAGCGGGCCGAAAAGGAAGGGGACCGGGAGCTGCGCCGTCAGCTTCTGGTGGACTGCTTCTTCCTGCTGCGCATCTGCGCGCTGCTCATGCATCCCGTGGTTCCCGCAGGCTGCCAGAAGATCTGCGATCAGCTGGGATTCGACGCGGAGCGCTTCTTCAGCTGGGACGCCGCCTTCGACGGCATGGAGGAGCTGTGCACTCCCCAGCAGGTGGAGTGCGGATTCAAGGAGCTAGAGCCCCTGCCCCCGCGGTTCGACTTCTTCGAAAAGCATCCCAGCCAGTTTAAGTAGGCCTCACGGGCCTTTGCCCCAAGCATTCCGGGCCCCTTCTGCGGAAGGGGCCTTTTCGTTGCCGGCCGACGCGGCGTTCGCAGAAATGGGGGTGACTCGATGGTTCCTGCGAATGCCGAAAAATCCAGGCTTTCCCTGGTGCGGGATTCGTGCTATAGTTGCTGAGTTTCTAATCACACATGTCTGTGCGACTCGGACCTGCTAGTGGCCACCGGAAAAAGGCTGCAGGGACGGGGAAGACCACAGGCAGAGGACTAACGAATGGAGATTCGCAATGACGAAGATCAGCATTGCGTCGCTGCTCGACGCAGGTGCCCATTTCGGTCACCAGACCCGCCGCTGGAACCCCAAGATGAAGCCGTACATCTTCGGCAGCCGTGGCGACATCTACATCATCGACCTGAAGCAGACCCTGTTCGGCCTCGATGACTCCTACACCTTCATCTCCAACCTGGCTCGCAAGGGCGGTACCGTCCTGTTCGTGGGCACCAAGAAGCAGGCTCAGGAAGCCGTTGCCGACGCTGCCAACCGCTGTGGCATGCCCTATGTGAACGCTCGCTGGCTCGGCGGCATGCTGACCAACTTCGTGACCATCCGCTCCCGCGTTCAGCGTATGGAGGAGCTGGAGGCCATGGAGGCTGACGGTCGCATGGCTCTGCTGCCCAAGAAGGAGCAGATCATCCTTCGCAAGGAGCTGGGCAAGCTGCAGACCAACCTGAATGGCATCCGCAACATGAAGAAGGTCCCCGATGCCGTCTTCATCATCGACACCAACCGTGAGGCCCTGGCCGTTCACGAGGCAAAGCGCCTGAACATCCCCGTGGTGGGCACCCTGGACACGAACTGCGACCCCGACGACGTTGAGTACGGCATCCCCGCAAACGACGACGCCATCCGCTCCGTCCGTCTGCTGGCCGACTTCATCGCCGACGCCGTTCTGGCTGGCGGCGTGGCTCCCGTTTCCGCTGAGGAAATGGAAGCAGCTCCCGCTGAGGAGACCGAGGCTGCTCCGGCTCCCGAGGCCGAGTAAACCCCTTTGCGCCTAGGCGCATGACCCGTTGCTGACGCAGGCGCCCCGAGGGGCGCCCTTACAGAAAGGATCCAACTATGGCTCAGATCACCGCTGCTATGGTTAAGGAACTTCGCGAGATGACCGGTGCTGGCATGATGGAGTGCAAGAAGGCCCTGACCGAGGCCGAGGGCTCCATCGAGGCTGCCGTTGACGTGCTGCGCACCCGCGGCCTGGCCGCCGTGGCCAAGAAGGCCGGCCGTGCCACCAACGAAGGCTATGTCATGGCCCTGACCTCCGACGACGGCAAGACCGGCGTCGTGGTCGAGCTCAAGTGCGAGACCGACTTCGTGTCCACCAACGAGAAGTTCCGCGGCTACGTGGAGCGCATCGCCAAGGCCGCCCTGGCTGCAAAGCCTGCTGACGTGGAGGCTCTGAAGGCTGCCGACGCCGAAGGCGAGACCGTCGAGGCCGTGATCACCGACTGCATCCACGTGATGGGCGAAAACTGCGAGCTGGCTCGCGTCCAGGTCGTGGAAGGCGACGCAATCGCCTCCTACATCCATGGTGCTGGCAAGCATGGCGTTCTGGTCGAGTTCGCCGCCGAGGGCATCGACCCCACCTGCGACCAGTTCAAGGCCTGTGGCCGCGACGTGGCCATGCAGGTTGCCGCCATGTCTCCCATCGCCGCAAACCGCGATGCCGTTCCGGCCGAGACCGTGGAGCACGAGCTGGCAATCTACAAGGCTCAGGCTGCTGAGTCCGGCAAGCCCGAGGCTATCCAGGAGAAGATGGCCACCGGCCGCCTGGAGAAGTTCTACAAGGAGCAGTGCCTGACCGAGCAGGCCTTCGTCAAGGACGGCGACAAGACCGTGGGCTCCTATGTTGACGGCGTTGCCAAGGAACTGGGCGGCTCCCTGAAGGTCGTGGGCTTCGTCCACTTCGCACTGGGCGAGTAATCGACCGGCTTGAACCTGCTATTAGGGGGGACGGTGCTTCGGTGCCGTCCCCTTTTGTTTGCTTTCCATGAAGGAGGCCCGGGGCCGATGCGCGTTGCAGGTGCGCTCCGTATAATGGGAAGGCAATGCGAATACCGGCGGGCCCTTCGCCCGCTTACTCTGAGGGAACAATATGTCTGAAGAAATCATCGTGGTGGAAGGCACCGGTGTGCTCACGGGTCAGATCCGTGTTTCCGGTGCGAAGAACTCGGCTTTGAAGCTGCTGGCGGCAACGCTGCTGGGCCAGGGAAGGTCCGTGGTTCAGAACGTGCCTCTGATCTCTGACATAGAGGTCATGACCGAGGTGCTTCGGGTCCTGGGGGCCACGGTGGAGCGGGAAGGCCATCAGGTCGCCGTGGACACCTCCTCGGTAGATTGCTTCGAGACTCCCTATGAGCTGGTCTCGAAGATGCGCGCCAGCATTTCCGTACTGGGTCCGCTGATCGGTCGCTTTGGCCGCGCCCGGGTGGCCATGCCCGGCGGTTGCCAGATCGGCGCCCGCAAGATCGACATGCACCTTGCCGGCTTGGAGCATCTGGGCGTGGAGTTCACCGTAGATCACGGTTACCTGGAGGCTAACGCTCCCCAGGGCCTTCACGGTGCGGAGGTCATGCTCACCTTCCCCAGCGTGGGCGCAACGGAAAACCTGCTCATGGCCGCGGTCACGGCGGAAGGCACCACGGTCATAGACAACGCTGCCCGCGAGCCTGAGATCGTGGACCTGTGCAACATGCTCAACGAAATGGGTGCGCAGATCACCGGCGGCGGCAGCCCCTCCATCACCATCCAGGGAGTGCCTCTGGATAAGCTTCATCCCTGCGTTCATCAGACGGTGGGGGATCGTATCGAGGCCGGCACCTTCCTGGTGGGCGGCGCCCTTACCGGCGGCCCCCTGAAGGTCACCGGAATCGATCCCTCCTTCCTGCGCATGGCTTTGCTGAAGCTGCGGGAGATGGGCTGCACGGTGGAAACGGGTCCCGGCTGGATCAGCGTTGAGCGCAGCGGGTCCCTGCGTCCCACGGAAATCCAGACCCTGCCCCATCCGGGCTTCCCCACGGATCTGCAGGCCCAGTTCATGCTGCTGGCGGCCTTGGCGGAGGGCAACTCGGTGATCACGGAAAACGTGTTCGAGAACCGCTTCATGTTCGCCGCAGAGCTGTGCCGCATGGGTGCAAACATCACCATCGAAGGCCACCATGCCTTCGTCCAGGGCGTGAAGGCCCTTCAGGGAGCACCGGTCTCCTCCACCGACCTGCGGGCCGGAGGTGCCTTGGTGCTGGCGGGCATCGTTGCCGAAGGACGAACCGATGTCCATCAGATCCGCCACATCGATCGAGGGTACGAAGATTACGTGGGCAAGCTTTCCTCCCTTGGCGCATGCGTCAAGCGTGTGACCGTGTAGGAGCCGCCTTCCATGAGTCCGTTCAAGCGGAACCGCATCACCGCCTCCCAATCCAAGAGCGTTTCCAGGCGCATGCGCAGCTCCAATATAGGAACCCATAACCGGGTTGCGCCGTCAGCCCGTTCCATGAACGCGTCCTCGGTGGGCTTTTCCAGCCCCAGGAAGACGCGTCGGGCATCCAAGGGCGAAGTGCGCAACATCATGCCCTCCACCACGTCAGGGGAAAGCTCGGCTGCCTACAACCGCCGCGTCAGCACCCGTGAGTTCAGCCAGCAGATCCAGTCCCGCCGCCGTCTGCAGCGGGTGCTGCTGCTGCTTGCCCTTGCGGTGATCATCTTGGTGGTCGGCGTGGTCGTGGGGGTCAACGCCTTCTTCGGCCTCATGGGGTCGAAGATGGGTCTTTCCGACAGCTCCGCCACGGAGGTGCTGGTAGAGCAGGCGGGGCAGGATCCCTTCTACGTGCTCGTCAGCGCTGACCTGGACGATTCCGATGGAAACGACGACGGCGTGGACCTGCTTTCCCTGGTTCGCATCGATCCTGCGGAAAAGCGCGCCACCTTCGTGGGCTTTCCCAGCTCAACCTATGTGAGCATGAGCGACGGCATGGGTCACAAGATCGTTGACGCTCGCAGGATCGGCGGCACCAAGGAGCTGGTCTCGGCGGTGGCAGACGTTGCCGGCGTGAAGATTTCCCACCTGGTCACTACCAACGTCCAGGGAATCACCAAGCTGGCCCAGGAAATGGGTGGCGTGACCTTGAACCTGAGCGAGGAAGTGGACGACCCCAATGCCGGAGGTGTCTACATAGCCGCAGGTCAGCAGACCCTGGAGGGGGAGCAGCTGGTGACCTTCCTGAGGGCATCCAACTACTCTGACGGCGTAAGGTCCCAGATGGTCAACCAAGGGCTCACGACGGCCCTGGTCCTGCAGTACCTGAGCAAGGACGGCTTCCTTTCCCTTGCCACCCGCCTTGACCGGTGCGCGGGGGCCTTCCAGACCGATTGGTCGGGAAGCGGGCTGTACGGTGCCTTGTCGGACTTCGTGGGCTTTTCCGTGGAAAATGCCTACACCACCTACGTTCCGGGATACAGGGACTCCGTTTCCGCCGATGCCTCCTACGTGGTTTCCTCAGCGTCCTTTGCCCAGCTGATGGAGCAGGTGAATGCGGGTCAGAACCCCTTGCAGGAAGGTCAGGTGGACACTTCCGGCGTCGATCCGTCCAAGATCAAGGTGGAGGTCAGGAACGGCTCCGGCATTGACGGCGGCGCCAGCTCCATCGCCCAGATTCTTGAGTCGGCGGGATACGTGATCGACCAGACTGGTAACGCCGACAGCTACGTGTACGGCGAAACCCTGGTGGTGTACAAGAAGGATGCCATGAAGGCCGCAGCGGAATCCGTGGTGGAGACCCTGGGTACGGGTCGTGCCATTGCGGCCAACGGGTTCTATTCCTTCTCTACCGATGTGCTGGTGATTCTGGGCGGTGACTGGAAGCCGATGGCCTAAGGCCGCCCATGGGTGGTATCGCTGTGCTAGAATCACAGCGATACAAAGTACAACCCGAGAGGATCTTGCAATGGTAGATAAGAACGATGTTGCGGCAGTGCTCGAGCTCATCCGTCCCAGCCTGCAGGCTGATGGCGGTGATGTGAAGCTGATCGACGTGGACGAGGACGGCGTGGTCACCGTCCAGCTCCAGGGTGCCTGCGATGGCTGCCCCATGGCGTCCATGACATTGGCAAACGGCGTCGAGCGTATTCTGAAGGACCGGGTGCCCGGGGTCACGGCGGTGGTTCCCGCGGCCAAGGAAGACTAAGGACCAACGAGCAAAGCCGAAGGGGCGGGCTGGCTGCGGAAGCGGCGGTCCGCCCCTTGCTATGAAGGGGGACATGATGGCTGCATGCTGGGAGCAGCGTGGCTGCGATGAGGAGATGAGGGGCCGCTGCCCCCATAACATACCCGGGGAGCCCTGCCCGGCGGACTGCAACTACTCTGCGTGCTATCGCAGCACCCATGTTGTGGCATCGGACTTCAACCTGATTCTGAACCCGGATCTGAACTACGATGCATCGGTGAAGGAAGTCTGCCGCGTGTGCGAGTTCTTCCTGAAGAACGGCCCGGACCGCTCCACCATTGTCAACAACCCTGCCCGGCAGGGAAACCCCAACCGATTCCTTCTGTAGGGGGGGCGCGGTGCTAAACGCCATCTACCAGGCCCTGGATCCCGTGGCCTTTGTCATAGGGCCCTTTGCCGTGCGCTGGTACGGGATCGCCTATGTGATGGGCTTTGTGCTGTGCGCGGCGCTGATCTACGCCACGGCCAGGAAATGGCGCCTGAACTTTGACGATGACGCCCTCATGACCATCGTGCTGTGCGTGGTGGTGGGGGTGATCTTGGGCGCGCGTCTTGGCTACGTGGTGTTCTACGGGGAGGCGGACTACCTGGAAAATCCCTTGGAGATCCTTGCCTTCAACCACGGGGGAATGAGCTTCCACGGCGGCTTGGCGGGGGCGCTGATCGCGGGGGTCGTTGCGTCGCTTCTTACCAAGATTCCCTTCCTGACCTTGGCGGACCTGGGATGCATGGCAGCCCCCATCGGCCTGTTCTTCGGCCGTTGCGCCAACTTCGTCAACGGTGAGCTCTGGGGAGCTCCTACCGACCTTCCCTGGGGCGTGGTGTTCGGGGGAAGCGCCGGCATGATGCCTCGTCATCCCTCCCAGCTCTACGAGGCCCTGCTGGAAGGCGTGCTGCTGTTCGCGATCATGATGATCCTGCGCAGGCGCAAGCCTCCCTGCCCCCAGGGAACGTTTCTGGGGGTGTTCCTGGTCGTGTACGGTGTGTGCCGCTTTGCCCTGGAGTTCATTCGCCAGCCCGACGCCCAGCTGGGATACCTGTGGGGAGGTTGGCTTACCATGGGGCAGCTGCTTTCGGTGCCGCTGATCCTTGCGGGAGTGGCGGTCCTGGTCTTTGCGCTGAAGAACCGTAAGCCCCAGCAGGGAATACCCAGGAATGGGAAATAGTTCTTTGAAATCCCCTGGGTCCGTGGTATATTAATCAGGCTAATCTCGCTTTGGTCGGAAACCAAGGCATGAAAAGGAGAACCCATGAAGGACGGAATCCATCCGAATTACGTGGAGTGCACGGTTCGCTGCACCTGCGGCAACACCTTTGTTACCCGCTCCACCAAGTCCGAGCTGAAGGTTGACATCTGCAGTGCATGCCATCCCTTCTTCACCGGCACCCAGAAGCTGATCGACACCGGCGGACGCGTCCAGCGCTTCACCGACAAGTTCGGTGCAGCTCGCCAGGCCGTTGCTGCTCGCGAGGCTGAGAAGAAGGCCGCCAAGGCAGCTGCTGCAGCTGAGCGCGAGGCAGCTAAGAAGGCTGAGCGTGAGGCAAAGGCAGCCGCAAAGGCAGAGCGTGCCGCCGAGTACGCAAGGAAGGCCGAAGCAGCCAAGGCTGAGGAAGCTGCTGCTCCCGCCCAGGAAGCCGAGGAGGCTCCCGTGGAGGAGACCGCTGCTGAGTAAGCAGGTCATCTGACGTATCGCAGGACCCGCGTTCCCGTAAGGGGCGCGGGTCTTGTGCTTTTGGGCCAGCGTTGCCAGGTGGCGGAGCCAAGTGCTCTTTTCGCTGCTGTTCCAAGGCTGACAAACCGGGGAACTGTACGATTTTTTGGTCAGGGCAGAAAACGGGGCGTTTTCAGGCATGAAAGCAGGGAACTGTACGATGCCTCCAAGGGCCTTACGGCTTCTCCTGGCTCCTTTCCTGGCGCAGAAGATTGCCGCCCCGAAGAAATCCCAGGTCAGAGTTTCGCCAGCATTTTGAAAGATGGTCAAGACAGGCGGAAATTATTCCGACCTGAGGAACCTTGTCGTACAGAACCCGGATTTGACTCTCGGATCAGAGCAAAAACGTGCCCTGACCAAACCGTGGGCCTGCAGTGCGGGCAAAGGGGGCGAAACCTGCGAAATCAAGCAAGCTTCGCGTCCTCGGCCTTCGTAATCGAAAGGGGAGCGGAATACAGGTGCGCTCCCCGGGCCTTCAGTTTGCGCCTGGTGGGGAAGCCGGCGGATTGCGGACCCGCAATCCGCCCCTGGATTTTGCCCCTTTGACTGCCCTTAGGATGGGGAAGGAGCTGCCGAAAAAATGCGAAAAAATATCCAAGTCGGCGGCCTTAATCCAGAAACAATGCACCTACCTGGGGAAATGCAGCAATAGGAAATAGATACACCCGGATGCGTGGCGTTTGACGCGCACGCGGGGGGAGAGTAATATTCCTACTCGCGCCTTCACAGGCGCATCTTTTCGTGTGCGCAACAGCTGAGCGTACATGAAACGCCAAGATGGGGCCTTCCCGCGGGAAGGCCAGGCAGTAAGAAGGAGTTTGAATTGCCTACTATTAACCAGCTGGTCCGCAAGGGCCGCAAGAAGACGGCTGCAAAGTCCAAGACGCCGGCCCTGAAGGGCAACCCGCAGAAGCGTGGCGTCTGCACGCGCGTCTACACCACTACGCCGAAGAAGCCGAACTCTGCACTCCGTAAGGTCTGCCGTGTTCGTCTGGTCAACGGCGTGGAAGTGACCGCTTACATTCCGGGCGAAGGCCACAACCTGCAGGAGCACTCCATGGTGCTGCTCCGCGGCGGTCGTGTTAGGGACCTTCCCGGTGTTCGCTACAAGGTCATCCGTGCTGCTCTGGACTGCGCTGCCGTGGACAAGCGTCGTCAGGCTCGCAGCCGCTACGGTGCAAAGCGCCCGAAGTAAGAAGTAACCGCTAAGTCGCGCGGGTCGGTTGGAAGACCTAATGAGCGGAAGTGAAGGATCCGCTCCGAAGCGCGCAGGAACAAAGGAGAAAGAATGCCGCGTCGTGCAGCAGCAGTCCGTCGTGAAGTACAGCCGGACGCAAAGTACAACAACCGTCTTGTCACTCAGCTGATCAACAAGATCCTGCTGGATGGCAAGAAGTCCAAGGCAGAGGACATCGTCTACGGTGCCTTCGACATGATCGAGGCCAAGACGGGCAACGATCCTCTGACCGTGTTCAAGAAGGCAATGGACAACGTTCGCCCCACGCTGGAGGTCAAGCCCAAGCGTGTTGGCGGCGCAACCTACCAGGTGCCCATGGAGGTCAACTCCCGTCGTGCAACCACCCTGGCAATTCGCTGGATCGTCGACTATTCCCGCAAGCGCAAGGAGCACACCATGGTGCAGCGCCTTGCCAACGAGATCATGGACGCCGCCGAGAACACCGGCGCATCCGTGAAGAAGCGTGAAGACGTGTACAAGATGGCAGAGGCCAACCGCGCCTTCTCCCACTACCGCTTCTAAGGAAGGTCTGAGTAAATGGCGAAGAAAAAGATTGCTCTTGAGGATACTCGTAATATTGGCATCATGGCCCACATCGACGCGGGCAAGACCACTACTACCGAGCGTATCCTCTACTATACGGGTAAGACCCACAAGATTGGCGAGGTGCACGACGGTGCTGCCACCATGGACTGGATGGTCCAGGAGCAGGAGCGCGGCGTAACCATCACCTCCGCAGCAACCACGTGCTTCTGGAACTACCCCAGCGGCGCAGCTGACGGCAAGCCCTACAAGATCCAGATCATCGACACCCCGGGCCACGTGGACTTCACCGCCGAGGTGGAGCGCTCCCTGCGCGTTCTGGACGGTGCCGTTGCCGTGTTCGACGCCGTTGCCGGCGTTCAGCCCCAGTCCGAGACCGTGTGGCGCCAGGCAGAGCGCTACCAGGTTCCCCGCATCGCCTTCATCAACAAGTATGACCGCGTGGGCGCTGACTTCTTCCATGCAATCCAGACCATGAGGGACCGTCTGGGCGCCAACGCCGTTGCCGCACAGATCCCCATGGGTTCCGAGGACCAGTTCTGGGGCATCATCGACCTGGTCACCATGACCGCATGGGACTTCAAGGCCGACGAAAAGGGCATGACCTACCCCGAGCCCATGGACGCCATCCCGGCAGAGTTTGCCGAGGATGCCGAGATCTACCACCAGGAGCTCCTGGACGCCGCCGCAGACTGCGACGACGACCTGATGGAGAAGGTCCTGATGGAAGAAGAGGTCACTGTCGAGGAGTTCAAGGCTGCACTGCGCAAGGGCGTTATCGCCTGCCAGATCAACCCGGTCTTCGTGGGCTCCGCCTACAAGAACAAGGGCGTGCAGGAACTGCTGGATGCCGTGGTCGACTACATGCCGTCTCCGCTGGACGTGCCTGCCATCAAGGGCACCAACCCCGAGACCGGCGAAGAGGAGGAGCGTCCCGCAGACGTGAAGGCTCCCTTCGCATCCCTGGCCTTCAAGATCATGACCGACCCCTTCGTGGGCAAGCTGACCTATCTGCGCGTGTACTCCGGCAAGCTGGAGTCCGGCAGCTACGTCATCAACGCCTCCAAGGACAAGAAGGAGCGCATCGGCCGTCTGCTGCAGATGCACTCCAACCAGCGTGTTGACATCGACTCCTGCATCGCCGGCGACATCGTTGCCGTCGTGGGCCTGAAGGACACTACCACCGGCGAGTCCCTGTGCGACGAAAAGGCTCCCATCATCCTGGAGTCCATGGAGTTCGCCGATCCGGTTATCGACATCGCAATCGAGCCCAAGTCCAAGGCCGAGCAGGACAAGATGGGCATCGCCCTGCAGAAGCTGGCCGAGGAGGACCCGACCTTCCGCGTGTCCACCAACCACGAGACCGGCCAGACCATCATCGCCGGCATGGGCGAGCTGCACCTGGAGATCATCGTCGACCGTCTGCTGCGTGAGTTCAAGGTCGAGGCAAACGTGGGCAAGCCCCAGGTTGCCTATCGCGAGACCGCTACCGAGCCCGCACTCAACGTTCGCGGCTTCTTCAAGCGCCAGTCCGGCGGTCGCGGCCAGTACGGCGACTGCGTCATCAACATGTATCCTCAGGAAGACGGCAAGCCCTACGAGTTCGAGAACAAGATCGTGGGCGGCGTGGTTCCCAAGGAGTACATCCCGTCCATCGACAAGGGCATCCAGGAGCGCCTGAACACCGGTATCCTGGCAGGCTTCCCGGTGGAGGCTGTGCGCATCGAGCTCATCGACGGCTCCTACCATGACGTTGACTCCTCCGAAGCTGCCTTCAAGGTCGCTGGCTCCCTGGCCATCCAGGAAGCTCTGCGTCAGGGCAAGCCTGCCATCCTGGAGCCGGTCATGTCCGTGGAGATCGAGACCCCGGAAGAGTACACCGGCTTCGTCATGGGCGACATCCCGTCCCGTCGCGGCCAGATTCTGGGCCAGGAAAAGCGTGGCAACACGGTTACCGTTTCCGCAAAGGTTCCGCTGTCCCAGATGTTCGGTTACGCGACCGACCTGCGCTCCGGCACCCAGGGTCGCGCATCCTACACCATGCAGTTCAGCTCCTATGAGCGCGTTCCCAAGAACATCCAGGAAGAAATTATCAGCAAGGCCGGCGGCAACGCTTCCTAAGCAGCACCGCTGAAAGCTATTTGGAGGAAATAAAGTGGCTAATCAAAAGATTCGCATCCGCCTGAAGGGATACGATCATGAGATCGTGGATCAGTCCACTAAGCTCATCGTCGATACCGCACAGAAGACGGGTGCCAAGGTTTCCGGTCCTATTCCGCTGCCGACGGAGCGCAACCTGTATTGCGTCGTCAAGGGCCCCCATGTCAACAAGGACTCCCGTGAGCAGTTCGAGATGCGCACTCACAAGCGCCTGATCGACATCCTGGAGCCGACCCCCAACACTGTCGACTCCCTGATGCGTCTTGATCTGCCGGCTGGCGTCGACATCGAGATCAAGCTGTAAGGAGTGACGCCAACTATGATCAATGCAATCTACGGCAAGAAGATCGGCATGACCCAGATCTTCGACGAGCAGGATCGTCTGATCCCCGTCACCGTCATCCAGGCTGCCCCCAACAAGGTGGTCCAGGTGAAGACCGTCGAGTCCGACGGCTACGAGGCAGTTCAGCTGGGCTTCGGCACCATCAAGGAGAAGAAGGTCAATAAGCCCATGGCTGGCCACTTCGCCAAGCAGGGCGCTGAACCCACCCGTTATCTGCGCGAGGTCCGCGTGGAGAACGCCGCTGAGTACAAGGTCGGCGACGAGCAGACTGTGGCAGCCTTCGCCGATGTGGACACCGTTGACGTGACCGGCATCTCCAAGGGCAAGGGCTTTGCCGGCGTCATGAAGCGCTACGGCTTCGGCGGCGGCCCCGGTGGCCATGGCTCTCACTTCCATCGCGCTCCGGGTTCCGTGGGCCAGTGCGCCACCCCCTCCCGCGTGTTCAAGGGCCTGCGCCTTCCCGGCCATATGGGCTGCGAGCGCGTGACGGTGAAGAACCTGTCCGTGGTGAAGATCGATGAGGATCAGAACCTGATCCTGGTTAAGGGCGCTGTGCCGGGCGGTAAGAACGGCATCGTGCGCGTCCGCATGGCTTAGTAATTTGAGGAGCTTGTAAATATGGCAACTATCGATATCAAGGATGCGAAGGGCCAGGCAGCTGGTACTGCTGAGCTCTCTGCAACCGTGTTCGGCGTGGAACCGAACATTGGTGTCATGCATCAGGTCGTGCGCGCCCAGCGTGCTTCCTGGCGTCAGGGCACTTCCAACACCCGCACCCGTGGCCAGGTTCGTGGCGGCGGCCGCAAGCCGTGGCGCCAGAAGGGCACCGGCCGTGCTCGTCAGGGTACGATCCGCGCACCTCAGTGGGTCGGCGGCGGTACCGTCTTCGGTCCCCATCCCCGTTCCTACGAGTTCAAGGTGAACAAGAAGGAAATCAAGCTGGCCATGCGTTCCGCTCTGTCCGCCAAGCTGGCAGACGGTCAGCTGACCGTTGTTGATCAGTTCGGCTTCGAGGCACCCTCCACCAAGGCTGCCGTTGCCGCTCTGAAGGCCCTGGGCCTGGAAGGCCGCACCACCATCGTGGTGGGCGACGAGGACATCAACGCCTATCTGTCCTTCCGCAACATCCCCACCGTGAACGTGATTCCGGTCTGCGTGTCCAACACCTACGAGCTGATCGACAACAAGAACCTTGTGTTCACTTCCGAGGCTCTGAAGCGCATCGAGGAGGTGCTCGCATAATGAAGGATCCCCGTCAGATCATCATCCGTCCGGTCATCACCGAGCGCAGCTATGACGTTATGGAAAAGAACGTCTACACCTTCGAGGTGGCCAAGGACGCAAACAAGATCGAGATCGCCAAGGCTGTGGAGACCATCTTCAACGTCAAGGTCGTCAAGGTTAACACCCTGAACGTGAAGCCCAAGCCCAAGCGCTACCGCACCAATCCGGTTCCCGGTGCAACCCGCACCTGGAAGAAGGCCATGGTTACCCTGGCCGAGGGCGAAACCATCGAGGTGTTCGGCGCCTAATCGCTTCGCGACCAACGCTTTCTCGGGAGGAGGTCCTGATGGGCCTCCTCCTTTCTTATATCGCCCCCGCTCCGCTTGCCAAAGGCGCCTGGAATGAGTCGAGCCATGGGGTAGAATGCTCAATGCGCAAAACAGATAAAACGTTACGCTCCGTGCTGCGGGGCTTGGAAGGGAGCTGCTCGACTATGAAGGTCGTGTCCAAGAAGCTCGAAGACGGCAGGATCCAGCTTGATGCCTTGGCCTGCGTTGCCGAAGTGACCACTGCCTACGATCGCGCCTACAAGCGCTTTGCCAACCAGATGGGTATTGTTCCAGAGCGGGGCGAAAGCATCGCGCGCGCCGCCGAGCGCAAGCTGGGCATCAAGGACCTTGATTCCCTGGTGGACAAGTTCGTGGTTGACTACCTTGCTCCCTTCGCCATTGACAAGAAGGGGATCTGCCCCGAGTTCGTCCCCGATGCCATTCCCGCGGGTCGACCCAAGCGCGGCTCGGAGCTTGCCTTCCGTCTGATCGTGACCCCCAAGCCCCGATTCGAGCTTTCGTCCTATGACCCGGTGACCATCACCGTTCCTCCCGAGCAGGATCAGGAGGAGGAAGTCCAGAAGACCATCTCCCAGATTCTGGACCAGTTCACCGAGTTCGTCATGGATCCCCAGGCCGAAGGCGTGGTGGAAAAGGGCGACTACATCCGCTTGCGCATGCGCTCTTCCCTGGAGGGCAAGCCCATTGCAGCTCTGACCGCCGACGGTCGAACCTATCATGTGGGCGAAGGATACATGCCCCCGGAGTTCGACCGCAACGTGATGGGCATGAAGGTGGGGGAGTCCAAGGAGTTCAGCTATTCCGCTCCCAGCTACGATGATCAGATGAATCCCGTCACCGTCACCATGGATTGCGAGGTGGAGGTGCTGGGGAAGCAGGTTCCCCAGGCTCCCGCCCTGACCGATGAATGGGTCAAACGCAGCCTTCCCCTGTTCGACAGCGTGGAGCAGATGGTGGAAGGGGTGCGCAAGGAGGTGGCGGAACAGTACCGCGCCGACCGCGCCGATCTGATGAACCGCCTGGCTTCGGAGGCCATCACCGAGCGCTTCCAGGGACATGTCAGCAACCAGGCCTACGAGCATACCCGGGACACCCTGATCCGTAACGTGCAGGAAGGTCTGCGCAATCAGAACACCAGCTTCAACGACTACGTCGAGCAGATGGGGGGGAAGGAGCAGTTCAACATGATGATGCTGTTCGAGGCCCGCCAGGCACTGACCCAAGGGTACGCCCTTGATGCGGTGTTCAACCATTTCAAACTGACCCTGACCCAGCATGACATCGAAGAGTTCTGCAAGTCGGTGGATCCCATGAACGCCGAGCTGGTACGTAAGGACATGCAGGAGTCGGGACACAACTTCGCCCTGAGGGAATCCGCCCAGCGCCTGAAGGCCGCTCGCTACCTGGTGGAGCACGCCACGGTGATCGTGTCCCAGGAAGGCTAGGCTGACTGCACGGTTTTGCCTTTGCCCTGGAGCACGTGGCGCAACGGAGCCTTCGATAAAACTTTCGAAAAATGCCCCTTGCCTCGGCAGGGGGCATTCTTTATACTGTTTTTTTGCGTCTGGCTGTATACCTGTGTGCTCACAGATAGACACACCCGGACGCGTGGTTATACGGAATCGAGGCTTCGTCCTCATGCGATTCGCTCGGTGATCGTATGGCCACGTAGTAGAAACAGATCCTCGGGGTACGGTGAGGCGTGCGAGCGAGGGTCTAGTGAAAGGAATAGGAATGGGAGTAAAGCAGTATAAGCCGACTAGTCCTGGTCGCCGCTTCCAGACGGTTTCGGATTTCGCCGAGATCACCAGGTCTAAGCCGGAAAAGTCTCTGCTTGCGCCGCTTTCTAAGAAGGCTGGTCGCAACAACTACGGTCGCGTCACCACCCGCCATCAGGGCGGTGGCCACAAGCGTCGTTACCGTATCATCGACTTCAAGCGCAACAAGGACGGCGTACCTGCAAAGGTCGCAACCATCGAGTATGACCCCAACCGCTCTGCTCGTATCGCCCTTCTGCACTATGTGGACGGCGAAAAGCGCTACATCCTTCACCCGAAGGGCCTGAACGTTGGCGACACCGTCGTCAGCGGTCCTGATGCCGACATCAAGCCGGGCAACGCTCTGCCCCTGGCAAACATCCCCGTCGGTACTCTGATCCATGCAGTTGAGCTGCAGCCGGGCAAGGGCGCTGCATGCGCTCGCTCCGCTGGCACCAGCATCCAGCTCATGGGCAAGGAAGGCAACTACGCCATCCTGCGTATGCCGTCTTCCGAAATGCGTCGCGTTCTGATCACCTGCCGTGCAACGGTGGGCGAGGTTGGCAATGCCGAGCATTCCAACATCAAGATCGGCAAGGCCGGCCGTAAGCGCTGGCTGGGCGTTCGTCCCACCGTCCGTGGTACCGTCATGAACCCGGTCGACCATCCCCATGGTGGTGGCGAAGGCAAGAACAAGTCCGCTGGCCGTCATCCGGTTTCCCCGTGGGGTGTCCCGACCAAGGGTCATCGTACGCGCAACCCGAAGAAGGCCTCCAACCGCCTCATCATTCGTCGTCGCAAGAAGTAGCGCAATAGCGTGAAGGAGTAATCAGTGAGCAGAAGTTTGAAAAAGGGTCCTTTCGTCGAGCCGCGTCTTCTTGGTCGTATCGAGAAGATGAACGCTGAAGGCGTCAAGGATGTTGTCAAGACCTGGTCTCGTTCTAGCACGATCTTCCCGGAGATGGTGGGCCACACCATCGCCGTGCATGATGGTCGCAAGCACGTGCCGGTTTATGTTACCGAGTCTATGGTCGGCCACAAGCTGGGCGAATTCGCTCCGACCCGCACCTTCAAGGGTCATGCGGCTGACAAGAAGAAGCGCTAGAAAGGGGAGTGAAACATGGAAGCAAAGGCAATTAGTCGCTTCGTTCGCGTGTCCCCTCGCAAGGCTCGCATCGTTGTTGATCTCATTCGCGGCAAGAACGTCGTGGCAGCCCAGGAAATCCTGCAGTTCTGCGACCGTGCTGCTGCCGAAACCGTGCTGAAGACGCTGAATTCCGCTGTGGCCAACGCGGAAAACCAGCATCATGTGCGCGCTGAGTCCCTGGTCGTGAAGACCTGCTATGTGGACGAGGGTCCGACCATGAAGCGTATCCGTCCTCGTGCAAAGGGCTCCGCTTCTCCGATCCGCAAGCGCACCAGCCACATCACCGTTATCGTCGCAACTCGAGAGGAGGCGTAAGCCATGGGTCAGAAGGTAAGCCCTACCGGTTTCCGTCTGGGCATCACTGAGGACTGGCGCTCTCGCTGGTATGCAGACAAGGACTATGCCCAGAACCTGGCAAACGATCAGGAAATCCGCACCTTCCTGAAGAAGTACCTGTCCCGTGCCGCTGTCTCCAAGATCGAGATCGAGCGTGCCGGCGACAAGATCAAGGTCATCATCACCACCGCTCGTCCGGGCGTTGTGATCGGCAAGAAGGGCGCTGAGATCGACCAGCTTCGCAAGAAGCTGGAGACCATCGCCAACGGCAAGGTGTCCATCGAGGTCATCGAGGTCAAGCGTCCCGAGCTGGATGCCAACCTGATCGCCCAGTCCATCTGCGAGCAGCTGGAGGGCCGCGTTGCCTTCCGTCGCGCCATGCGCAAGGCTGTCCAGTCCGCTCGCAAGAGCGGTGCCAAGGGCATCCGTATCCAGTGCTCCGGCCGTCTGGGCGGCGCCGAGATGTGTCGTCGCGAGTGGTATCGCGAAGGTCGTGTGCCCCTGCACACCCTGCGTGCCAAGATCGACCACGGCTTCAGCATCGCAGCAACCCAGATGGGCTCCATCGGCGTTCAGGTGTGGGTGTACCACGGTGACGTTCTCCCGGGCCAGAAGGCTCCGCAGCCGGCTCTGGAGGGCAGCTCCCGCCCGAACCGTCGTCGCAACGATCGCAACGAAAGGGGGGCAAAGTAAATGCTCGTACCTAAGCGTGTAAAGCACCGCAAGGTGCAGCGTGGTTCCATGAAGGGCAAGGCCAAGGGCGGCACTCGTCTGAACCACGGTACCTACGGCATCCAGGCTCTGGAAGCCGCTTGGATCACCAACCGCCAGATCGAGGCAGCTCGTATCGCCATGACCCGTCATATGAAGCGTGGCGGTAAGGTCTGGATCACCATCTTCCCGGACAAGCCGATCACCTCCAAGCCCGCCGAAACCCGCATGGGCTCCGGCAAGGGCAACCCCGAGGCATGGGTCGCCGTGGTCAAGCCCGGCCGCATCATGTTCGAGATCGCCGGCGTCGAGGATGAGGTTGCTCGCGAGGCACTTCGCCTGGCAATCAACAAGCTGCCCATCAAGTGCAAGATCGTCACTAAGGAAACGGAGGTGGCTGAATAATGAAGCCCGCAGAGATCCGTGAACTTTCCGCAGAAGATCTTTCTGCAAAGCTCAAGGAAGCCCGCGCAGAGCTGTTCAACCTGCGTTTCCAGATGGCTACGAGCCAGCTTGACAACACTGCTCGCGTGAAGCAGGTCAAGAAGGACATCGCACGTATTCAGACCGAGATGCGTGCCCGTGAACTGAGCGCATAAGCGAGAGGTAAGGTAATCACATATGAGTGAAGAGCGCAATTCCCGCAAGGTGCGTCAGGGCGTTGTGGTCAGCGCGGCGAATGACAAGACCATCGTCGTGCAGGTCGAGCAGCGCAAGCCGCATCCTGTGTACAAGAAGATGATGACTTCTACCAAGAAGTTCCATGCACATGATGAGAACAACGAGGCAGGCGTAGGCGATACCGTGCGCATCATGGAGACTCGTCCGCTGTCCAAGATGAAGCGCTGGCGCCTCATCGAGATCGTCGAGAAGGCCAAGTAGCAAAGGCTTTTCCAGCTGATGCTCACGAGAAAGTAAGGATGTAAGCAAATGATCCAGATGCAATCCATGCTCGCAGTGGCCGACAACTCCGGCGCTCGCAAGGTGCAGTGCATCAAGGTCCTGGGCGGCTCTAAGCGCCGTTATGCAGGCCTTGGCGATGTCATCATCTGCAGCGTTAAGGAAGCAATGCCCAACGGCAACGTCAAGAAGGGCGATGTCGTCCGCTGCGTCATCGTGCGTGTGAAGAAGGAAGTTCGCCGCAACGATGGCAGCTACATCAGGTTCGACCAGAACGCCGCCGTTCTGATCGACAACAACGGCAACCCGCGCGGCACCCGTATCTTCGGGCCCGTTGCCCGCGAGCTGCGCGACAAGAAGTACATGAAGATCGTGTCTCTGGCACCGGAAACTCTGTAAGGGGGGTGTTCAGAAATGGCAAAGATGAACGTTAAGAAGGGCGACAAGGTTCTGGTTCTGGCTGGCAAGGACAAGGGCAAGAAGGGCGAGATCATCCGCTCCCTTCCCTCCGTCCAGCGCGTGGTCGTGGAGGGCGTGAACATGGTCAAGAAGGCCATGCGTCCGACTCAGCAGAATCCCCAGGGTGGCATCGCTACCATGGAGGCTCCCATCCACGTTTCCAACGTTATGCTGATCTGCCCGAACTGCGACGCAGCAACCCGCGTCAGCCGTCAGCGCAACGAGAACGGCAAGCTTGTCCGCGTCTGCAAGAAGTGCGGCAAGAACATCGACTAATGGTTCGTCGGCGCCTGGCCATCCAGGCGCCGGCCATGACCCTGCCGCAGGGGCAGGGACGCAGGGTCGGTAATCCTGCGTTTAATTCATCGAAAGAGGTAAGAAAATGGCTCCTCGTCTGAAGGAAAAGTACCTGAAGGAAATCGCTCCGAAGCTGGTTGAGGATCTGAAGATCTCCAACGTCAACAAGACTCCGAAGCTGGAGAAGATCGTGGTCAACATGGGCGTTGGCGCTGCAGCTTCCGATTCAAAGCTGCTGGATGCCGCCATGAACGACATGCGCGTCATCACCGGTCAGCAGCCCTGCGTCACGCGCGCCAAGAAGTCCATCGCAGGCTTCCATGTTCGCGAAGGCCAGGCAATCGGCTGCAAGGTGACCCTGCGCGGCGACCGTATGTGGGAGTTCCTGGACCGTCTGCTGTCCATCGCACTTCCCCGCGTTCGCGACTTCCGCGGCATCCCCGCCACCAGCTTCGATGGTCGCGGCAACTACACTCTGGGCATCAGCGAGCAGCTGATCTTCCCGGAGATCGACTACGACAAGATCGATCGCACCCGTGGCATGGACATCACCTTCGTCACCTCCTCCCCGGACAACGAAGGTGCTCTGGCGCTGCTGACCGCTCTGGGCTTCCCCTTCAAGAAGTAAAGCGGCTCACCAGCTCTACCTCAAAATAGCATCTTGAAAGATACCGCGAAATGCGGTATCTTTTTTACGTTTGCGCTATCAAGCCAGATAGCGCTGGATAGTATAGGAAAGAGGAAATGCATGGCTAAGAAATCGATGATCGCCAAGGCTAAGCGTGAGCCGAAGTTCTCGACTCGCCAGCACAACCGTTGCAGCCGTTGCGGCCGTCCGCGTGCTTACTATCGTAAGTTCGGTCTGTGCCGTATCTGCCTGCGCGAGTTGGCCAACAAAGGCGAACTGCCCGGCGTGACCAAGGCTTCGTGGTAATCGAAGACTCGTAATCGCTCACAGGGTGTGCGCTCGGCCAGGCGGAGGCGCTATGGGCGCTGACGAACCATCCGGGTGGCTCATCACGAACCAAAGGAGAAACAAACAATGAGCATGACTGACCCCATTGCAGATATGCTTACGCGCGTGCGTAACGGTCAATCTGCCGGCAAGCCGACGGTATCCATGCCGTCAAGTAAGAAGCTTGTCGAAATCGCTCGCATCATGGACCAGGAAGGTTACATTGCGGGTTATGAGGTGATCGACGGCGAGCCTCGCGCTATGCTTACCATCACCCTGAAGTACGGCCCCAAGAAGTCCAAGGTTATCCGCGGCATCAAGCGCATCTCCAAGCCGGGTCTGCGCATCTATGCCGGCAAGGACGAGCTGCCCCGCGTTCTGGGCGGCCTGGGCACTGCAATCATCTCTACGAGCAACGGCGTCATGACCGATCGCGATGCACGCAAGAAGGGCATCGGCGGCGAGGTCATCGCCTATATTTGGTAGGAAAGGAAGGTATCAAGATATGTCTCGTATCGGTAAGATGCCCATCACCGTTCCTGCTGGCGTTGAAGTCATCATTGACGGAAACACCGTAACGGCCAAGGGCCCCAAGGGTGAGCTCACCCGCACTTTCTCTGACATCCTGACCATCGAGCAGCAGGAGCAGACCATCACCGTCACCCGTCCCGATGACTCCCGTCTGGCCAAGAGCCAGCATGGTCTGACCCGCACCCTCATCGCCAACATGGTGGAAGGCGTGGACAAGGGCTACAGCAAGAAGCTGCAGCTGGTAGGCGTCGGCTACCGTGCCGCTCTGAAGGGTTCCGACCTGGAAATGCAGCTCGGCTACTCCCACCCCATCCTGGTCAAGGCCGTCGAAGGCATCACCTTCGAGGTTCCGACTCAGACCGAGATCGTCATCTCCGGTCCCAGCAAGGAGCAGGTCGGCCAGGTTGCCGCAGACGTTCGCGCATGGCGCAAGCCTGAGCCTTACAAGGGCAAGGGCATTCGCTATGAGGGCGAGCAGATCCGTCGTAAGCTTGGCAAGGCCGCTAAGGGCGACTAAGGCGCAAGGATAAGGTGAAGGGATAGTTATGAATAAACTTCAGAAGAAGCAAGCCGCGCTGCGTCGTCGTCATCGTCGCGTTCGTGGCAAGATCTCCGGCACTGCTGCACGTCCTCGTCTGTGCGTTACGCGTAGCAACAACAACATCTACGCTCAGCTGGTGGACGACACCAAGGGCGTTACCATCTGCGGCGTGAGCACGCTCGGCCCGGAGTTCAAGGCAACCGGTAAGAACGGTGCCAACATCGAAGGCGCAACCGCTCTGGGCACCATCATTGCTCAGAAGGCAAAGGAAAAGGGCGTCGATACTGTTGTGTTCGACCGTGGCGGCAACCTGTATCACGGCCGCGTCAAGGCTCTCGCCGAGGCTGCCCGTGAAGCTGGCCTGGTATTCTAGAAGGGATTGGTTGTCTTATGGCTCGTAACAATAAGCATGAGAACGCCGGGGTTCCCGAGCTCCAGGAGCGCGTAGTTTACATCAACCGCGTTTCCAAGACCGTCAAGGGCGGCCGTCGTATGGCTCTGACCGCTCTGGTCGTCGTGGGCGATGGCAACGGCAACGTCGGTGTGGGCATGGGCAAGTCCCAGGAGGTTCCCACTGCCATCCGCAAGGGCGTCGAGGACGCAAAGAAGAACATGTTCCACGTTGCTCTGACTCCGAACAACACTCTTCCCCATGAGGTGATCGGTGAGTTCGGCGCAGGCCGCGTGCTGATGAAGCCCGCCGTTCCTGGTACCGGTATTATTACCGGCGGCCCGGTTCGTGCACTCATGGAGCTGGCTGGCGTCACCGACGTCATCGCCAAGTCCCTGGGCACCGACAACGCCATGAACATCGTCAAGGCAGCAGCCGAGGGCCTCAAGCAGCTGGAGAATCCGGCAGAGGTCGCTGACCGTCGTGGCATCACCGTCGGCGCTATGTTCGGTGGGAAGGAATAAACATGACTGAAAGCAAGAAGACCCTGCGTGTGACGCAGATCAAGAGCTCCATCGGCAAGGCAAAGGACCAGGGTGCCACCCTGCGTTCCCTGGGCCTGGGCAAGATCAACCGCACCGTCGAAGTGGTGGACAACCCGTCCATGCGCGGCATGATCTTCAAGGTGAAGCATCTTGTCAAGGTTGAGGAAATCTAGCGAAAACGCTATTATCCACAATTAGCAATAGTGTCAACGGCGTGTCCTCGCAGGCGCGCCGCTGGCATGTTGAATGAAAGTTAGCTGGCGGCGAGCTGCCAGCAGGGAAGCAGGACTTCCCTTTAGCGACGAAAAGGAGAATCATCAATGGAACTTAAGGACCTCAAGCCGAACGAGGGCTCTCGCAAGGCACGCAAGCGCGTCGGCCGTGGTAACGCAAGCGGCACCGGCAAGACCTCCGGCCGTGGTATGAATGGTCAGAAGTCCCGTGCTGGTGGTGGCAAGGGCGCAGGCTTCGAGGGCGGCCAGACTCCGCTGGCACGTCGTCTGCCGAAGCTCCCCGGCTTCCGCAACATCAACCGTGTTGAGTACCTGCCGGTGAACGTTTCCCGTCTTGAGGAAAAGTTCGAGGCCGGCGAGGTCGTGGACGGCGAGTCCCTGACTGCCAAGGGCATCATCAAGCGTCCCGACGCCCTGGTGAAGGTTCTGGGCGACGGCGAGATCACCAAGGCCCTGACCGTTAAGGTTGATAAGGTTTCTGCCTCTGCTAAGGCTAAGATTGAGGCAGCTGGAGGAAAGGTCGAAGAGCCTTGCTAAGCTCTATCATCGACGCGTTCAGGGTTCCCGAGCTGCGCAGCAAGATGCTGTTCACCTTGGCTATCCTTGCGCTGTATAGACTGGGCGCGTACATTCCCGTTCCGGGTATTCCGTTCCACGAGTTCGCAACGTCCTTCGCCCAATCCACCTCTTCTGGTGTGGCGATGACGATGCTCGACCTGTTCACCGGTGGCGCTCTGTCTAACTTCTCAGTGTTTTCCCTGGGCATCATGCCCTACATCACCGCATCCATCATCATGCAGCTGATGCAGGGCGTCATTCCCGCGGTTGGCCGTTGGGCGAAGGAAGGCGAAACGGGTCGTCGGCGCATTACCCAGGTTACCCGTTACCTGACCCTTGCCCTGGGCTTCATCAACGCTGTGGGTTATCTGCTGCTCTTCAAGTCCTCCGCATACGGCGTGGTCTTCTCCTCCGAGGTGCCTGAGCTGCTTACCGACATCGTGGTGGTGTTCACCCTGGTCGCAGGCGTTGCCTTCATCATGTGGATGGGCGAGCTTATCACCCAGCGCGGCATCGGCAACGGCATGTCCCTGATCATCTTCATCAGCATCGTGTCCCGCGTTCCCTCCGCCATCTTCTCCTCCATCAACATCACGGAGGACCTCGGCATGGGCATCGCCATCACCGCGCTGATCCTGGTCATCGTCATCGCCTGCATCCCCGCCATCATCTTCGTGGAGCGTGCTCAGCGTCGTATCCCGGTTAACTACGCCAAGCGTATGCAGGGTCGTCGCATGACGGGCGGTCAGACCACCTACATCCCCATGAAGGTCAACTCCGCCGGCGTTATCCCCATCATCTTCGCCAGCTGCATCATCTATTTCCCGGCTCAGCTTGCTGCGCTGTTCAATGTGGGTTGGCTGAATACGGTGGCAAACGCCATGTCCACCGGCTGGATCAACTGGATTCTGAACGTTGCCCTGATCGTGTTCTTCGCGTACTTCTACACCTCCATGGTGTTCAACCCCGAGGAAACCTCTGATCAGATCAGGAAGCAGGGCGGCTTCATTCCCGGCGTACGTCCGGGTGCCAACACGGTGACCTACATCAAGAACGTCATCAAGCGCGTTACGCTTCCTGGCGCTCTGTTCATCGCGGTCATCGCGGTTGTTCCTACCATCATCTTCTTCTTCGTTCCGAACCAGCTTATCCAGGCGTTCGGCGGCACCTCCATTCTGATCATGATAGGCGTTGCGCTCGATACTATGACCAAGGTGGAGTCCCAGCTGAAGATGTACAACTATGACGGTTTCTTCAAGTAGGCTATTATAGGTACTTAGAGAATCGGGAAGGCCGGCTGGGGTATCCTGGCTGGCCTTTCTTCTGAGCGGCCTTTTCAGGGCCTGATTGGAATAGGAGATTTCGCAATGAACATCGTACTTCTTGGTGCTCCCGGCGCTGGCAAGGGCACCCAGGCTGCGTTCCTGGTGGAAGAGTTCGATCTTCCCCATATCTCTACGGGTGACATGCTGCGTGCTGCTGTGAAGGCCGGCACCGAGCTGGGAAAGAAGGCCAAGTCCTTCATGGATGCCGGTGAACTGGTTCCCGATGACGTGATCATCGGTCTGGTGATCGAGCGTCTGGGCCAGCCGGACACCAACGTGGGCTTCATCCTGGACGGCTTCCCCCGCACCACGGCTCAGGCTGTTGCTCTGGACGCCGAGCTTTCCAAGCTGGAGCGTCCCCTGGATGCCGCACTGCTGATCGACGTTGACCCCGAGGTCATCGTGGGTCGTCTGACCTCTCGCCGTATGTGCAAGGAATGCGGATGCATCGGCAGCGTGGCGGACGCTTCTTGCCCCAAGTGCGGTGGTGAAATGTACCAGCGCGATGACGACAACGAGACCACGGTCCGCAATCGTCTTGACGTGTACGCCAAGTCCACCTCTCCGCTGATCGACTACTACCGCGGTTGCGAGCTGCTCGTCAGCATTGACGGCGATCGTGACCCCAAGGTCGTGTACGCAGACGTGAAGACGGCTCTGAACGCCTAACGGCTTTTGCCTTCCAGGGGCCCTGCGGGGCCCCTTCTTCATTGAAGGCCCCTTTTACCGATGCTCTTTGCTTGCAGGTAGAGCCCTGAGGTCAAGAGGGGAGTACTGGCACTACCATGGTGCGCATACCTTTATTGACGCCGCCCCGCGCGCAAACGCGGGGCGCAGTTTTAGATTTGACCGAAAGGAGAGCAATGTCAAAGCTGACTGAAATCCGCTGGCATGCTCGTGCGGGTCAGGGTGCCGTTACTGCGGCAAAGCTCGTAGCCGATACCGCCCTGATGCGCGGGGCGTACATTCAGGCCATGCCTGAATACGGCCCTGAGCGTACCGGCGCACCGCTGAAGGCGTATACTCGCCTGTGCGATGAGCCGATTGAGGTGCATAACACCATCGCCAATCCAGGAATCGTAGTGGTTCTGGACGAAACCCTGCTTCGTCTGGTGGACGTGACCGAGGGTATGCTTGACGATGGCGTGGTCATTCTGAACACGGAGATGACGGCCTCCCAGGCTCGCAAGATCCTGGGCGTTCCGGATTCCGTGCGCGTTGCCGTGGTGGATGCCACGGGGATTGCGCTGCAGACTATCGGCCGCAACATCCCCAACACTCCCATCGTGGGCGCCTTGGCCAAGGTCACCGGGGTGGTTCCCGTGGATGCGGTGAAGGATCGCCTGGAGGAAACCTTCGGAAAGAAGTTCACCCGGGAAATGATCGACGCCAACCTTTCCAGCGTCGATCGGGCTTATGAGGAGGTGGCGGAAGCATGAGGCTGAACCTTCCTGATTATGAACAGCTGAGCACTTGGAGGCCCGAGGAACTTCCGGTGGGCAATGTGACCGAAGCCGGGGCCTCGGAAAAGTACGTGACCGGTGGCTGGCGCACCATGCGTCCGGTGTGGGACCAGGAAGCGTGCAAGAACTGCATGCTATGCTGGATCGTGTGCCCTGACGTCTCCATCTTGGTGAAGGACCAGGTCATGACTGGCATCGACTACGACCACTGCAAGGGTTGCGGCATCTGCGTCCACGAATGCAAGTTCAATGCGCTGCACATGGTGGCAGAAGACCAGGCGAAGGAGGACTAGGATATGAGCACTGCCTTTTCCGCAACCGGCAACCAGATGGTTGCCGAGGCTATTCGCCAGGCCGACCCGGATGTGATGGCCGCCTATCCCATTACTCCCCAGACCACCATCGTGGAAAACTACGCCAAGTTCGTGGCTGCGGGCCGCGTTCATACCGAGTTCGTGACCGTGGAGTCCGAGCACTCTGCCCTTTCCGCCTGCGTCGGTGCATCTGCGGCGGGAGCTCGAGTGGCAACGGCAACGGCGTCCCAGGGCCTTGCGTATATGTGGGAGGTCCTTCCCATTGCCGCGGGCATGCGCCTTCCCATTGTCATGGCAAACGCTAACCGCACCCTGGCTTCTCCCATCAACATCGGTTGCGATCATTCTGACATCATGGGAGTGCGTGACTCCGGTTGGATCATTCTGTTCGCGGAAACCGCCCAGGAAGCCTATGACAATACCATCGTATCCTTCAAGGTGGCCGAGGACGAGCGCGTGCTTCTTCCGGTGCTCACCACGCTGGATGGCTTCATTACGAGCCATGCTATGGAGCGGTGCGAAATGAACACCGATGAGCAGGTCAAGGAGTTCGTAGGAGACTACGAGCCGCTCTACCCGCTGCTGGATACCCAAAACCCGGTGGGCCATGGCATGTATGCCAACGCTCCTGAGTTCGCCAAGTCCAAGGTGAATCAGCATGCAGCCATGATGCGCTCCCTTGCGGTGCTGGAAGAGCATGGCAAGGCCTGGTCGCAGATTTCCGGCCGTCCCTTCGACCTGGTGGATTGCTGGGGGACCGAAGACGCCGACTACGTGATCGTGTGCCTGGGCTCTGCGGCGGGCAACTTCCGTCACGTGGCCCGTTTGCTGCGCTCCCGGGGCAAGAAGGTGGGCGTAGTTCGTCCTCGTGTCTACCGTCCCTTCCCAGCGCAGCTCATCGCACAGGCTTGCGCTGGTGCCAAGGCGGTGGCGGTGATGGACCGCTCTGATTCCCAGGGCGCCGCAGCGGGTCCCTTGGGTGCCGACGTGATGGCCGCCTTCTATGCTGCCGGCCTTGCGGTTCCCACCAAGAACTACGTGTACGGTCTGGGTGGATGCGATGTTTCCAACGACCTGGTCCTTCGCGTGGTGGATGAGCTAGAGCAGCTTGCTGCAGGAAGCCTGGATGCAAGCCTGACCTACTTGGATGCATAGGAAGGAGTGGAATCATGGCAAACATCAAGCAGTTGTCCCAGCGTCCTGAGTGCCTTGCTGCCGGACATCGCCTGTGCGGCGGTTGCGGTGCGTCCATCTGCGTTCGTCAGGTCCTCATGGGTGTTCCCGAAGATGCCCAGGTCGTGGTAGCCAACGCTACGGGATGCCTGGAGGTATCCACCACCATCTATCCCTACAACTCCTGGAAGGTGCCCTTCGTCCATAACGCCTTCGCCAATGCGGCGGCAACCATTTCCGGCGTTGAGGCTGCGTTCAAGGGCCTCCAGGCGGCGGGGAAGATCCCGGCGGACAAGAAGGTCAAGTTCGTCGCCTTCGGTGGCGACGGCGGTACCTACGACATTGGCATGCAGTCCCTTTCCGGTGCCATGGAACGCGGTCATGACATGGTCTATGTGTGCTATGACAACGGCGCCTACATGAACACTGGAATCCAGCGCTCCTCTGCAACCCCCAAGGGCGCTTGGGCGACCACCTCAGAGGTGGGAGCCGCTCAGCAGGGCAAGCCTCAGGTGCGCAAGGATCTTTCCAGCGTCATTGCTGCCCATGGCGTCCGCTACGTGGGCCAGTCTACGGTGGGTCACTGGAAGGACCTGGTCTCCAAGGCGGAAAAGGCGTTCTCTGTGGAGGGTCCCGCCTTCCTGAACGTTCTCGCGCCCTGCCCCCGCGGCTGGCGCATTCCCTCGGATCAGACCCTGGAAATCAGCCGTCTTGCGGTAAACACCCGATTCTGGCCGCTGTTCGAAGTCGAGGATGGGGTGTGGAAGCTGACTCCGGTCAAGGAAAAGGACCAGCGTCCCCTGGAGGACTTCCTGCGTCCCCAGGGCCGCTTCAAGCATCTTCTGAAGCCGGGCAACGAAGCGCTGCTCCAGGAGCTCAAGGACGATGTGGACGCCTACTGGCGCTACCTTGAGGGCCGCGTGGAGGGCAGCAAGAACCTGTAGCGTGTAAGCCGAATACGCGTAGAACTAGAAAGGGGGCGAAGATCCTGGTTGATCTTCGCCCCCTTTGGCTTAGTCGAGATGCAGATAGGGAAGGGTAGCTACTGCTCTAGGAGCCTTTCCACCGCGGCAAGCTTCACGCAGCACACGAACACGTCGAGCGCCTGGGAAAGCTCATCCAGGGGAGGAAGGGTCGGGGCAATGCGGATGTTGGCGTCCTGGGGGTCTTCCTGGTAAGGCCAGGTGGCGCCCGCGCCGGTCATGGTCACCCCTGCCTCCCTGGCAAGGCTTACCACGCGCTTTGCGGTTCCCGGGAAGGCGTTGAAGGAAACGAAGTAGCCGCCCCGGGGGCTGTTCCAGGATGCAATGCCTGCATCTCCCAGACCATCCTGGAGCTTGTCTGCCACCGTCTGGAACTTGGGCCGCAGGATGGCAGCGTGCTTGGCCATGTGGTCTCGAATGCCCTGGGCGTCCTTCAGGAAGCGCACGTGGCGGAGCTGGTTGATCTTGTCATGTCCGATGATCTGGGGATTCATGAGCTTCTTTGCCTCGGCCACGTTTTCCGGGCTTGCCGCGAAGCCGCTGATGCCCGCGCCGGGGAAGGTGACCTTGGACGTGGAGGCGAACTTGAAGTACCGATCGGGATTGCCCGCCTGGGCGCAGGCTTCGGCAATGTCGAAGAGCTGGTCCTGGTTTTCCTCTTCGTCGAACAGGTGATGGACACAGTAGGCGTTGTCCCAGAAGATGCGGAAGTCATTTGCCGCCGTATCCATGGAAGCCAGACGCTCCACCACCTCCTTGGAGTAGGTCACGCCACCAGGGTTGGAGTACTTCGGCACGCACCAGATGCCCTTCACCCGGTCGTCCAGGGATACCATGCGCTCGACCTCGTCCATGTCGGGACCGTCCTCGGTCATGGTGACGGGGATCATCTCGATGCCGAAAGCCTGGCAGATGCCGAAGTGGCGGTCATAGCCAGGGGAGGGGCACAGCCATTTGATGGAGTCGTACTGGGCCCAGGGCTTAGATCCCAGGGTGCCGAAGTCCAGGCAGCGGGCCATGGCGTCGTACATCACGTTAAGGCTGGAGGAGCCCATCACGATCACGTTCTCGGGGTCGTCGTCCAGCATGGCGGCCATAAGCCGCTTCGCCTCGGGGATACCGTCGGATACGCCGTAGTTTCGGCAGTCGATGCCGTCCTCGGTGGTCAGGTCGGAGGAGGAGTTGAGCACGTCCAGCAAAGGCATGCTCAGGTCAAGCTGCTCTGAGGAAGGCTTGCCGCGGGCCATGTTAAGGGACAGCCCCTTTGCCTTGAAGGCGGCGTACTCCTGCTCCAGCTGGCTCTTGAGCGAGCGCAGGTCGTCAGGGGCCAGGGTAGTAAGGTCACGCATGTGAATCCCTTTCTTCGAAGCGGAGGAAAAGCTAGGGGCGAACGTAGATCATGTCTCCGTGCACGCCGCTGATGGAGACCACGTCTCCGGTTTGCGGGGCATGAATCATCTGTCCGCCGCCAATGTAGATGCCGCAGTGGTGATCGTTTACGCAGATGTCTCCGGGTTGGGGATTGGTAACGCGCTGGAATCCCATCATGGTGCCGGTGGATCCCAGGGCATGGCCGGTGCTTCCGGTAATGCAGTAGCCAACCAGGCCGGAGCAGTCGAAGGTGCTGGTTCCGCCGGCACCGTACTGGTAGGGCCTGCCCAGCATGGAATAGGCGCGATCGACGGCAGACTGATTGCCGCCGCCGGAGGGCTCGGAGCTCTCATTGGATTCGCCCTGCTGGGTGTTCTCATCTTGGGCGGAGCCGTCAGAAGCGGAATCATCGTCCTGGCTGTTCTGCTGGGCCTGCTCGATGGCGCGACGAGCCGCCTCGGCATCGGCGCGGGACTGGGCTTCCTGCTCTTCCTTGAGCAGCCTCTTCGCCTCGGCATCCAGGGCATTGTAGGTGCTGGTCATCTGCTCGACGGTCTGAGCGGCTTCTTCCTTGGCTTGTCTTGCCTTCTGCTCCTGCTTTTCCGCTTCGGCTTCCTGTTCCTCCAGGATCTTCTTCTGCTCCACTACCTCGGCCTTCAGGTCCTTGGTTTCCTGGACCAGGGCGGCGTCCTTCTGGTTCAGCTGATCCAGAAGGTCCCACAGGGTGGCGAACTCCTGGAAAGTGGTGCTGCTGAACAGGACGTCCAGAATAGAGGAGTTGCCGGACCGATACATGGTGCGTGCCCGGGAGCCCAGATGGGTCTGGAGCTCATCGATCTTATCCTGGGCAACGTCGATCTTCTTCTGAGCGTCCTTTACCTTCTTCTGGGCCGCCTTCTTGGCGGCGGTGGCGTCAATCAGAACGTTGGAGGCCTTGTCCAGCTCGACCTGCATGGCGGTAAGGGACTCGTAGGCGGCCTGAGCTTCGGCTCGCTTTTCTGACGCCGGTGTGGCAAAGCCGGTTGCGGGAACCAGACACATCAGGGAAGCGGAAAGCAAGATGCAGCCCGCTGCCTTGCAGACTTGTTTCGTGCGGTGGGAATTCCGCATGGGAAACCTCCTTGGGGCATTGGTACAGATATATTAATAATAGCATGAAAGAGATGCCGCTCCCAAAATCCCCGCCAGCCTGGGGCTTCGTCCTGTCGAACCATGGTTTGCTTCTGGCAAAAGAAAGGGGCCCCGAAGGGCCCCTAAGTCAGCTTGCCTTACAAGGAGGAAGGCGCCTTCACGTAGATCATGGAGCTGGGAACGTTATCCACGCGCACCTGAGCGCCGGTGTGAGGGGCGTTGATGTACTTGCCCCCACCGATGTAGATGCCGCAGTGGTGGGTATTGGTGCAGATGTCGCCGGGCTGGGGATTGGAGGTACGCTCCCAGCCCATGAAGGTCCAGGTGGTGCCAATGCGGGAATAGCGACCGGTCAGGCAGTAGCCCACCAGACCGGAGCAGTCGAAGGTGGTGGGACCAACGGCGCCCCAGGAATACCACTTGCCAATCTGGGAGTAGGCGCGGTCTACCACGGTGTTTCCGGTTGCCACCTCATAGCCTCCGTCGTTGGAAGAGGAGGCGGATCCGCCGGCAGCGGCGGCAGCCTGGCGTGCAGCCTCCTCAGCTGCCCTGCGCTCAGCTTCCTGCTCTTCCTTCAGCAGCTTGGCTGCTTCCTTGCTCAGGCGCTTGTACGTGGCTTCCATATCGCTTAGGGTGGACTGGGCCTGGTCTGCGATGGCCTTGGCGGCGGCAGCCTTGGCGGCAGCCTCCTGCTCCTGCTCCTGCAGGATTTCCTTCTGCTCTACCAGCACGGCCTTCTCGTCCTGAAGCACCTTCTTCTGCTCTTCCAGCTCCTGCTGCTTCTGCTGCTGTTCGACCTTCAGATCCTTGCACTTGGAGACCATGAGGGCGTCGCTTTGGTTGAGCTGGGTCAGGGCGTCCCAGTTGGTTGCGAACTCGGCGAAGGAGGTAGAGTTCAGAATCACGTCAAGGATGGTGGCGCTGCCGGAACGGTACATGCTGCGGGCGCGTTCCCCGATTTTTTCCTGAAGCTGCGCAATTTCCCCTTCGATTTGGGCAATGCGCTCCTTGGCGGCATCGATACGCTTCTGAGCTTTGTCGATCTTGGCCTGGGCCTTATCGACCTCAGCCTGCGCCTTGTCCACCTTTTCCTGGGCAGCTTGCTGGGCCATCTGGGCTTCGCCGTACTCAGCTTCGGCCTCGTCGAGCTTTTCCTGAAGCTTCTCTACCTTTGCTTTTGCAGCGTCGGCTTCAGCCTGCTTTTCCTGGGATGGAGTGGCGAAGGCGATGGAAGGAGCCATGGCAGCACAAAGGATCAGCGCCATGGCAAAGGCTAATGCCGCCGAGGTAATACGGATAGAACGTGACATAGTACGTCTCCTAGAAGGTGGTGCGATTACAGTGCATACGAATCCATCCTAGCACGGGAGAAGCAGGGGGCGGAGAAGGTGCGCGAAATGAACATAAGCTCAGGAAGTCAATGACAATGCGCAAGATGCGTGCTGGATCCAAGCTTCTGTATATAATGGTACGGGCGAAGAGCCGAGCCCTTGGATCAGGGCGGACCCATGGCTCAGGAAAGATTTTCCAAATAATTGTTGACATGGGCGAAGACTCTTCGTATTATATTTTTCGCTCGCAACGCCGAAAGCGAAGTGAGCACGCAGCTTGATAAATACACATGAATTGAGCGACGAACAGGGGCGTGTGCCCGAGTGGTTAAAGGGGACGGGCTGTAAACCCGTTAGCTATGCTTACCTAGGTTCGAATCCTAGCGCGCCCACCATCTTGCCTGTGTAGCTCAGTCGGTAGAGCGCATCCTTGGTAAGGATGAGGTCACCGGTTCAAATCCGGTCACAGGCTCCATCTGAATGGCGGTGTAGCTCAGTTGGTTAGAGCACACGGTTCATACCCGTGGCGTCACTGGTTCGAATCCAGTCACCGCTACCATCTATGATTTTATCGCGCCCCACGGGGCGCGTCGTTATGTTTAATTCTTTCGCCAACAGCGGAAACTCTTTAAGGAGGAGAAACATGGCAAAGGAAAAGTTCGAGCGCGGTAAGGCTCATGTCAACATTGGCACCATCGGCCACGTTGACCACGGCAAGACCACGCTGACCGCAGCTATCTCCAAGACCCTGTCCATGAACGATGGGTCTCATGGTACCGCTACCGCAGACTTCACCGCCTTCGATCAGATCGACAAGGCTCCCGAAGAGCGCGAGCGCGGCATCACCATTTCTATTGCTCACATCGAGTATCAGACTGACACTCGTCACTATGCTCATGTTGACTGCCCTGGTCATGCTGACTATGTCAAGAACATGATCACCGGCGCTGCTCAGATGGACGGCGCAATCCTGGTTATCGCCGCTACCGACGGCCCGATGGCTCAGACTCGTGAGCACATCCTGCTGGCTCGTCAGGTCGGCGTTCCCTACATCGTCGTGTTCCTGAACAAGTGCGATATGGTCGACGACGAGGAGCTCATCGAGCTCGTCGAAATGGAAGTCACCGAGCTGCTGGAGTCCTATGGGTTCGAGGATTGCCCGATTATTCGTGGCTCCGCTCTGAAGGCTCTGGAGGGCGACGCAGAGTGGCAGGAGAAGATTTGGGAGCTCATGGACACCGTTGACTCCTTCATCCCCACTCCCGAGCGCGACGTTGACAAGCCCTTCCTGATGGCTGTTGAGGACACCATGACCATTACCGGTCGTGGCACTGTTGCTACCGGTCGTGTTGAGCGCGGCGTTCTGCATATGAACGACCCGATCGAGATCGTTGGCATCAAGGAGACCTCTAGCACCGTCTGCACTGGCATCGAGATGTTCCGCAAGCTGCTGGACGAGGCTCAGGCTGGTGACAACATCGGCTGTCTGCTCCGTGGCGTGAAGCGTGATGAGATCATCCGCGGTCAGGTTCTGTGCAAGCCGGGTTCCGTGACCCCGCACACTGAGTTCCTGGGTCAGGTCTACATTCTGACCAAGGAAGAGGGCGGCCGTCACACCCCGTTCTTCGATGGCTATCGTCCGCAGTTCTACTTCCGCACCACCGACGTTACCGGTGTTGCCCATCTGCCCGAGGGCACCGAGATGGTCATGCCTGGCGACAACGTCGAGCTGCGTGGTGAGCTGATCCACCCGATCGCTATGGAAGAGGGTCTGAAGTTCGCTATTCGCGAGGGTGGCCGCACCGTTGGTTCCGGTCGCGTTACCACCATCCTCAAGTAATCTGATTTCTTGAGATTATCGTGTGCGGGGGCTTGAGATACAGCCCCCGCACACATACCGAATTCATGTGTAGCCCAAGCTCATAGGATTACGGTAAAAGGAGTATTCATGCGTACATTGGTCACTATGGCCTGCACTGAGTGCAAGCGCCGCAATTACACGACCAAGAAGAACAAGCAGAACAACCCTGACCGTATCGAGTTGAGGAAGTACTGCAAGTGGTGCAACCGCCACACGGTACACAAGGAAACTCGATAGGGGTTTTCAGAGGTAGGAACAGTACAGGCCAGTAGCTCCAATTGGTAGAGCGGCGGTCTCCAAAACCGCATGTTGGGGGTTCGAGTCCCTCCTGGCCTGCCAGCTTGTTTGTACGAGCAGCCTGTTGGCTGCTTGTTTGGTGTATAGATACATATCATTTTTTGACCATACCGGTTAGTTGAAGGATCCAGATGGCAAAGAAATCAAAGACTCAGCGAGCTAAGGCATCCGAAAAGCGTGCGGCAAAGAAGCTCGTCGCCGTTGAAGAAGTCGAAAACGGTTCGCTTGCAGGTTCTGATGATGCTGCTAGCGCAAAGCCTGTCAAGCAGGCTGAAGCTAAGACCTCTTCCAAGAAGGAAGAAAAGCCCAAGAAGAAGCGTTTTAAGTTCATTCGCGAGGTTCGCAGCGAAATGAAGCGAGTCACCTGGCCGACCCGCCAGGATGTTTTGCGTTGGAGCGGGGTCGTGGTATGCGCCCTTCTGTTCTTCGGCCTGTATGTCGCCCTTCTTGACAATGCGATCATCACTCCGCTGCTGGTTGCGTTCTCCGGACTGGGGGCATAGGCATGGCGAAGAAATGGTATGTGCTCCACACCTATTCTGGCTACGAGAATAAGGTGCGGGATAATCTTCTGACTCGGATCGAAACCATGGGTCTTGAGAACAACGTGTTCAAGATCGAGATTCCTACGGAAACGGTTACCGAAATCAAGGAAGGCGGCAAGCGCAAGGAAGTGGAGCACAAGGTGTTCCCCGGATACGTGCTTGTTCGCATGGAACTTGATGATCGTAGTTGGGCCGCCGTACGCAACACCCCCGGTGTTACCGGCTTCGTGGGCGTGCAGGGAAACCCTTCTCCTCTTACGCGAGAAGAGTACAACAAGATCATGAAGCGTTCCGACCGCGAGGTTCCCAAGAAGACCTCCACCGCTATCGAGGTGGGTCAGTCTGTCAAGGTCATCTCCGGTCCCCTTTCCGACTTCGACGGTGTGGTGGCCGAGGTTTCTCCTGACGCAGGCAAGGTCAAGGTGCTGGTTTCGATCTTCGGTCGCGAAACTCCGGTCGAGCTTGCGTTCGACCAGGTTTCCACCATTTAATCTCTTTGGACATACGCCTGGTGGCTTGTGCCCGCGTGGACCGGGGCTTCTCACGAAATCAGGCTGTGTTGATAGATGGAAGGCTGTTGGCAGGCTTGGCCTGCCGCATCGCTGAAAGGTAGTTAAGAGTTATGGCTGAAAAGAAGGCAACGGGTTTCATCAAGTTGCAGATTCCGGCCGGTGCAGCAAATCCTGCTCCTCCGGTTGGCCCCGCGCTGGGTGCGCAGGGTGTGAACATCATGCAGTTCTGCCAGGCATTCAATGCTCAGACCCAGGAGCAGTCTGGCACCATCATCCCTGTTGAGATTACCGTCTACGAGGACAAGTCCTTCACCTTTGTGTGCAAGACTCCTCCGGCGGCTGTTCTGATCAAGGAAAAGCTGGGCATCAAGAGCGGCTCCGGCATTCCGCAGCTGCAGTTCGTCGGCACTCTGACCGAGGAGCAGCTGGGCGAAATCGCCGAGACCAAGCTTCCTGACCTCAACGCCTATGACGTTGAGGCAGCAAAGAACATCATCGCTGGCACTGCCCGCTCCATGGGCGTGCGCATTGAGGGCCGCGAGATGAAGAAGGTCTATGTGCCTTCCAAGAAGCTGGCCGCTATGCTTAAGGGCGAATAATATCGCTCCTGTGTTTGTAAAGTGGGAGGACAAGGAATTGTCCGCCTAACCACGAAAGGAAACCAAGAATGGCTAAGAAGTCCAAGAACTATCGTGCAGCCCTCGAAAAGCTGCCCGAGTCCCCCGTAACCCCCCTTGAGGCAATGAAGCTCGTGAAGGAGATCTCCTTCGCCAAGTTCGACGAGACCGTGGAAGGCCACTTCCGTCTGGGCATCGACACCCGTCAGGCTGATCAGCAGCTGCGCGGTACCGTGAGCCTGCCCAACGGCTCTGGCAAGACCGTTCGCGTTGCCGTCTTCGCTGAGGGCGAAAACGCTCGCATCGCCGAAGAGGCTGGCGCTGACATCGTCGGCGTGAACGAGCTGGTTGAGGACATCATGGCTGGCAAGATCGAGTTCGACGCCGCCGTGGCAACTCCTGACCAGATGGCCAAGGTCGGTCGCCTGGGTAAGATCCTGGGCCCCCGTGGCCTCATGCCCAACCCCAAGCTGGGCACCGTTACCAACGACGTTGCCAAGGCCATCAAGGAGCTCAAGGGCGGCCGCGTTGAGTATCGCGCTGACCGCTATGGCATCTGCCACGTTGTTCTGGGCAAGTGCAGCTTCACCGCTGAGCAGCTCGCGCAGAACTACGGCGCTGTGTATGACGAGATCATCCGCATGAAGCCGGCAGCAGCCAAGGGCCGTTACGTCAAGTCCGTTACCGTGTCGTCCACCATGGCACCGGGCGTTCCCGTTGATTCTTCCGTTACTCGTTCCTACACTGCCGAGTAATCGCTAGCTCTTATCTATCAACATCTGGGCACCCTTCGGGGTGCCCTTTTTATTAGTGCTATACTTTCCCACGGCAAATAAGATTCCACCTGTTTCACAGCACATGAAAGGCAAGTCAGATGGCACGTAACATCATCAAGAAGTCCCCCGCCCAGATCGAGGCAATGAAGGAGGCCGGACGCATTTCCGCGAAGGTGCTCCGTGAGGTCGGAGCTTTGGTCAAGCCGGGGGTTTCCACCTTGGAGCTTGATCGCTTCGTGGAGACCATGATCCGTCTTGAAGGCGGCATTCCCGCATTCAAGGGTTACGGCGGTTTTCCGGGCTCAATCTGCGCTTCCCTGAACGAGCAGATCGTTCATGGCATTCCCTCTGCTGACGTGATCTTGAAGGAAGGAGACATCATCTCCATCGACACCGGTGCCATCGTTGACGGCTGGGTGGGAGATAACGCCTGGACCTTTGCCGTGGGCAAGATCAGTGCCGAAAAGCAGCGTTTGCTGGACATTACTGAAAAGTGCATGTGGGCCGGTCTTGACGCCGCTCGTCCTGGCAACCGCATGGGAGACATCGGTTCCGCGGTTCAGGAGATCGCTGAGGCGGCGGGCTACGGCGTGGTTCGCGACTATGTTGGTCATGGTATCGGTCGGGACATGCACGAAGAGCCCAATGTTCCCAACTACGGACGCCGCCATACCGGCCTGAAGCTGGAGGTGGGCATGGTCTTGGCCATCGAGCCCATGATCAACATGGGAACCTTCCGCACTAAGCAGATGTCTGACGGTTGGCTGGTCTGCACTCAGGATGGACTGCCTTCGGCGCATTTCGAAAAGACCGTGGCCATCACCGAAGACGGCCCGCTGATCCTTACCACCGAGCCGGACCATCGTCGTCCGGTGTAACCGTGGGTTCCGTGGATTGCTTGTCCCTTATGGGCGTGGGCAGGTAGCGTGAGGATAGGGGAGCATATGCGTGTGCTGGTGGTGGTGAACACCGATAACGGACAGGCCCGTGACGCTGCGGTGCTGCTTTCTGCGTACTTTTCGTCACAGCTTATCGATTGCGTCATCTTCGCCTCTGACGATCTTCCTCCTTGGGGCCCTGCAGCAGGCTATGGCCTTCCTGCGGAAGTGCGAAACGACCCTCGATTCCAGGAGCGATTCGATTTAGCGGTGGTGTTGGGGGGCGATGGCACCATTCTGCGTACGGCGCGCATGGTGGCATCGTATCAGACGCCGATTATCGGGCTTAACTTCGGTCATCTGGGCTTCTTGGCTGATACCAGCGAAGAGGGCGTGATCGAGCCGGTGGCGGCTGCTCTGGCCGGTGAAGTGATCGAGGAGCGGCGTACCAATCTGCAGGTGGATGTGATCTGCGACGATGACTGCGTCCTTTCCGAAGACGATGCCCGTTGCGTGGTCTGCATGAACGAAGGATGCTATCACCCTGTTTCCCCCGAAGAGGCGGAGGCAGGCCAAAGGCCCTCCCATCGCTCCTTCTTCGCCTTGAACGAGGTTTCCATTGCCCGCGGCTCCTCGGGGCATATCGTGGACTTTGAGATGAACATTGCGGGCGAAAGCGTTGCCCGCATGCGGGGGGATGGTGTGGTGGTGTCTTCTGCCACGGGGTCTACGGCGTACGCTCTTTCCGCTGGAGGTCCCCTGGTCGCTCCCGGGTTCGAGGGACTGGTGGTGGTACCCTTGGCGCCCCACACGCTGGTTTCCCGTGCTATCGTCACGGCGAAGAGCGATGTGGTGGAGATCAACCTGGCCCAGGATTCCCATAGGCACGAAATAGCCCTGTTCACTGACGGGAACCTGCTGGATCTGGGCTCCGCGGTGCGCCGGGTGATCGTGCGCCGGGGCATGTTCCCCACGGTGCTGCTGCGCTCCAAGAAGGGGAGCTTCTACCGGAAGACCTCGGACGTGTTCTTCAGGGATGCTCGCTGCAACTAGGGGCGGCTTTTCGAGAGAACGAAAAAGGGGGGAGGCAGTACCTCCCCCTTATTTCTTCGTCTTTCAAGCGAAGGCGTCTTACTGATGGTAGAAACGGTGCTGTTCGTACTTGGGCTCGCAGAGCACGTTGATTCCCAGCTTCTTGTACAGCTTCTCATCTGCCGCGGAAAGAATGACGGAGAAATAGGCGTCACATCCGCGTAGCAGCTTGCAGCATTCCATGGCCTTGGCGGCCAGGGGGTCAGATGCGGAGCTGATGGAGAGAGCGATGAGCATCTCGTCCGAATGAAGGCGGGGATTGCGGCTGGCAAGCATCTCGGTCTTCAGGCGGGTGATGGGCTCCAGGGCGTCATCGCTGATGATGTAGGTCTTCTTCTCGATGCCGGCAACCTTCTTCAAGGCGTTGATCAGCAGCGAGGATGCGGCGCCAAGGAGCGTGGAGGTCTTGCCGACCACCACCGAGCCGTCGGGAAGCTCCATGGCTGCTGCGGGAAGGCCGGTGGTTTCCTCCTTCAGCAAGGCGGCGCTGCGGGCGGGGGAGTCACTGGGGCTGATTCCCGCCTGGTTCATCAGCAGCTCCAGCTTCTTCACCTCGTCCTCTCCGGTGCCGGTCTTCTTGACCTTGACCGCTGCCTGGTAGTAGCGGCGAATGATCTCGGTACAGGAGGCCTGACGGCAGGCGTCATCGTCGTCGATGCCGAAGCCGGCCATGTTCACGCCCATGTCGGTGGGGGACTGGTAGGGGCATTCCCCGTCGATCTTCTCCATCATGGCGCGGAGGACAGGGTAGATCTCAACATCGCGGTTGTAGTTAACGGTGGTTTCGCCGTACGCCTCCAGATGGAAGGGGTCGATGATGTTGGCGTCGTTCAGGTCTGCGGTAGCGGCCTCGTAGGCAAGGTTCACCGGGTGCTTCAGGGGAAGGTTCCAGATGGGGAAAGTCTCGTACTTGGCATAGCCCGCCTTCACGCCCCGCTTGTTTTCGTGGTAGAGCTGGGAAAGACAGGTCGCCATCTTTCCGGATCCAGGGCCGGGAGCAGTGACCACTACCAGGGGTCGCTCGGTTTCCACGAACTCGTTGCGGCCCATGCCCTCATCGCTGACGATGTGGTCGATGGCGTAAGGGTAGCCTTCGATGGGGAAGTGCAGGTAGCTCTTGATCCCCAGGGAGTTCAGGCGCTTGCGGAACGCATCGGCGTTGGACTGGCCCGCATACTGGGTGATCACCACGCCGCTGACCAGAAAGCCCATGCCCCGGAAGATGTCCATCAGGCGCAGCACGTCCTCATCATAGGTAATGCCCAGGTCGCCGCGGACCTTGCTCTTTTCGATGTGGTTGGCGTTGATGGAGATGATGATCTCCACATCGTCCACCAGGCTCTTGAGCATGCTGATCTTGGCGTCGGGCTTGAAGCCGGGCAGCACGCGGGATGCATGGTAGTCGTCGAACAGCTTGCCGCCGAACTCCAGATAGAGCTTTCCTCCGAACAGGTCTATGCGTTTACGGATGTTTTCCGCCTGCATCGAGATATAGCGATCGTTGTTGAATCCAGTGCGCATTGCCTCCCCTTCCCGGGGGCCCTTGGTCCTGTGTGGCCCCGTGCATGCAAACCAAACACGATTATAGGGGTATTTTTCGCCCTGGAAAGCACAGAGCAGGGCAGCGGAAAAATCCCCTTTCGAACACGTTGCCCGAGGAGGAGCTCAGTCGTGTTTCAGATTGGTAAAAACACCGTGACGAAACCCATTTCTAACCTAGTTTCGTACAATCAGTAGGCATAGGGGGAAGGGGGCAGCGAAGGCAGCGCGTCTTCCCCTGACCCTTGCGTTTGCCCTGGCGGGAAAAAGGACGGCGGTACGGTGCATCAAGAGCAAGATATTCCGACTCTGGTAAGGGGATACCTTGACCACCTGAGCATTGAGCGGGGCGCGTCCCCCAAGACCCTTGATGCCTACGAGCATGATCTGCGCTTGTACGTGGAGTATCTGGATCAGGCGGGGGTGACCTCCTTCGACCAGGTTTCCATGCAGGACGTTTCGGTGTTCGAAGGGTATCTGCGCCAGGAGAAGCGATATGCCCCCTCCAGCACGAAGAGGATCCTTTCCGCCGTGCGCGGGCTGCATCGGTTCTTGGTGAGCGAAGGGGAGCTGGAGGCGAATCCGGCCGACGCGGTTCCCCTGCCGAAGCTGCCTCAGCATCTTCCCGACGTGCTTTCGGTCGAGGCGGTGGGAAGGATCATGGAGGTCCCCAACACCTCCTCTCCCTTGGGTATGAGGGATCGCGCCATCCTGGAGGTGCTCTATGGCTGCGGCCTGCGAGTGGGGGAGCTGTGCTCCCTGGATCTGGGGGATCTGTTCCTTGACCAGGGATATCTGCGCATTCGCGGCAAGGGCGGCAAGAGCCGCATCTCTCCTATTTCTGGCCAGGCTCTTTCATGGATTCGGTCCTACGCGGTCGATTCCCGTCCGCTGTTCGCGCGGAAGGCGGCCCTGACTCCCAGCGCCGTGTTCCTGAACTCCCGGGGTGGGCGCCTGAGTCGCCAAAGCGTCCATAAGATGGTGGCCAAAGCAGGGGCCGATGCGGGCTTTTCCAGCCTTCACCCCCACACCTTACGTCATTCCTATGCGACCCATATGCTTGCCGGCGGAGCGGACCTGCGCGTTATCCAGGAAGTGCTGGGGCATGCCGATCTTTCCACCACCCAGATCTACACCCATGTAGACCAATCCCATATTCGCGAAGAATACCTTTCCGCCCATCCCCGCGCGTAAGCCGCCCGGTATTTCAGGGGCGTTCCTGCGGGCAAGGGCTCCCTTCATCAATAATTTACAAATTGCCAAAAAAAGCCGCCCGAAAGGCGGTGGGGATTTCCTTACCCAAGATGTTGTGCCTTTTCAACATCCAACCCACAAATTGTGGAAAACGTGGCATCAGGTGTGTTTTGGGGTGCTTTGGGCAGAAGGTGGGTCGGAAGGTATCCCAGAAGAGCTCGATTCCTTGCCTATATGACCTTTGAACTGGGAAAACAATGTAAAATTGCGGTGTGGGTCGCTAAAATACGAGTGCACTTTGGTGTTTAGTGGTGTTGCGAAAGCCCATATTGTGGGATAGAATTGCCAGTACAGAAAGAGCACCTGTAGAAGCACCTGGAAAGGAAGGCATCCATGATTGACCTGATGGGCGAATACCGCCACAAGGTCGATGTCAAGGGTCGCGTTTCCCTTCCCGCCAAGTTTCGCCGGGCTTTTTCTGAGGAGTCGCGTTGCGGGGCTGATGAGCCGGTGGAGCTGGTGGTTTCCATCGATCCACTGGAACAGTGCTTGTACGTGTTCACGCCGGAGGGCTTCAATGCGTGGGTGGCCTCGTTCTTTGAAAAGGACGGGAGCTTCAACTCGCGCAACAGGGACCATACGGCGGCACGGCGCTTGCTGAAGTCCCGGGCAAGGGAAGTCGAGATCGACAGTGCTGGTCGCATCAACATCTCGGCCGCCCAGCGCGAAGCCGTGGGGATTGCAAAGGAAGCGGTGATCCTGGGCAACACCGGGTACGTGGAGATTTGGAATCCCGAACGTTGGGATGCAAGCGCTCAGGAAGTGGACCTTTCGTCCATGCTGTTCGACTAGATCCCAAAGGATGCACATTGACTGATTTTTGGCATATTCCGGTCCTGCTCCCCGAGTGCTTCGAACAACTAGCACTCCAATCACACCACACGTTCGTGGACGCAACGCTCGGTGGAGCAGGGCATTCCCTCGAAGCTGCAAGGCTTCTGGGGGCATCGGGCACGCTCATTGGCATCGACCAGGATGAGTATGCGCTGACCGCCGCTCGGGAGCGGCTGGAAGCGTTGCCCGCCGAGCAGCGGCCCCATCTGGAGCTGCTGCGTGGCAACTTCGGCAACATGGACAAGCTGCTGCTTTCCGCCGAGGTGCCCGGCGTGGACGGTTTCCTGTTCGATATCGGAGTTTCCTCGGTGCAGATAGACGAACCTTCTCGCGGCTTCGGCTTCAAGGCCGACGGCCCACTCGATATGCGGATGGATCCGGGGACTCAAACCTTAACCGCAGCAGATGTCCTGAACTACTATACCGAAGCAGACATCACTCGGATCATCCGTACCTACTCTGACGAGAAGTGGGCCAGCCGCATTGCGCAGTTCGTGGTGAAGGCCAGGGAAAAGGAGCCTATTACAACCAGTGCCCAGTTGGTGGAGATCATCAAGGCTGCCATTCCCGCTTCGGCGCGCCGTGCTGGGGGCCACCCTGCAAAGCGCACCTTCCAGGCGTTGCGTATCGAGGTCAACGGAGAATTGGACGTGCTCAAGCGCGGGTTGGAGTCGGCTATTCGCTGGCTGAACCCGGGCGGACGTATTGCGGTGATCAGCTACCATTCCCTGGAAGACCGAATCGTCAAGGACGTGTTCAACGCCTATGCGAACCGCTGCACCTGCCCGCCAGATCTTCCCGTGTGCATGTGCGGAAAGAAGCCCGTGGTGAAGGTGGTCAACCGAAAGCCCATTGTCCCCACGGCGGAAGAAGTTCAGCGAAATCCGCGAGCCCGAAGCGCGAAGCTGCGGGTGTGCGAAAAGCTGGCGTAACCGTTTTACAACCTCATACCACGACCGCTCAAACACACTCGAATCGCACCAGGAAGGAGGCAGGCCATGGCAGCACCTGCATACGACTACGGGCGCACCGCCCGTGCCGCAGTGCCGCAGCGCAATCGCGCCGTGAGGCCGCCGCGCCGTCCTGATATTTCCGTGGTGCCGGGTCAGCGTCGTGGTGCCGCTCAGCAGACTCTGCCTCAGAACACGGTGATGATCTTCGCCACCGTGGCATTTGCGATGCTGGTCGTGGCCTTGGCATGCATTCTGCGCGTGGGCTTTGCGGCAGGGGCTGCCTCCACCATCGTCTCCACCCAGATCACCTCCGCTCAGCTTTCCCAGGAACGCTCTGCAAGCAGCGTGCTGGAAGTGCAGTCCACCCAGCTTTCCAATCCAGAGCGGGTGAAGGCGGAGGCAACCAAGTTGGGCATGATGGCTCCCGCCGAAACCCAGACCCTCATTCTTGGCGAAGACGTAGTGGCGGTTGGCCAGGACGGTGCCCTTTCCCTGGGGCAGAGCTTGGCCCGTGCAACCGGCTCCTCGACGGGAAAGTAGGACGCGGTGGCGCGGGATGGATCGCGGCGAACCCGCCGCGCAGCAGGGCCGTCCGCATCTGGCGGCAAGAGCAGGAACTCCACGCGTCCGTCTCGTGCGGGCGCTACTTCTTTTTCCCCGGACTCGAATCGCCATGTGTTCTTGTTCGCGCTGTTTGCGCTGGCAGCGCTGTGCCTTCTCGGTCGTTTGGTGTACCTCCAGGTAATCGCGGCGGACCTGCTTGCCCAAGACGCCCTGAACTCGCGTTCCAGCACGGTTCAGGTCACCCCCCGAAGGGGAACCATCTATGATCGAAACGGCGTGGTCCTTGCCATCAGCGTGGACGCGGTGACCGTCTACGCCAACCCCACGGAGATCGCCGACGCAGCCCAGGCGGCCACCCAGATCGCATCGGTCCTGGGAGGCAAGGCGGAGGACTACCAGGAGAAGCTGACCCAGAACACCACCTTCGTGTACGTGAAGCGCCAGGCCGATGCCGCCAAGGCCGAGGCCCTGAAGGCCCTTTCCCTGAAGGGCATCTACTTCCAGGACGACACCCGCCGCGAGTATCCCTGCGGGCAGGTAGGCGGCCAGGTGGTGGGCTTCTGCAGCGTGGACGGTAAGGGGGTTGCCGGCCTTGAGCTGCAGTACGATGACCTGCTGGCAGGCAACAGCGGTCAGGTGAGGCAGGAGTACGACAAGTACGGCGTTCCCATTCCCGGAACCGTGGCCGACGAAGAGGACCTGGTGGACGGCCAGGACATAGTCGTATCCATTGACGTAGTCATGCAGGAGGCCATGGAGAACATCCTGGAGGACTATACCCAGCGTCTGGGCGTGGACACTGGTGCCGTTCTGATGGACGGGAAGACGGGCGAAATCTACGCTGCTGCATCCACGCCGCTGTTCAATCCGGCGGACACCTCGGTGGTGAAGAAGGGGTCAACGGTCCTGAAGCCCTTGACCAAGTCCTTCGAGCCTGGTTCGGTGTTCAAGGCGGTCACCTCCCTTCGCCTGCTGGAAACCAAGAGCATGGACGTGGACGACAAGATCTACTGCCCTGAGGAAATCGAGGCTGACGGCTACAAGGTAACGGACTCCCATGAGCGCAAGGCGCAGAAGATGACCCTGCGCAAGATCATAGCGGAGTCGTCCAACATCGGTGTTTCCCTGGCCACGGAAAAGAAGATGGGATTTGGCAACCTCAACGAGGCCATCACCCAGTACGGGCTCACCGAATCTACCGGAGTTGACTTCCCGGGAGAGCCCGATCCCATCGTGCCGGACTTCGACCAATGGTCCCGTATCCAGGGATACAACATCTCCTTCGGACAGGGCATCACCCAGACGCCGCTTCAGATGGTGCGCTTCTACAGCGCCTTCACCAACAACGGGTCGGTGTGCACCCCTCACTTCCTGGTGTCGAAGCCCCAAAGCGGCGAAACCCTGGAATATGACACCAAGAAGGCGGTGAGCGGCAAGAAGGTCCTGAAGAACCAGATCAGCCTGCTGGAATCCGTGGTGGAGAAAGGTACCGGTACCCCGGCTCAGATTTCCGGCTACCGCGTTGCCGGCAAGACGGGCACCGCTGAGGTGGCCTCCGATACGGGAGGATACAAGAAGGGCATCTACAACATCAGCTTCATAGGCTTCCTACCCCAGTCCACCAGCAACCTGGTGTGCTACACGGGCGCTTATGAGTTAGATGCGGAGGGCAATGTGTCCCCCATGTTTAAGGATATAATGCAAGAGGCGATTGACCGCTACAGTATTGCGTCGAAGTAAGGCAGGTATCATGGGCAAGACGTGTGGAGAGCTGTTCAAGGGGCTCGAGGGAACGATCATCGGCAACCAGGACGAGCTGGTCACCGGACTTGCTTATCGAAGCGACAAGGTGGTTCCCGGAGATGCCTTCTTCTGCATCGTGGGCACCGTGGTGGACGGACATACCTTTGCCCAGGATGCCATTGACCGAGGAGCCAAGGTCCTGGTGGTGGAGCGGAAGCTGTACCTGGTGGACACCTCCGACGTGACGCTGGTCGTGGTGGACGACACCCGCCGCGCCATGGCGCAGGCGGCCTCCCGCTACTACGGCAATCCCTCCCGCTTCATGCAGTTGGTGGGTGTGACCGGCACCAACGGTAAGACCACCACCACCTACCTGGTGAAAAGCCTGGCGAAGGCGGCGGGGAAGAAGTGCGGCATCATCGGCACCACGGGCAACCTGATCGACGGTCGTATGGAGCAGGCCTCTCACACCACGCCGGAATCCCCGGATCTGCAGGAGCTATTCGCCCGCATGAGGGATGTGGAAACCGACGTGGTCGCCATGGAGGTAAGCTCCCATGCCCTTGACCTGATGCGGCCCTATTCCACCACCTTCGCGGTCACCTCCTTCACCAATCTGACCCAGGATCATCTGGACTACCATCGCACGTTTGAGGCGTACTTCGAGGCCAAGGCGAAGCTCTTCGGCTCGGACTATCCGGCAAAGCGGGTTGTTAGCGTGGATGACAAGTGGGGCGCTGCCCTGGCCAAGCGCTGCAAGGATGCCGGCGACTACGTGATTACCTTCGGCTTTGACGAAGGGGCCGACATCCATCCTGTGAAGGTGGACTACTCCAGCACCAACACCCAGGTCACCCTGGACGTTTGCGGCAGGGAGTATTCCTTTGCCTATCCGCTGGTAGGCCGCTTCAACGTATCCAACGTCATGAACGCCTTCGGCATAGGCATGTGCCTGGGTCTTGACTCCCAGACCATCATCACCGGCCTGAGCACCGCCCCGGGCATTCCCGGGCGCCTGCAGCGGGTGATCTCGGAATACAGTAACGGTGTGGACGTGTTCGTGGACTATGCCCATACTCCCGACGCCCTGGAAAAGGCCCTGGGCTCCATCATCGCTCTGAAGCCGTCCCGCACCTTGGTGGTGTTCGGCTGCGGTGGCGATCGAGATGCCACGAAGCGCTCCATCATGGGCCGGGTTTCCCTTGCTGCTGACTACGTGATCGTGACCAGCGATAATCCCCGTACCGAGGATCCCCGAGCCATCATCGACGACATCGTCTCCGGAATGGAGGCCGGCAAGGGCCGCTTCGAGGTAGTGCCCGACCGGCGTGACGCCATCGCTCGGGCCATCGCCTTGGCCCAGCCGGGGGATGCGGTCCTGGTGGCAGGCAAGGGACATGAGGATTATCAGATCATCGGCAAGGTGAAGGTCCACTTCGATGACCGCGAGGTCGTTGCCGAGGAGTTCGCCCGTGCTGCGAAGGCTCGCGGGTAAAGAGGGGAATCATGCGTCTTTCCGCAGAGCAGATTGCGCGGCTGACCGCAGGTCAGCTGCTTGAAAGCGTGCCCGGAAGCAATCCCGTGGCCCAGGGAATCACCTGGGACTCCCGGGAGGTTGCTCCCGGGAACCTGTACGTTGCCCTGAAGGGGCAGCGGGTGAACGGCCACGACTTCGTTGCCGCGGCCTTCGGGTCCGGGGCAAAGGTTGCGCTGGTGTGCGAAGAGCCCACCCCGCAGGCCCTGGACGCCGTTCGGGAACATGGCGGTGCCTTGGTCCGGGTGGAGGACACCTACCGGGCGGTCACCGACCTGGCCCGGGGCTGGAGGCAGCTGCTTTCCGGCCGCGTCATCGGCTTGACGGGCTCCACGGGCAAGACCACTACGAAGAACCTGGTGCGGGACGTCCTTTCCGCCCATATGAGCGTGGTGGCCACCCGCGCCAACCAAAACAACGAGCTGGGAGTGCCCCGCACGCTTCTTTCCGCCCAGCAAGGCACCGAGGCGGTGGTGGTGGAGATGGGCATGAGGGGCCTGGACCAGATCAGCGGGCTGTGCTCGTTTGTCCAGCCCTCCTGGGGCATCATCACCAACGTCGGCACCAGCCACATGGAGCTGCTCGGCTCCCGGGAAAACATTGCCCGGGCCAAGGCGGAGCTTATGAGCGCTTTGCCCGACGGCAAGGGCGTAGCCTTCCTGAACGGCGCCGATCCCTTCACCCCCCTGGTCAGGGAGGTGGCGCGGCTGGATCAGCGCGGCGTGCAGGTTGTGGTGTACGACGGCGCCCCCAACGCCCAGGATCGGGCGACCAAGGACGACCGGGTCTGGGCGGAGGGCATTTCCCTGGACGATCAGGGCCGTGCCTCCTTCACCCTGCGCGTTTCCGGGTCCCAGGAGCTGGCGGTGCCCTGCATCCTGGCCCTGCGGGGGCTGCATAACGTGCAGAACGCCTGCGCCGCTGCGGCGGTGGGCTGGAAGGCGGGTATGGACCTTTCCCTGATCGCACAGGCGCTGTCCCAGGCCCAGCCTGAGTCAGGACGTCAGGAGATCACCTTGTCTTCCCGGGGCTTCACCGTGATGAACGATGCTTACAATGCCAACCCGGACTCCATGCGCGCCTCCCTGCAGACCTTCTGCGCCCTGCAGGTTCCCGGCAGGCGCATCGCGGTGCTGGGGGACATGGGAGAGCTGGGAGACTTCGAGGAGCAGGGGCATTGTCAAACCGGTGCCCTGGCAGCTTCCCTTCCCCTTGACCTGCTGGTATGCGTGGGCCCCCTTTCCCGCTCCATGGCAAGGTCTGCTCGGGAGGCGGGGATGGACGCTTCGTCCGTTCTGTGCGTTGATCAGGCCCAGGAAGCCCTGGAGCTGGTGGACCCGCTGCTGGAAGAAGGGGATGCTCTGCTGGTGAAGGCTTCCCACTACATGGGCCTGGAAAAGATTGCCGAAGGACTGGTGAGGTAGATGCTCTCCGTTTTCTCGTCGTACCCTACGTTTCTGGTGTTTCTGTCCATCGTGATCGCCGCGGTGGTGACCATGGTCCTGACTCCGGGATGGATCAAGGTCCTGCGGGCCAAGGCCATTGGACAGCAGGTTCGCGCCGACGGACCCCAGAGTCATCTGGTCAAGCAGGGAACCCCCACCATGGGCGGTGTGGTCATGTTGGTCGCCGTGGTGGTGGCTGTGCTGCTGCTTGCCCGCCCCGGCGCCGACACCATCACCTGCATGGCCGCCATCCTGGTTACGGGCGTGGTGGGCCTGATCGACGACGGCTCCAAGGTGATCTTCGAGCGCTCCCTGGGCTTGACTCCCCGACAGAAGCTGATCTTCCAGTTCGCCATCGCCACGGTGTTCTGCCTGGCGGCGGTTAACCTGGTGGGAATCGAGCCCACGGTCACCATCCCGTTCATATACACCTTTGACCTGGGGGTGCTTACCACGGTCATTCCCGTGGGCCCGGGCATTGCCGTTCCCTGGCTGTACCTGATCTTCGTGGACGTGCTCATCGTGGGCATGTGCAACGCGGTGAACCTTACCGACGGCCTGGACGGCCTGGCGGCGGGCACGGTCATGTTCGTCATGCTGATCATGGCGGCCATTGCCTATCGTGCCGACCTGATCAACTCCGCGGTCATTGCAACAGCCGTGGCGGGCGCCTGCATCGGGTTCCTGTGGTTCAACTCCTTCCCGGCAGACATCTTCATGGGAGACACCGGCTCCCTTGCCCTGGGCACGGCGTTGGGCTGCCTTGCGGTTCTGACCAAGACCGAGTTCTTGGTGGTGATCATCGGCGGTCTGTTCGTGGCGGAGGCCCTTTCCGTCATGATCCAGGTGCTCTACTTCAAGAAGACCCGCAAGCGCATCTTCCTGATGGCGCCCCTCCACCATCATTTCGAGAAGAAGGGTTGGAGCGAAACCAAGGTGGTGGTGCGCTTCTGGATCGTATCCGGCGCCCTTGCCGCATCGGGATTCCTCATCTACTTCGCAGACACGCTGCTCTAGGGGTAGAATAGCCGTTACGCATATTACAACTCCATATCCCAATATCACGGTGGTAAGAACATGACTCAAACGAACCAGTTACCGATGGAACACAATCTTGCAGGAAAGAAGCAGGCTCCCAAGGATCTTGGGAGCGTGCTTGTGCTTGGCCTGGGAAAAAGCGGCCGCGCGGCCGCGTCCTACTGCGCCGACCTGCTGGGCACCCGAGTGCGCTCCCTGGCTATTGCCGCGGGCAGGCGCTCTGATGACGCCGAATCCTTTGCCCAGCGTATGCGCCAGGCAGGGGCGGTGGTGGAATTTGACCACGAGCAGATCGAAGGGTCCTACGACCTGTGCATCGTCAGCCCGGGCATTTCCCAGAACGCGGACTTCTATGCCAGCGCTAAGGCTGCTTCCAAGGAGATCGTGAGCGAGGTGGAGTTCGCCTGGCGGGAGTCCGCGGCAGGTTCCGTCTGGGTTGCGGTCACGGGAACCAACGGAAAGACCACCACCACGTCCTTGATCGCCCACCTGCTCAAGGTCGCGGGCAGAAACGCCGCGGCTGTGGGTAATATCGGCGACTGCTGCATCGATGCCGTGGCATCGGGCGCGGTGGACACCTACGTGGCGGAGGTTTCCTCCTACCAGCTTGCCTCTACCGTGGACTTTGCCCCGCAGGTTGCCCTGATCCTGAACATAACCCCTGATCATCTGTCCTGGCATGGCAGCTTCGAGGCGTATCGACAGGCCAAGTGCAAGGTACTCCAGAACCTGGGCAAGGTGCCGGGTGCCATGGCTGTCCTTGATGCCACGGACCAGGAAGCCCGGGCCCTGGTGCGCCAGCTGAAAGCGGCTGGCCGGGACGAGCGGGGCTTCGGCTACGTTCCCGTGGGTACGGCGGCGGGCTTGGACCAGAGCATGATCGACCGGTGCGGAAGCAGCAACGCGGCGTTTCTGGATGAAGGCACCCTTCGGGTGGATCTGGGTAAAACCCGCTTCGACCTGTGCTCCTTTGATCAGATGAGCCTGAAGGGCACCCATAACGCATCCAACGCACTGTGCGCTGCGGCGGCGGCGCTGTGCCTAGGGGTGGATGAAGCCTTGGTAACGCAGGGTCTGCTGAGCTTCCAGCCATTGGAGCACCGCATAGAGCCGTGCGGAAGCGTTGCGGGGATCAGGTGCTTCAACGACTCCAAGGCAACCAACGTCGATGCCACGCTGAAGGCCCTTTCTGCCTTCGAGCCGGGAAAGCTGGTCCTGCTCCTGGGAGGATGCGACAAGGGCACCGACCTGACTCCCCTGGTCGAGGAAGCTTCCAAGGTGGCTCGGGCCGTGGTGTGCTTCGGCGATGCGGGCCCCCGGTTCGCTCAGGCCTTCCAGTCCGGGCAGGATGCCATACCAGTTATCTCCGCGGGAAAGCTGGCGCAGGCCCTGGAAGCTGCCCTGGAGGTGGCGGTTCCCGGGGATGCGGTGGCCCTTTCGCCCGCGTGCGCATCCTTCGACGAGTTCAACTCCTTCGAGCATCGTGGGCGGGAGTTCAAGTCCTACGTTGCCCGCTTGGCAGCCCTGCGCGGATGCTAGGGGGACCCTGTGTCCGATCGTGATCTTCCCCGCTTCCTGGAGGCGCCCTTCGCCGCGCCCCGCCTGACCCTTTGCCTGGTAGTGCTGGCCTTGGTGCTGCTGGGTTCGGTGGTGGTGTTCTCCACCACCTACGTGGCGTCTCTGAACCTTGTGGAGGCGGCATCTGCCATTGCCGATGCCGGAGCAGGCGCCGTGGAGTACGCTCCCGACAGCCTGGTCGACTCCCTGGTGAAGCAGGCTCTGTTCGCTGTTATCGGGATCGTTTTCGTGGCGCTCATGCACCTTGTTCCCCAAGCCTGCTGGAGGACTTGGATCCCGTATCTCCTCATGGTGCTCGCCGTGGCAATCATCCTGTTCACCATGGCGTATGGTTCTCTTCGTCTGGGCGCTACCAGGACGGTGGTGATCGGCAGCTTTTCCGTGCAGCCCACGGAGTTCTGCAAGATCGCCTTCGTGGTGATGGCGGGAAAGATAGCAGCGGACTATCGGGAGGGGGCTTTGGACAGCTCAAAGCTCTTGCTGGCTGTGTTTGTGCTGATCATCGTACCCCTGATGATGCTGTACAAGTTCCAGTCGGACTTGGGCGGCACCATGATCATTGCCGTGGGATGCCTGGCTGTCCTTTGGTTTTCCGAGGTCCCCCTTCGCTACATCGTGGTCCCCGTCGCCGTTGCCGTGGCCTTCGTTGTTCTGAGCACGGCGTTCACCGAGTACCGCTCCGATCGCATGTTGTTTCTGGATCCCTGGAACGACGGAAGCGCCGGCAGCGAAAGCGGGCTTCAGAACATTCGCGCCAGCTATGCCTTTGCCGGGGGCGGTCTGCTGGGTGTGGGGTTGGGCAACTCCCATGAGAAGTTCAACTGGCTTTCGGAGTCTGAAACCGACCTTGCCTTCGCCATCGTGGGCGAGGAGCTGGGGCTGGTGGGGGCTATGGTGGTGATCCTGCTGTTCTTGGCCCTGCTGGCAGCGGGCCTGTACCTTTCCCGCTCCTGCGACGATACCTTCGCCCGGGTCGTCTCGGGGGGCTTGGTGGTTATGCTGGTGTTCCAGGCCTTCTTGAACATGGGCTGCTGCGCGGGCATCCTGCCCATCACCGGTAAGCCCCTGCCCTTCATCTCCAAGGGTGGATCGTCGCTGTTGGCGTCCATCCTGCTCATAGGTGTGATTCTGTGCGTGACCAGAGCCTCCGGGGAGCCCCAGAGGCGTCGCAGGGATCTGCGGGTGGTCAGGGCGGAGTCTTCGTCATCCCTTTCCCCTGACGATTTCCATGCGGTGGGAACCAGGGGAAGCGCTCGCGGAAGGACGGGACACCTCACAAGGAGCCAGGGAAGAGGGACCTACGGTTCCCCGGGCGGCGTCAGCAACGGCAGGTCCGGCTCACGGTACGGAAGGAAGGGATAATCCATGTTGGCAGTACTTTCCGGCGGAGGAACCGCCGGCCATATCAATCCCGCTCTGGCATTGGCGGAGGTGCTGCAGGAGCAGGGCCATCAGGTGCGGTTCGCGGGTACGCCCAATGGCGTCGAAGCGCGGCTGGTTCCTGCTGCGGGGATTTCCTTCGAGGCCTTCCAGGCGTCGGGTTTCGATCGCAGCCGTCCCTGGACGCTGGTAACGGGGGTGCTTGCCATTGCGAAGAGCGCCCGACGGGCCAAGAAGTGGCTGCGGGACATCGGTGCGGACGTGGTGGTGGGCTTCGGCGGCTACGTGTCCATCCCCGTTGCCATGGCTGCCGAGCAGCTTGGTATTCCCGTGGTGGTGCATGAGCAGAACTCGGTCATGGGCATGGCCAACAGACAGCTGTCCAAGAAGGCCTTCGCCACCTGCCTGACCTATGGCATTGCGGCGGAGGGGACGGAAGCCCGCAATCCGATCGTCACGGGCAATCCCGTGCGCAGCTCGGTGCTGTCCTCGACCCGCAGCGAAGGACGCGCCTTGCTGGGATTCCCCGAGGAAGACGTGATGCTGCTGGTCTTTGGCGGCAGCCTGGGCGCACGTCACATCAACCAGGCGATGTGCGCCATGAAGGAGCAGCTGCTGGGGGTTCCCGGGCTGCGGGTGGTGCATATTACCGGGCCCAAGGAGCTGGAAACGGTACAGGAGGCCCTGAGTCTGTCCGAGCAGGAGCAGGAGCGCTGGCTGGTCATGGGCTACCAGGATCGCATGGGCGAAACCCTGGCGGCGGCGGACTGCATCGTGTCGCGGGCGGGGGCAACGTCCTTGGCGGAGATCTCGGCCCGGGCCATCCCCGCCATCCTGGTGCCGTTCCCCTTTGCCACGGCAGACCATCAGACCACCAATGCCCTGGCCTATGTGGCGGCGGGATGCGCTAGCATGGTTGCAGACGACCAGGTCGAGTCCCCGGAGTTCGCCGCCCAGGTACTGCGCTTGGTGCAGGACGAGGAACTGAGGGAGTCCATGAGGCAGGCTGCTCGCGCCCAGAAGACGGCGGATGCGGGCAGGCGGCTGGCTGACGTGGTCTTGCAGGCCGCGGCATCTAGGTAAGAGGAAAGGGAAGGACCGCAATGACGGGTCAGAGCACAATCAGCAAGGTTCACTTCATCGGTATCGGCGGCGTTGGCATGAGCGGGATAGCCCGGGTCGCCAGCGACCAGGGCATGCAGGTCAGCGGATCCGATCTGAAGCAGAGCCGCTACACCACCCAGCTGGAAGAGGCTGGGGTGAAGGTGTTCATCGGCCATGACGCCTCCAACATCCCCCAGGACGTGGACGTGGTCGTGGTCTCCACCGCCATTCTGGACAACAATCCCGAGCTTCAGGCCGCAAAGGAGCTGGGCGTTCCCATCTGGCATCGAGCCAAGATGCTGGCGCAGCTCGGCCAGGGCCTGGACACCCTGGCCGTTGCGGGCACTCATGGCAAGACTACCACGTCCTCCATGCTTGCCAGCGTCCTTGACGGCATGGGGGATTCCCCCACGTTCCTGATCGGAGGCATCGTTCGCGCCTACGGCACCAATGCCCATTCCGGCTCCGGCACCCACTACGTGGTGGAGGCGGACGAAAGCGACAAGTCCTTCACCCATCTGAGCCCCAAGGCGGTGATCGTCACCAACATCGAGGCCGACCATCTTGACCATTATGCTGATCTGGATGAGATCTACCAGCAGTTCGGTCAGTTCATAGGCTCGGTGCCCGAGGACGGCGTAGTGGTGGCCTGCGGTGAAGACCAGGCGCTGGTGCGCGTTGCCCGTGCGGCTCATGACAAGGTGATCACCTACGGCTTCGGGCCGGAAAACGACGTGGTGGTGCGCTCCTTCCAGGCAAAGGGCGTGGGCAGCGCCTTCGAGCTGGAACTGCCCGGGGGAAAGGTGGTCGCCGGCAGCCTGAAGCAGAATCCGGGGCGCCATAACGTGCTCAACGCCGCCGGCGTGCTGGGGCTTATCAACGCCCTTGGCATGGACGTGGACCTTGCTGCTCGCCAGCTGGCGGAGTTCGCGGGCGTTCGCAGGCGCTTCGACCTGGTGGGACAGGAATCCGGCATCACGGTGGTGGACGATTACGCCCACCATCCCACGGAAATCGCCGCTACCATCCGAGCCGCAAGCCAGCTTGACTTCAACCGCATCCACGTGCTGTTCCAGCCCCATCGCTACTCCCGCGTGGGTCTGTTCACCCAGGTGCTGAAAGACGAGTTCGCCAGCGCCTTCGACAACGCCCATACGGTCACGTTCATGGACGTGTTCAGCGCCGGCGAAGCTCCCGTGCCCGGGGTGAACGGCAAGACGTTCCTGAACACCGTTCTGGAGCATCCGGGTCGTCCCGACGCAGCCTACGTGCCCCGGCGCATGGACGTGCCCGGGTTCATGGCAGACATAGCCAGCGCCGGCGACCTGGTCATTACCATGGGCGCCGGTGACGTTACCGCCATGGGTCCGCAGCTGCTGGATGAGCTGCGTCGCCGCGGCGCTCAGCAGGAGCAGTCCTTGGAGGAGCCTGCGTCCCTGCAGCGGGTGCAGCGCTTCCCCCGGGACTAGGGAAGGGCATCATGGCGGCGAGGCATACCTCGGAGCTTCAGGCGTTGCTGGTGGACAGCAGGTTCGATGGTGAAGTGCTGCCCAACGAGCCCCTGTCCCGTCACACCACCTATCGCATCGGCGGTCCTGCCCGGTTCCTGGTTCAGGCTGACTCCATCGGCGCGCTCACCAAGCTCATCGAAGCCTGCCAGGCGGAGCAGGTTCCCTGGGTCATCGTGGGCCGGGGGTCGAACCTGCTGGTTGCCGACGAAGGCTATCCCGGCGTGGTGGTGGTGCTGGGGCGCGATTTTCGCCACAGCTACTTCGACCAGGAGCGCAGCCAGTTCTGCGCGGGAGCGGGGGTTTCCCTCACGGCGGTGGTGCAGGAGGCCTTCCAGCGCACCCTTGCGGGCCTTGAGTTCGCGGTGGGAACGCCGGGAAGCATCGGCGGCGCCCTGCGGATGAACGCCGGCACCCGCACGGACTGGATGGGCAAGGCTGTCAAGACGGTGACCGTGTTCTCCCCGGGCAAGGGATTGCGCAAGATTCCCGGCTCAAAGATCCAGTGGGACTATCGCAGCACCTCCTTCGCCCCGGATGACGTGATCTTGGAATGTGAGCTTGCCGTGGAACCTGCGGATCCCGTCTACATTCGCGGTAAGATGGAGGCCTCCCTGGCTCGGAGAAGGAGCACCCAGCCCTTGAGCATGCCTTCCTGCGGCAGCGTGTTCAAAAGCCCTCCGGGCACGTCGGCGGGCTCGTTGATCGAGGGACTGGGTCTGAAGGGAACCCGGGTGGGCGGAGCCCAGATCTCGGAAATGCATGCGAACTTCATCGTGAACACGGGCGGAGCCACCGCTCGGGACGTATGCGCTCTAATGGAACTTGCAAAGACGAAGGTATACGAAGCACATGGCATCGAACTCAAACCGGAGGTCCGTTTCCTCGGCATCTCGTAGCGCCGGCTCCTCCCGAGGGGCGTCGCGGCGCTCTGCCTCGGCATCGGGATACCGGGTGACCTCGTCTTCTGCGGGAAGAAGGCAGCAGGCCTTCTCCGGAACGGGGGTGCGCTCCACCAGAATCGGCGATCTGGACGGGAAGAGCTCCCTGGGACGGGCGAAGAAGGGCGGGGCAAAGCCGGCCCTTGTGGTCGGCATCGCGGCTTCTGTCCTGGGCGCGGTCCTGGCGGTGGTGGTCATTCTTTCGGGAACCGGCGTGCTGGCCGTCAAGAACGTGACCACAAAGGGAGTATCGCACCTGACGGAGCAGGAGATGTCCCAGTTGGCGGAGGTCCCCCTGGGAACACCGCTTCTGACCGTGGACACCGAGGCCATACGTCGCAACCTGCTTCGGGATGCGTGGATCCAAGACGTTTCGGTGAACCGGATCTTCCCCGATACCCTGGAGCTGGCGGTGACCGAGCGAACCATCAAGGCGGTCATCGACGTCCAGACGTCAGCTACCAGCGCTTCCCAGCTCTGGGCCATCGCCTCCGACGGCATATGGCTCATGCCCATTCCCGATCAGGACTCCGAGGCGGGTCAGGCTACGTCGGCCCAGGTCTACGAGGACGCGGCCTCGGTCATGCGCATCCAGAACCTGCTGGTGTCCGAGGAGCCCCAGATCGGCGCCGTCTGCGGTGATCCGAACGTAAACAACGCCCTGTCCATCATATCCGGCATGACCACCGAGCTTGCCGATCAGGTGAAGACCATGGTGGCGTCTGATGCGAACTCCACCACGTTGGTGCTGGAGGGCGGGGTGGAGATAGCCTTCGGCACCGCCGAGGACATCCGGGACAAGGAGCGGGTCTGCCTTGAGCTGCTCAAGGAGCACCAGGGCTCCATAGCCTATATCAACGTCAGGTCGGTCGAGCGTCCTACCTGGCGTTCCGCCTAGCTCCCTTTGCATCAGGGCAGCTATAAGGTAGAATGCAAACCGTGTGTACTCAGATGCACTCATACAACGTAACGCAGCAAAGCAATGCAGAAGGTATGGTGGAACTAATGTCAAACAGCAGAATCGGCGCAGAGCATCTGGCCGTGATCAAGGTCGTCGGCGTTGGCGGTGGCGGCACGAATGCCGTGAACCGCATGGTCGAGGCCGGTGTGAAGGGCGTGGAGTTCATTGCTGTGAACACCGATCGCCAGGCACTGCTTCTTTCCGATGCGGATAAGACCATCCACATCGGTGAAGAGCTCACCCGCGGTCTGGGAGCTGGCGCAAATCCTGAGGTGGGTTGCCAGGCGGCGGAGGAAAGCCGGGCGGAGATTCGCGAGGCCCTTTCCGAGGCGGACATGGTTTTCGTCACCGCGGGCGAAGGCGGCGGTACCGGCACGGGAGCCGCTCCCATCATAGCCGAGATCGCCCGTGAGGAAATCGGCGCGCTGACCGTCGGCATCGTGACCAAGCCCTTCTCCTTCGAAGGCCGCGTCCGCCGCAACCAGGCTGAGCAGGGAATCGACCTGCTCGCCCAGAAGGTTGACACGCTGATCGTCATTCCCAACGACCGCCTTCTGGAGATCGTGGACAAGAAGACCAGCATGATCGATGCCTTCCGCATTGCCGATGACACCCTTCGCCAGGGCATCCAGGGCGTGACCGACCTGATCACCATTCCCGGCCTGATCAACCTGGACTTCGCCGACATCCGCTCTGTCATGAAGAACGCCGGCACGGCCATGATGGGCATCGGCCAGTCCAGTGGCGAAAACCGCGCCCTTGAGGCCGCCCAGCAGGCAACCAACTCCAGCTTGCTGGAGGCATCCATCTCCGGTGCCACGCGGGTGCTGTTCTCCATTGCCGGCGGTCCCGACCTTACCCTTCAGGAGGTCGCGGAAGCCGCCCGTACGGTGGAGGCCTGCGCGGACGAAAACGCCAACATCATCTATGGCCAGATCGTGGACGAGTCCCTGCAGGACACGGTGTGCATCACCGTCATCGCCACGGGCTTCAAGGTGGGTTCCCCGTCCCAGTCCACCATGGACTTCGGCGTGAAGGCAGCCTCTCCGGCGCCCGAGCCGATTGCTTCTCCAACGCCCAGCTTCACCACTTCCGCTTCCAGCCGCTTTGCGGACGAGGATTACATCCCCGATTTCCTGAAGCGCCAGCGATAGCACCATGGTAGTGGCTGAGAAGCTGCCGCTGCCCCATATGGAAGTTCGCCCTGTTGCGGGCATTGAGCTGCTTACCGACGATGCCCTTGCATCGTCGGTTGGCATTAGGGCGGCTTTCACCGGCGTGGCAGGCGGTCAGAGCAAGGCCCCCTTTGCGGGGCTGAACCTGGGGTCTCATGTGGGCGACGACCCCGTTGACGTGGAAGGCAACAGGCGGCTGCTCTTGCAGGCGGCAGGAGCGCCCCATGCCCAGCTGGTCGTGCCCAATCAGGTTCACGGCACCGAGGTGGTAACGGTTTCGTCCGTGGATCCGAAGGCGGTTTCCCAGGCTCGGTCCAATGCGGAGCAGGGAGCCGATGCCCTGGTAGTTTCCGTTCCTAATGTTGCCGCGCTGCTGTGCTTCGCCGACTGCGTTCCCGTGATCCTGGCTGCACCTGACGGATCCTTCTCCGTGGTCCATGCGGGATGGCGTGGGGCGGTGGCAGGCATTGCCGGAAAGGCCGTTTCGGCTCTGTCTTGGGCATCGGGCCTGCCGGCGGAAACCTTCAACGCCTATATTGGCCCCCATATCCACAGGGAGTGCTTCCAGACGGGCGAGGACGTGGCGGAGCGCTTTCGCCAGGCCTTCGGGCCGCAGTGCGTTCCCGATTCCGGGCAGGTGGATCTTGCCCAGGCGGTCACCGTGGACCTTCGGCGTGCGGGAATGACTCCCCGGCGCATCTTCGATGTGGGGATCTGCACCCGCTGCAATCCCGAAAGATACTATTCGTACAGGGCAAGCGCAGGCGTGTGCGGTCGTCACGGCGCCCTTGCCGTCAGATTGGAGGAACGGCCATGAGCATAGGGGAAAACTACCGGCGCATTGCCAGCCAGGTTGCCGATTGCGCGCAGGAGCAGGGAAGGGACGCGGGCCAGGTTTGCCTGATCGCCGTTTCCAAGACCGTGGATGCGCCGGTGGTTGCCCAGGCGATTGCTGCAGGCGCCCATGATTTCGGTGAAAACCGGCCGGAGTGCCTGGTTCAGAAGGCCCAGGCCTATCCCGACCAGAACTGGCATTTCATCGGCAACATCCAGTCCCGCCGCATCGGGGATATCGTGGAGCATGCGTGTCTTATCCACTCCCTGTTCCAGGAAAGCCACGCGCGCAAGATCAGCAGCCACGCAGCCTCCCTGGGGAAGGTTCAGGACGTGCTGATCGAGGTGAACGTGTCGGGGGAAGAGTCCAAGGGGGGCTGCACTCCCGCCCAGGCGATCGATTTGGTCCGCTGCTGCCTTGAGCTTCCCGGCGTACGCCCTCGGGGGCTCATGACCATGGCTCCCCAGGGAAGCAGGGAAGAGGCCCTTCGTACGTTCCAGGGTCTGGCCCAGCTGCGAGACCAGATCAGAAGCGCCATGGAACCAGATGATGCGGCGGTATTCAATGAACTTTCCATGGGGATGAGCGAAGACTGGCCCGAGGCGATTGCCTGCGGCGCTACCATGGTCAGGATCGGGCGCGCAATCTTTTCCGAGGAGCCCCTGGTCCTGAAATAGCTGCTATGATTGCATCTTCGCACGGGTTGGATGCTCCCTGCGCCTTCGTCCCCGTGCGCCGGATATTACGAATGGAGCGAAGGAACCATAATGGATCTGCCAAAGATTTCCTCAGGCATGCTTGACGGCCTGAAGTCCCGGTTCGGCCGCGGCAAGGCCGGCAACGACCCCTACGGGGGAGGCTTCGACGACTACGATGACTTCGGGGACGTGGACGAATACCCGGACTACGGTGAGTACGGCTACGATGAGGAGCGGGACGGCGGCTATGCCCCTGCTTCCTCCCAGTACGATCCCTATGACACCGTCACGACCCGCAGTACGGGGGAGCAGCGAAGCATGGCCCCCCGTCTGGTGTCCCTTTCTGATGTGAAGCGTTCCACCGCCGTGCCGGAGAGCCTGGTGCGGGATCCCCTTTCCACCCGTGCCGGAGTTGGAAGGACCTTGGTGGACGAAGCCTCTTCCGGGTCTTCGTCCTCTGCCCTGCCCAGATCAGAGCGTTCGGAAAGCCTTGACGCGGTCTTTACCCCCACGGCTTCGCCGTCCGCTGCGGCGGAATCCCCGGCCCAGGCTCCCCAGCCCGCGGCTCCTGCCGAGTCCTTCGATCCCTACGCTGCCTTCACCGGCGCCTCCGTGGTAAGCCATAAGCCCACCCGCTCCTGCGTGGTGATCAGGCCCAAGGCCTATGGGGATGCGGAGCGGGTCGCCAAGGTTCTGAGAGCGGGCGACGCGGCGGTCCTGTGCCTCACCCAAACTCCCGACCAGCTTGCCAAGCGTATCCTGGACTTTTCCTTTGGAGCCGCCACCGCCCTGGGTGCCTCGGCGGATTGCGTGGCGGAAAAGGTGTTCGTGCTGGCCGTAGGTCCGGGATTGGACGACCAGGAGCGTCGGGGCCTGCAGTCCCAGGGCGTGCTGTAGCAGGAGGGGCTCATGATTATGTTTCTGATGGCGCTGATCGTGCGGCTGGTCGACCTGTACAGCCTGGTGATCTGCGTGTACGTGCTTATGAGCTGGCTGCCTACCAACGCAGGTGTGCTCGCGCAGATCTACGATGTCCTGGGCCGCGTCTGCGATCCATACCTGGATCTGTTCAAGAGGCTGATTCCCCCTATAGGGGGCATGATCGACATCACGCCGATTATCGCGCTGCTTGTATTACAATTGGCAGTACGGCTGCTCATCGGCGTTGTCTACTAAATCGGGTTTCATGCAGCAAGGGCTGCTGTTTCAAGGGCGAAGGGAAAACACATGGCTATTACCGCTTCCGACATCCACAATCAGAGCTTTTCCATCGATCGAAAGGGCTACGACGTCGACGAGGTCGACGTGTTCCTCGAGCACGTTGCCGATGAGATCGATGCTCTGAACAATCAGATCGCGGAGCTTTCCAAGCAGGAAGAGGATCTTCGCTTCGCCGGCTTCGAAACGGCCACCCTTGATGCCCTGGACACCACTGCCGATGCATTCGCTGCTCCGGAGCCCGTTGTTCCCGCGGCAGCGGATGAGTCCGAAAAGGATGCGCGCATCGCCGAGCTGGAGCGTCAGCTGGAAGAGCAGCGTGCCGACGGCAATGCCATCGCCCAGGCGCTGATCATCGCCCAGCGCTCCGCCGATGACCTGCTTGTCAAGGCTAACCAGAAGGCGGACGACATCGTTGCCCAGGCCCGAGAGGAAGCCCGGGATATCCTTGACAAGGCGCAGGAGGAAAAGGCCGAGATCCAGGAGGAGATCGCCAAGCTCGATGCCGATTGCGATGCCATGCGCGAAGCCTTCCAGGGCATCCTGAAGGGATTCATCAACGACTCCACCGCAAAGCTTGCCGAGATCGGCGAGCTTTCCCTGAAGTCCAGCGCCCATGCCCGTCCCCGGCCGGCCTCTTCCTGGAGCTCGGCTTCCGTTGCTCCGAGTGAGCCCGTTGCCGTCATCGAACCGGGCATTTCCCAGACCGCAGCCGTAGAGCCCGTTCAGGTCGAGGTTGCCCCTGCTGTGCCCGTGGGCAAGGACCTTTCCGGCTTCGGCGACGCCGTGGTGGACGATTTTGACTTCGACGATCTGGACTAGGCGACATCGGGTCAAAGCGGACTGAAAACAAGCAAAGGGAGGGATTGGTTGACCCAGTCCCTCCCTTTTTTGCATGCGAGTGCGCCGATAAGCCGGGTTCTGTCGAAGGACGGCTATTTATCTGGAACGCACGTCACCGTGCGCCTCTAGCGCGCAACCCGAGCGCAGGCCAGGGCGGGCCTGTGGCGCTCCTATTTGCGTTTGCTCCAGATGGGGTTTACCAAGCCACGCTGTTGCCAGCGTGCTGGTGCGCTCTTACCGCACCGTTTCAGCTTTTCCCCGCAAGGGGAGTCTTCTTTTCTGTGGCACTTTCCGTCGGGTCGCCCCGCCCAGCCGTTAGCTGGCATCTTGCCCTGTGGAGCCCGGACTTTCCTCGCGCCGTGCGGCACGCAGCCGTCTGGCCCACTCGCGCGTGATATTCTAGCACTCATCCAGCGATTAAGGGAGGTCTCCCATGACGATATATGCCGTGGTCGCGGCTGCAGATTTCAACCGCGGGGATTTCCTCGGGCGCTATGCTGCCGGCGAATTCGACTGCGTGCTTGCCGTGGACGGCGGTTATGCCCACCTGAAGGAGGCCGGCGTCGACCCGGACGTGGCGCTAGGGGACTTCGACTCGCTGGGCTTTGTGCCGGACCACGCCTGGGTGGTGGAGCATCCTCCTATGAAGGACAAAAGCGATCTTGAGCTTGCCCTGGACTTCGCCCTGGAGCGGGGTGCCTGCGCCCTGCGGGTCTATGGATGCCTGGGAGGAAGGCTGGACCATACCCTTGCCGCCCTGCAGGCACTGTGCGCCGCGGCGGAGCGGGGAGTGGATGTGGATGCGGTGGGAATGCCATCCGATCAGCAAGGATACGCCCAGGGCATGGAGGTGTCCGTACTGGTGGGCCCTGCCAGGCTGGAGCTTTCCCCAGCGTCTGGGTCCACGGAGCCCTTCTTCGGCGTGGTGTCCGTGCATGGGGCCTGCGATCGCTGCGAAGGCGTGAGCGAACGGGGGCTTCGCTACTCCCTGGAAGACCAGGTGCTGACCAACCGCACCTCCTGGGGACTGTCCAACGAGTTGGAGGGGCGTCCTTGCTCCATTGAGGTGGAAAAGGGAACGCTTCTGGTGGTTCATCCGAGTTCGGCTCAAGCTCGAAGGGGTATACTCAGCCAATAGTCCGCATCGGCGGGCTGCATAGCGGGGGAGCTCGACTGCTCGGGCTGAGAGGAAGCCGCAATCGCTTCGACCCCTGAACCTGATATGGATAATTCCAGCGAAGGGAAGACTATGGATACCGTACTTGCTGCCAGCGGCGGGGAAGCCGCGAAGAACCTGGTAACTCAGATCGACTACGCCCGTGCGGGCATCGTGACGCCTCAGATGCAGGTCGTGGCTCGCAAGGAGGGCCGCACGCCGGAAAACATCCGCCAGGGCGTTGCCTCGGGAGTGATCGCCATTCCCGCGAACATCCACCACACCTCCCTGGACCCGGAGGGCGTGGGCGATGGCCTGCGCACCAAGGTCAACGTGAACCTGGGCATATCGGGGGATCTGGCGGACGAAGAAGAGGAGTGGCGCAAGGTCGACGTTGCCCTGGAGCTGGGGGCAGAGGCCATCATGGACCTTTCCAACCATGGCAAGACCCAGGCGTTTCGCACCAAGCTGGTGGAGAAGTCTCCGGCCATGATCGGCACCGTTCCCATGTACGACGCCATCGGCTATCTGGAGAAGGCGTTGATCACCATCACGCCCCAGGACTTCCTTGACGTGATTCGTCGCCACGCGGAAGACGGTGTGGACTTCGTCACGGTTCATGCGGGCATGAACCGCCGGGTCATCGAAAGCTTCAAGGAAACCGGCCGCTTGATGAACATCGTCAGCCGCGGTGGTTCCCTGATCTTTGCCTGGATGGAGGCAACGGGAAACGAAAACCCCTTCTACGAGTACTACGATGAGGTGCTGGAGATCCTGCACGAGCATGACGTGACCATCAGCATCGGCGATGCCATGCGGCCCGGCTGCGGCTATGACGCCACCGATGCCGGTCAGATTGCGGAGCTGATCGAAATCGGAAAGCTGACCAAGCGCGCTTGGGACGCAGGCGTTCAGGTCATGGTGGAGGGTCCCGGCCATATGGCCATGGACGAAATCGCCGCCAACATGAAGATTCAGAAGAGGTTGTGCCACAACGCGCCCTTCTATGTGCTGGGCCCCCTGGTGACCGACATCGCCCCGGGATACGACCACATCACCTCGGCGATCGGCGGGGCCATTGCCGGCGCGGCGGGCGCCGACTTCCTGTGCTACGTCACCCCGGCGGAGCACCTGCGCCTGCCCAACGCGGCGGATGTGCGCGAGGGCCTGGTGGCTACCAAGATCGCTGCCCATGCGGCGGATATCGCCAAGGGCGTGCCGGGAGCGCGAGAGCGGGACAACCGCATGAGCGATGCCCGCAGGCGCTTTGACTGGGAGCAGATGTTCGCGCTGGCAATCGACCCGGTAAAGCCCCGGGAATACTATGAGAGCGCGCCTCCGTCCAACGAGGACACCTGCACTATGTGCGGGAAGATGTGCGCGGTGCGTACGGTCAATCAGATTATGGACGACCTTACGGTCGACCTGGGATACGAGGAGTAAGGAGAAGTCATGCTGGGTGACGAAAAGAACGAGGAGCTGGTGGATCTTGCCACCGTCGATCTGGGCTCCACCGCGATTCTGGTGATCGATGAGCTGGGCGATGCCGCTGCGGCTCCCGAGGAGACGGGCATTCTTGCGGCAACGCTGAACACGGCGCGCATCCTTCCCCTGGCACGTACCGCCAACGTTCCCGTGATCTTCGTCAATGATGCCCATATCGAAGGCATCGACCGCGAGCTCGACCTGTGGGGACTGCATGGTCTGGAGGGCACCCCGGAAGCTCAGACCAGTCCCCAGTTGGATCCCCAGGAGGGCGACTACACCATCACCAAGCGCCGCTACAGCGGCTTCTTCCAGACCGGTCTGCGCCTTCTGCTGGAAGAGCTGGGGGTCAAGACCCTGATCTGCACGGGCATGGATACCAACATCTGCGTGCAGCATACGGTTGCCGACGCCTACTTCAACAACTATCAGATCGTGGTGGTGTCCGATGCCACCACTACCTTCCTGGTAGGTACCCAGGAGCAGGGCCTTGCCTACATGAAGGCCTGCTATGCCGCCCAGATCGTGACCACGGACCAGGTGGTTGCCCGCCTGGGAGCCTAGATGGGGTCTTTCGCGTTCAAGGACATGCCTTCCGTTCTGAGCGTAGCCGGTTCTGATTCCAGCGGTGGGGCGGGCATCCAGGCGGATGTGAAGACCATTGCGGCCCATCATCTGTTCGCCCAGACCGCCATCACCGCGGTGACCGCCCAGAACACCCTGGGGGTGCAGATGGCGGTGGCCCTGGATCCGGATTTGGTGGAAGCGCAGATAGACGCGGTCTTCCAGGACATTCGTCCCGCTGCGGTGAAGATCGGCATGCTTCCCACCGCCCAGGTGGTGCGCGCCGTTGCCTGCGCCCTTGAGCGTAACGGAGCCCAGAATCTGGTGGTGGACCCGGTTATGGTAGCCACCAGCGGATCGTCTCTGGCTTCCCATGAGGCGGTCGAGGCTCTGCGGGAGTGCCTGGTTCCCCGCTCCTCGGTGCTCACGCCGAACCTGCACGAGGCTTCGGTACTTTCGGGGATTTCGATCAAGACCGCTTCCCAGGTCCAGGATGCTGCAAGGACGATTCTTCGGATGGGGTCTGGTGCGGTGCTGGTGAAGGGCGGTCATTTGGATGATCGGCCCTCCCGGGCAGACGACTACCTGCTCTTCCCGGACGGGCGGGGCGTTTGGGTCACCGGGGAGCGCATCAGCAACCCCAACACCCACGGAACGGGATGCACCCTGTCCTCCGCCATCGCCTGCGGTCTTGCCCGGGGTTTGGATGTGGAGCATTCGGTCAGAAATGCTAAGGAATACCTGACCCAGACCCTGCGTGCCCAGTTGGATCTGGGCCGGGGGAGTGGCCCTCTCGATCACCTGTGGATGCTGCCCTAGCGGCTGCCGTTCGGGGGTCAGGTGGCGTTTTCGCCCCTCTGCCCGCGGTTCTTCCTAAAAGGCAGGGGGGCGTTGCATGATAGAATGCACCCTTACATAATCACTTTCGCAATCCTGCTTCAGCGGAGTCTTGAAAGGAAGACCATGATCTTCGAAGCGATGATCGTTGACGACGAGGCGCCTGCCCGCGTGGAGCTGACCAATCAGCTTGAGCGCACGGGCAGGGTCAAGGTGGTGTCCGAGGCCGTGTGCCTTCAGGAAGCCATTGCCAAGCTGCGCACCACCCGGGTTGACGTGGCCTTCATCGACCATAACATCGTGGGGGCGGGTACCACGTTGCTGCCCGATGCCCTGCCCACGCTGGAAAAGGTCCCCATGTTCGTGTTCATGACCGCCTACAGCGACTACATCTCCGATCCTTTCGGCATGAGCCCCCTGGCTTTTCTGGCAAAGCCGGTGGACACGCCCCGCCTTATGGAGATCATTGCCTTGCTGGAGGAATGCTATCGCCGCGAGGTGATGCACGCATGAACGTACTGGTGTTCAACGCAGGCTCCAGTTCCCTGAAGTACAAGCTTCTGGCCTTTGACGAAGGGGAGGATGCTCCTTCCGCGGAGCTGGCCCGAGGTCAGGTGGAGCGCATCGACAACGATCCCCTGTTCACCATCGTGGATAAAAGGGGACGTGTTTCCCGCAGCGTTTCGGCCAATAGCTGCGCCGAAGCCCTGGACCTTGCCCTGGATGCCCTGGTGGGTCAGGATGGTCCGCTGCAGAGCCTTTCCCAGGTAGATGCCGTGGGGCATCGGGTTGCCCACGGCGGCGATGCCTACGGGTGCTCCGTTGCCGTCAACGACCAGGTGCTGCAGGTGGTCCAGCGTTTCAGCCATCTGGCTCCGTTGCACAACCCCAGCGCCCTTCAGGTTATCCAGCGCTGTCAGGAGCTGCTGCCCGGTGTCTTGCAGGTTGCCTCCTTCGACACAGCCTTCCACCAGACCATGCCGGCACGAAACTACGTGTATCCCATTCCGTATCGGTATTACGAAGAGCATGGGATTCGTCGCTACGGCTTCCACGGCATGTCCCATAAGTACGTTTCCCGTAGGGCGGCAAAGTTTTTGGGGAAGAGCCCGCGTGACCTGAAGATGGTCACCTGCCATCTGGGTTCGGGAGCGTCCCTGGCTGCCATCGACCACGGCATCAGCATGGACACCACCATGGGCTACACGCCCCTGGACGGCGTTATCATGGGCACCCGCTCCGGATCCGTGGATCCTGCCATCATCACTGCCATCATGGAAAAGGAAAATCTGACTCCTGCGGAAATGGATCGCATCCTGAACCGGGAATCGGGGCTTCTGGGGGTTTCCGGGGTATCTGGCGACCTGCGGGAGCTGAAGGAGGTTATCAAGTACGGCGATGCTCAGTCAGAGCTTGCCTACGACATTTTCCTGACGTCCATTCGCCGCATGATCGGCGCCTACTTCTTCGAGCTTGCGGGTGTTGACGTGATCGTATGCACTGCAGGCGTGGGCGAAAACGATCCCTACGCCCGTCGTCTGATCTTCCGCGGTTTGGAGCCCTTCGGCATCCAGATCGACGAGCAGCGCAACATGGTGGAAGGGCGTTTCGACCGACGCATCTCCACCGATGAGTCCACGGTGGACGTGCTGGTCATTCCCACGGACGAAGAGGCGGAGATCGCTCGGGATACCGCGTTGATCGCCTCGGGGGTGGATATCTCCGATCCCTGGTCAAACTAGGGGAGCTTCCCAGACCGCACGGGCTTCGCGTTCGCTCACTTCAGGCCCTGCTCTTTCGAGCGGGGCCTGTTTCGTTTCCTGGTATTCGAGTGAGGGCGAAGTGGGGCGCCGCTACGGCGTTTGACTGCAACTGCCCTGATTGCTCCAGCTTATTTGGCCTTCGGGAAAAGAAAAGGGCCGGCGAACCGGCCCTGAACGTTCATGGTAGCTCCGACCGGATTCGAACCGGCGACCTCCGCCTTGAGAGGGCGGCATCCTAAACCGCTAGACGACGGAGCCACGTTATCAGCGCAAACGATGATACCACATCAGCTTGGCCAAGGAAACACCGAATCTGGTATCAGAAAAAGAAAAGGGCCGGCGAACCGGCCCTGAAGATTCATGGTAGCTCCGACCGGATTCGAACCGGCGACCTCCGCCTTGAGAGGGCGGCATCCTAAACCGCTAGACGACGGAGCCACATGGCTGGGGTGGAAGGAGTCGAACCCTCACATACGGAACCAGAATCCGCTGTCCTGCCATTAGACTACACCCCAATGACTGCTTGCTGCTAGAGATAAGCGTCAAGCGCAGGTACATATAATACGCATGACCCCATGCTTCGTCAAGAGAATTGTTAATCTTTTTTTACTGGCTTCTGACCCAGTCCTCCACAAAGGCTTGCAGCTCCGTGGGATCGTTGCCGATCTGCTCGTCTATCACCGCGTTCAACGCTGCCTGAAGAATAACCCCCACCTCGGGCCCTTCGGGCACCCCTGCTGCGATGACGTCGCGACCGGTTATGGCAAGGCCCTTCAGGGAAAAGGTATCGTCGGAGGCAATCACCTGGTCCAGCACCCGCTCCAGCTCATCGGCAAGCTCCACGCGCTCGTGGCAGTGAGGAGCTTGGGAAAGGGCATCGGCGCGCTTCAGATCACAAAGGGCGCGGAACAGCTCGGTGTTACCTCCCAGCTTCGCCAGCGCACGCTTGACCGATCGAGGCGTGGCGGGTATGACGTCGTCGTGGATGCGCACCAGCAAGATGACTTTCTCGATGAACCCAGGAGACATCTTCAGCCGGCACATCACCCCGCGGGCAAGATGCTCGCTGATGCGGGCGTGGCCGTAGAAGTGTCCCACGCCATCTTCATGAGTGAAGAAGGCAGAGGGCTTTCCGATGTCGTGGAGCAAAGCAGCCCAGCGAACCAGGCGGTTAGGGGGAGTGTTCTGCACAACATAGGCAATGTGCTCCCAGACGTCATATATATGGTAGGGGGTGCGCTGATCGAATCCTTTGCAGGCGGTGATCTCCGGCAGAATCGATTCCAGTACGTCAGAGGTGCACATGAGGGCATGGTGCACGTGCTGACCACAGAGCAGCAGGTCAAGCTCATGGGTGATGCGCTCGATTGAAACGCGGTTCATAAGGACCTTGTTCACCCACATTGCCTGCCGCGTTTCCGGGTCAAGCTGGAAGCCCAGCTGGGAAGCAAAGCGGCAAGCCCGAAGAATGCGCAGTCCGTCTTCGCGGAAGCGCTGGTCGGGGTTGCCCACGGCACGGATTATTCCAGCCTCTAGATCCTCCTGTCCATGGAAGGGATCGATGAGTCCCCGCTTGGGATGAAATGCCATGGCGTTGATGGTAAAGTCACGGCGCTTCAGGTCTTCCTGAATATTGCTTACGAAAGAGACGCTATCGGGGCGGCGATTGTCGGAGTAGCTGCCGTCGGTGCGGAAGGTAGTCACCTCGAACGCCTCGCCTTGGATAATGACCGTCAGGGTTCCGTGCTTGGTGCCTGTCTCCCGCGTCTTGAACCCTGCATCGCGAAAGCATGCCTGGGCTTCCTGCCAATGGGCGGAGGAGGCAATATCCACATCGGAGCAGGGGACGCCACGAAGGGCGTCTCGAACGAAACCTCCTACCACCCAGGCTTCATATCCGACATCTTCCAGCGTGGAAAGAGCAAGCAGGGCGGCGGGACTCAATGCGGAGGCAATGCGATTACGATCTGTCCGCGCGTCATTGGTATGCGTCATGGGCGACACCTTCCGCTAGGCATAGCTTTTTCGGCTAATATATCCAGAGGAATGCGGGTGCCGAGCCAAAACGGCGGTAGGCGGCATAGTTTCCTTGTAATAGGACTGAGGATCGTTTCTTGGAAGAGCGGCAGTTTGAGCGAGGATTTAGCCCTGCATGGCGGGTTTTCAAGCGTGATTCGAACTTTTTTTCACGCCGAAACCAGCCCTTGACCTGGGGCGACGCTCATGTGGGCGAGCCCTTTCCCAAGATTCCCGAGATTTCCCGTTGACAGCGCCCCCCGGGGCTGGCATAATACCTTCTTGCGCCGCCTGCGAGGGCGGACGCGACGGGCCGAGCGGCCCGGCACCTTGAGAAGCGGATACTGCGAGACTCCGGGACGAGGTCCCGGAGGAGCAA
>JAQXGX010000110.1 GCA_029006935.1 Eggerthellales bacterium | reverse complement strand
ACAGCGACCCCCTGATTTTGGGGACGCAAGCCCGCTTTCGGCACCCAAATTGCCACGGACCGGGAGAGCTTGTCCTGTGTGAGTGGCCCGTGCCAGCGAAAATCGTTCGTACAACGAGGGTGGTTCCTTGTGCGAACGATTTCAGTTGGTCAAATCGTTCGCACAACAGGGGTTTTGGAACAAAATGGCCTTGAGCCTGCGTTGTGCGAACGATTTGCGCGTGCAGTTTCGTTCGCACAACGACGTGGTGCCATCGTGCGAACGATTTTCACCCTCGTTTTCGTTCGTACAACGAAGGCCGTGCGTTACGCGAACGATTTCCGACTCGGGCAAAGGCTCGGGGCCGAGCGACGGACCCTCTTCGCGGGCAAGAAACCGGGGAACTGTACGATTTCGTTTTCAGGGCAGAAATCACGGCTTTTTCAGGGGCGAAACGGCGGTTCTGTACGATTCCGCGAAGCGTCGCGGCTACCATTTCCGGGGTCGCAACACCCTTCGCCCGCATCATGGGTCAGAGGTTCGTAGAAACACCAGGTCATCGAGCTGTCCGCGTTTCTGAATAGGTGCGGGGAACAGTCAATTAGCCTGCACTGAGGAGCATCGTCGTACAGAACTCCGGTTTGGCCCCCGAAATGGGCGAAAAAACTGCCCTCGTTACCTCCGCAGGCCCGCAGCTCGCAAGGTACGGGGCGCCGAGGGTCGGGTAACCAAACCTCGACCCGCAGCTTGCTTTTGGAGGAAAATCCTTCGGGGCAGGTCATGGCTGGAGTCGAACCACGGACCCGCAGTCCGTAGAATTAGCGGGAGTTAAAGAGGATCCGCCAACCTCGAACCTTCAGCGTGAAGGGCGCGCCCTGGTCGTGGGCAAGGGCGGAGCAACGGCCCTGGGCGAAAGAGCTGAAAAAGCCTGAAAAACATCTTGCTCCCATTCAAAAAATGCAGTAAATTATCTAATTGCGTTTGCGACGGCAGGCGTCACCGACAAGGCGGTGGCTCATTGAGCGAGTACCTGGCGATCCCGTGAGGATTGCGCGGCATAGACCGCGGGCCTGGCAAGCAGGTATGAGGAACCAACAACCGGTTGTTGGTTTTCGTGTGTCTATGCACTTTTTGGACATGCTTCTTCGCTTTTGGCCATAAGCGAAGGGCGAAGGAATGATTGCTGGAGGAAATAGTGAGCAAGCAAGATGTAATCGAGTTGGAGGGCACCGTTCTGGAGGCTCTGCCCAACGCCATGTTCAAGGTTGAGCTTGAGAATGGCCATGAGATTCTGGCACACATCTCTGGCAAGATGCGCATGCATTACATCAAGATCCTCCCTGGTGACAAGGTCACCGTGGAGCTTTCCGTGTACGACCTGAATCGCGGCCGCATCACGTATCGCTTCAAGTAGGAGGCGCCTTGACGCGGGGCGCTGCGACCGCAACAAGGTGAAGAGTGAGCAGCAAAGCCGTCTTTGAAAGAAATCACCAGCGGCTGGGTGTGAAAATAGAAGTGAACGCATTACCGAAAGGAAAGTGATATGAAGGTACGTCCTTCGGTCAAGAAAATGTGCGACAAGTGCAAGATCATCCGACGCCATGGCAAGGTGCTCGTTATCTGCGAGAACCCCCGTCATAAGCAGCGTCAGGGCTAAGGAAGAGAAGGAGATATATCTATGGCACGTCTTGTTGGTGTCGATCTTCCTCGCGATAAGCGCATTGAAATCGGCTTGACCTACATTTACGGCATTGGCCTGACCACCTCTAAGAAGATCCTGGCAGAAACCGGTGTCAACCCTGACACCAAGTGCAACGATCTGACTGAGGACGATCTGTCCAAGATCCGCGACTACATCCAGGAGAACCTGACGGTTGAGGGCGACCTTCACCGCGAGGTTTCTCAGAACGTTAAGCGCCTGATGGAGATCGGTTGCTACCGCGGCCTGCGTCATCGTAAGGGCCTGCCCGTTCGTGGCCAGCGCACCCATACGAATGCTCGTACCCGCAAGGGTCCGCGTAAGCAAATCGGCGGCAAGAAGAAATAGGGGGTAGCTTAAGTGGCAGCTAAGAAGAACGTCCGCACCCGCCTGAAGCGCTCTGAGCGCAAGAACATCGCCGTCGGTGCGGCACACATCAAGTCTACGTTCAACAACACTATCGTGAGCATCACTGATCCTCAGGGCAATGTGATCTCCTGGCAGTCTGCTGGTACCGTCGGCTTCAAGGGCTCTCGTAAGTCCACGCCGTTCGCAGCTCAGATGGCTGCAGAGGCTGCAGCGAAGGCAGCAATGGAGCATGGCCTGAAGAAGGTTGCCGTGTTCGTGAAGGGCCCCGGCTCTGGTCGTGAGACCGCAATTCGCTCCCTGCAGGCAGCAGGTCTTGAGGTCTCCAGCATCCAGGATTGCACCCCCATCCCGCACAACGGTTGCCGCCCGCGCAAGCGTCGTCGCGTGTAGTTGAAAGGATCACTGAATTATGGCAATTAATCGAACTCCGGTTCTGAAGCGCTGCCGCCAGCTCGGCCTTGATCCGGTCGTTCTGGGCTACAGCAGCAAGAAGGAATCCATCCGTCAGCCCAAGCGCCGCCGCAAGGAATCCGAGTACGGTATTCAGCTGCGCGAAAAGCAGAAGACCAAGTTTGTCTACGGCGTACAGGAGAAGCAGTTCCGCGGCTACTTCAAGAAGGCCAAGGCCATGCCCGGCGTTACCGGTGAGAACCTGATGCGCATCCTGGAGTCCCGCGTGGACAACGTGGTGTTCCGTCTGGGCTTTGCCCGCACCCGTAAGGAAGCCCGCCAGATTGTGACCCACGGTCACATCACCGTCAACGGCAAGCGCGTGGACATCCCGTCCCTGCGCGTCCGTCCGGGCGACGTGGTTGCTGTTGCTCCTAAGTCCAAGGACCTGCTGGTCATCAAGTCCGCTCTGATTTCCAACGAGCGCGTCCAGGTGCCGGCATGGCTCGAGGTTGACATCGAGAAGCTCCAGGCCTCCGTTCTGGCTCTGCCCACCCGCGAGCAGATCGACCTGGACATCAACGAGCAGCTTATCGTCGAGCTCTACTCCAAGTAATAGCTTGACTCTGTAAGGAGGCTAAATCACACATGACAGAGTTCATGAGGCCTACAGTAACTATCGAAGAAGTCAACGAAACCGTAGCTCGCTTCATCGTTGAACCGCTGGAGCGCGGCTACGGCCACACGCTGGGTAACAGCATGCGTCGCGTTCTCCTTTCCTCCCTGGATGGTGCCAAGGCAACGGCAATCCAGATCGAGGGCGTGCAGCATGAGTTCACCACGGCCGAGGGCGTCATCGAGGACATCACGGACATTGTCCTGAACGTGAAGGGCCTGGTCTTCGCTCCTCTTTCCGAGGAATACACCGAAGCCACCGCTCACGTGTCCATCGAAGGCCCCGCAACGGTGACCGGCGCCGATCTTGAGGTTCCCACGGAGTTCTCCATCGTGAACCCGGATCACGTCATCGCCACCGTTGCCGATGGTGGTCAGCTTGACATGACCATCCGCATCGGCGTCGGCCGTGGTTATGTTTCCGCCGAGCGCAACAAGCGCACCGAGGATCCCATCGGCATCATCCACGTGGATTCCCTGTTCTCCCCGGTTCGCCGTTGTACCCTGAACGTGACCGACACCCGTGTCGGCCAGCGTACCGACTACGACAAGCTGGTGCTGGAAGTCGAAACCGACGGCTCCGTTTCTCCGGTTGACGCAGTCTGCCAGGCGGCAAACATCGTGAAGCAGCATATGGATGCGTTCCTTTGCCTCGTCGAGCTGCCGGGCGAAGTGGATGGCGAAGCTCCTTCCATCTTCGCTCCTGAGGGTCAGGAAACCAACGCTGAGCTGGACAAGCAGATCGAGGACCTGGACCTTTCCGTCCGTTCCTACAACTGCCTGAAGCGTGCTGGCATCCATTCGGTACGTCAGCTGGTCGAGTTCTCTGAGAACGACCTGCTGAACATCAGAAACTTTGGCGCGAAGTCCATTGAGGAAGTGAAGGACAAGCTCATTTCCATGGACCTCAATTTGAAGCTCTAGGAGATAAAGGACATGAGGCATTACAAGAAGGGCCGCAAGCTCGGCACCGACAAGTCCCATACCAAGGCAATGAAGCGCAGCCTGGTTACCTCTTTGTTCCTGAACGACCGCATCAAGACCATCGAGATGCGCGCGAAGGAAATCCGCCCTGATGTTGACAAGATCATCACCTGGGCAAAGAAGGGCGACCTGCACTCCCGCCGTCTGGCCATTGCCGCACTGGGTGGCAACAAGGAAATCGTCCGCGAGGTCTTCGAAAAGGCCGCTCAGGGCATGTGGGCTGACCGCCAGGGCGGTTACACCCGCATCATGAAGCTGGGTCCCCGCAAGGGCGACAACGCTCCCATGGTCATCATGGAGATCATCACCGATCCCTGCACCCCCAAGGCCAAGGACGAGAAGCCGGTCGAGAAGGCTGCCGAGCCGGTAGCTGTCGAGCCGGTTGCCGAAGAGGTTGTTGAGGAGGCTGCTGAGGAAGTGGCTGAGGAAGCTGCTGAGGAGGTCGCTGAGGAGGCTGCTGAGGAAGCTGCTGAGGAAGCAACCGAAAAGGCTGCCGAATAACAGCTTGCCGCAAGGCATACTGATTACAGCGAAGGGGCGCGTTGTCGCCCCTTCTTTCGTTTGCAGGTCGAAAGGGACCACGAGAGCATATGCTGCAGAAAAACCAACAGAGTCTGGCAGGCCGCGTCCATCCGGGCGTGCGCATCCTCATGCTGCTGGTCCTTTCCCTTGCGGCGTTCGCGTGTCCTGATCCTCAAGGGCTGGCGCTGCTCGCCTTGTTTGCGATCGTCCTAGCCGCCCTGTGCCGGGTAAGGCCTAAGGAGTTGGCGCGACTGATGCTCCCTGCCGCTCCCTTCCTGGTAATGGCGCTGCTCTTCGGCGCCTTCAACTACGACCCCCTGGCGGGCATGGTGGTTACCGCCCAAAGCGCGGGCAAGGCTGTGCTCACCGCGGCGCGACTGCTGCTGCTCTTTGCGGCCAGCGCTCTGTTCTGCCTGACCAGCACTTCCTCGGAGCAGATGACGGGCCTGCGGACGCTGCTGAGCCCTTTCGCCCGCCTGGGCCTTCCCGTTGACGATGCCGCCACCACTCTTTCCCTGGCCCTGCGGTTCATTCCACTGACCATGGAGCAGATCCGCCAGGTACGCACAGCCCAAAAGTGCAGGGGAGCTCGCTTGGACAGCAGCTCCGTGGGAGCACGGTTGCGGGCCAACGCGGGGTCTTTCGTCCCCTTGTTCGTGGGTATGTTCCGTCGAGCAGAGGTCCTTTCCCAAGCCATGGACGCGCGCTGCTATGGCTGCGCAAAGGAGCGCGCTTCCCTTGCTCAGTGGCGCTTTGGAAGGGCGGACCTAGTGGCCTGCGCTCTGACCCTTGGGGTGTGTGCTGCTGCTCTTTTCGTGCTATGACCTGGGCTTGCGGGCTCTTCAACGGAAATGATGCTCTGCCACCGACCTGGTGTGGTCGGTGCTTTGCCCCTTTGATAGAATGGCGAAAGATATGTTTGTCCATTCTTAGGAGGATTTCATGAGCATCATCGTCGATGTGTACGGACGCGAGGTCCTGGACTCCCGCGGCAATCCCACCGTTGAGGTGGAGGTCGTGCTTGAGGACGGCTCCTTCGGCCGTGCCGCTGTGCCTTCCGGCGCATCTACGGGCGCCTTCGAGGCCGTCGAGCTGCGTGATGGAGACAAGGACCGTTACCTGGGCAAGGGCACCCTTACCGCCGTGGCCCACGTGAACGAGGAAATCGCCGAGCTGCTCCTGGGCGTGGAGGCTGAAGACCAGCGCGCTATCGACTTTGCCATGATCGAGGCCGACGGCACCGACAACAAGGGCAACTTCGGCGCCAACGCCATTCTGGGTGCTTCCCTTGCAGCCGCCAAGGCCGCTGCCGACAGCTCCGGTCTGCCCCTGTACAAGTATGTGGGCGGCGCCGGTGCTCACATCCTGCCTACTCCCATGATGAACATCCTGAACGGCGGCGCTCACGCTGACAACAACGTGGACTTCCAGGAGTTCATGATCATGCCCGTGGGTGCCGACTCCTTTGCCGAGGCCCTGCGCTGGTGCGCGGAGATCTACCACACCCTGAAGAAGGTCCTGCATGATGCTGGTCTGGGCGGAGGCGTTGGCGACGAGGGCGGTTTCGCCCCCAACTTCAAGACCAACAAGGAGCCGCTGGAGTACATCGTGAAGGCCTGCAAGGCTGCTGGCTACGAGCCCGGTGTGGACATCATGTTCGCCATGGACCCGGCTTCCACCGAGTACTACAACGCTCAGACCGGTAAGTACGTGCTGGCGGGCGAAGGCGTGGAGTACACCAGCGCCGAGATGGTGGATTACTGGGAGGCCCTGGTCAACGAGTTCCCCATCATTTCCATTGAGGACGGCATGGCCGAGGAAGACTGGGACGGCTGGAAGCTGCTCACCGAGCGCATTGGCGACCGCGTGCAGCTGGTGGGCGACGACCTGTTCGTGACCAACTCCAAGCGTCTGAAGAAGGGCATTGAGCTGGGCTGCGCCAACGCCATCCTGATCAAGGTCAACCAGATCGGTTCTCTGACCGAGACCCTGGAGGCCATCGAGATGGCCAAGCAGGCGGGTTACGCATGCGTTATGAGCCATCGTTCCGGCGAAACCGAGGACGTGACCATCGCCGACCTTTCCGTGGCTTGCAATACCGGCCAGATCAAGACCGGCGCTCCTTGCCGCAGCGACCGCGTTGCCAAGTACAACCAGCTCATCCGCATTGAGGAGGAGCTGGACGAACAGGCGACCTACGCCGGCATCAACGCCTTCTACAACATCAAGAGGTAGCGGGCTAAAGAGCGGGCGAAAAAGCGCTCCGGTCGATGCTCCCTTCGGGGTGGCAGATGAGCTTTCACCAGGCGGATCCGTCCTTTGGGCGGATCCGTTTTTTGCGTTGGGGGAGGGATGGCGTTGCGGCTCCCGCTTCCAATTTCGGCGTTGTTGCCACGCTTTGCCCTTGCCTTCGCCCGCGACCGTCAAATCGCACGTTGTTGCCACTGCTAGGAGCTTTGGGTCGGATGCCCGCTGCCAATTTCGCCAGTATTGCCGCTGCCGGGAGTCCCTGCGCCCCCTCCCGAGGGCGGGTGGCGGCGTGAGCGCGGAGCGCCCCTACCGGCTGGCGCCCACCTGGAAGCAAAAGTCCGGCTGAGGATGAAACAGCATGCCCTGCTCTGCCATGGCCTGGGAAACCTCCAGGTACTCTCGGGCGTTGGCCAGCACCATACGCTCCACCTCTTCCGGCGAAAGGGCGCGCACCACTCGGGCGGGATTGCCCATGAGCAGGCTGTTGGGCGGAAACTCCCTGCTACCGGTCACCAGGGAACCGGCAGCCACCAGGCATCCGCTGGGAATGCGCGCTCCGTCAAGCACAATGGCCCCCATGCCGATCAGCGCGCCGTCCTCCACGGTGCACCCATGCAGGATGGCGCCATGCCCCACGGTGACGCGATTCCCCACAATGCAGCTGTGACCGGGGCTTACGTGCAGCACCGCGTTTTCCTGGACGTTGCTTTCGTCCCCCACGCGAATGACCTGGCCGCAGTCTCCCCGCAGCTGCGCCCCGGCAAATACGCTGGTGCGCCTTCCCAGAACCACGGCGCCCACAAGGCCCGCAGCAGGGGAAATGCAGCAAGAGGGATCGGCATTGACGGTACGGTAGTCAAAGGACATGAGGCTTCCTTTCCCAAAACGGAGGCGCAGGCTTAAGGGGTCCTATTGTAGTCAAATGAGTTTATAATAAAGCGCGATACTTCAAAACTTTACCGAAAGGACTCCCATGGCCATTGCAGAAATGATCAGCCCGGAGGAAGCCCGTGAGCTGGTGCTCAGCGTGGTTTCCCCTCTTGAGGCCGAAGAGGTGCCGCTGCTCGAGGCGGTGGGACGCGTTGCCGCCCAGCCCGTGGTGAGCGACATCGACGTCACCGCCTTCAACAACTCCGCCATGGATGGCTTTGCCATGCGCGCCCAGCAGCTGGAGGGTGCCAGCCCGGAGTCTCCCGTTGAGCTGGACGTGATCGCGGAGGTGGCGGCAGGGGACTTCTTCCACGGCGTCATTCAGGAAGGCCAGTGTGTGCGCATCATGACCGGCGCTGCGGTGCCCGAAAGCGCCGATGCCGTGGTCAAGTACGAGATCGTGGGCGTGGTGGAAGGCGACGGCCGCACCGGCAGCCGAGTCAGCTTCACCGCTCCCGTGAAGCAGGGCAACAACATCCGCTTTGCCGGCGAGGAAGCCAAGAAGGGACAGGCCATTATTTCAGCGGGCGAAATCATCGGCACTGCCGGCGTGGGCTTCATGGCCAGTTGCGGCGCCACCACGGTGAAGGTGCATCGACGTCCCACCGTAGGTATCATCGCCACCGGCAGCGAGCTGGTCGACCCCACCGAGTACCCCGCGGAAGGAAAGATCCGCAACTCCAATAGCTACGCCATGGCCGCCTGCGCCCTGGCGGCGGGAGCGGTGCCCACCGTGCTGCCCATCTGCAAGGACACCCTGGAGGACCTGAAGGCTGCGGTTGAGTCCGCCACCCAGCAGTTCGACTTCGTCATCACGACCGGCGGCGCGGCAAACGGCGACTACGACTTCATCAAGCCCACCGTGGACCAGCTGGGAGAGCTGCTCATGGTCACGGTGAACATGCGCCCGGGCAAGGCTCAGACCTTCGGCGTGGTGAACGGCGTGCCGGTCTTTGGCCTGCCGGGCAACCCGTCTGCGGCCTACTGCGGCTTTGAGCTGCTGATCCGACCCGCCCTGCGAAAGATGCAGGGCTTTTCTGCCTTCGCCCGCACCAGCGTCATGGCCCAGCTCACCCAGGACGTGCGCAAGAAGGACCCCCGCCGCATCTACCTGCGGGCCACTCTGACCAAGAACGACCAGGGCCAGTACCAGGTCACCCCCGACCGCAACCAGAGCTCCGGCAGCTTCGGCGTGATCCAGCGCAGCACCTGCCTGGCGGTCATGCCTGAGGGACTGGAGTCCAAGAAGGCCGGTGACCTGGTGGAATGCATCATCCTGGATATTTCCGAAGACATTGTGATCTAGCGTAGGAGGAACCCATGTCCGAGCAAAAGCTCACCTTTGCCATCATCACCTGCTCCGACACCCGCTCCATGAAGGAGGACACCGCCGGTGCCGCCCTGGAGGAGCTCATTGCCCAAAACGGCTGGGAGTGCGCAAGCCACGTGGTGGTGAAGGACGAAAAGGACCAGATCAGTGCCGAAATCGTGCGCGCCGCCGATGAGCTGCAGGTGGACATATGCCTGACCTGCGGCGGCAGCGGCCTTTCCCTGCGCGACGTGACCCCGGAGGCCACGGCCGCCGTGTGCGACCGCAACGTGCCGGGCATTGCGGAGGCCATGCGCTACCACAGCCTGCAGATCACGCCCTACGCCATGCTGTCCCGCGCGGTGTGCATGCAGCGCGGCCGCTGCATCGTGATCAACCTGCCGGGCTCCAAGAAGGCCGCCATGGAAAACTGGGAGGGCATCGTAAAGGCCCTGCCCCATGCTGCCAAGATGATGGCCGGCGGCGGCCACTAGGAGCAGCCGCGCCGACCGCGTGGCGCAGGCCGCTGAACCTTCCTTTGGAGCCGCTGGGCGCCCGGGAAGGGAAGGGGCGCGCCCGTAACACGCGGAGCAGGGCAAAGGGGTATACTTACCCCTGTCTTTTTGCAATAGCAGGGACCCGACCTCGTATCAAGGCGGGTCCTGTTCGTTTTGGTCCGGGGAAAGGAACGGTTGTGGGCGAAGTCGTAGGCGGCTTTGGCGGATACGCCACAAGGCGCAAGCAGGAAGGGGTCTTCCAGTACACCATGGTGGCCGATGGCAGCCAGGGCGTTTCCTTCGATCCGGAAAAGCTGGCGCAGATCCCTGAAAAGGACCGCAGGTGGGCATGGGTGGAGGTGGACCTGAACGCCATCCGCCACAACATTGCCCAGGTGCGCAGCCGCGTAGGCCAGAGCCGTCGTCTGCTGGCGGTGGTCAAGGCCGACGCCTACGGGCATGGCGCCGTGCGGGTGGCAAAGACCGCCCTGAACTCCGGCGCCGACTACCTGGCCGTGGCCACGGTGGACGAAGGCATCGAGCTGCGGGAAGCCCTGATCAACGCCCCAATCATGATCTTGGCCGAGCCTCCGGCAAGCTCCATTCCGCTGCTTTTGGCCTACAAGATCATGCCCAGCATCTACACCGCGGAGTTCGCCATCCAGTATGCCGAGGCTGCGGACTCCTGCGGCCTGAAGGCTCCCTATCATCTTGCCGTGAACACGGGCATGAACCGCATAGGCGTGCACCACAGCGAAGTGGTCAGCTTCCTGAAGCAGGTGGACTTCCACCGCGCTCTTGACCTGAAGGGCGTGTTCACCCATTTCGCCACCGCCGATTCCTCCGACGACCTGGACTTCAGGCTGCAGCTGAACCGGTTCAAGGAAGCCGTGGCTGCCATGCGCGCGGCGGGCTTCGACCCCGGCCTGGTGCACTGCGCCAACTCCGCGGCCAGCATCCGGTACCCGGAGGCCCTGTTCGACATGGTGCGCATGGGCATTGTGATGTACGGCTACCATCCCTGCCCGGAAACCATGGCCCTGGTGGACCTGCGTCCGGCCATGAGCGTGCACGCCCGCATCACCGACGTGCGCATGCTGCGCATGAGCGAGGGAGTGGGCTACGGCCTGCACTATCGCAGTCGCGGCAGCGTAAAGACCTGCACCATTCCCGTGGGCTACGCCGACGGATACATGCGCTGCCTTTCCGGCAAGGTGGACGTGATCTGCAAGGGCCAGCTGCTGCATCAGGTGGGCAACATCTGCATGGACCAGGCCATGTTCGAAGTTGACCTGCGCACCAGCGCCACGCGCGAGCGTATTGATCCCCAGATCGGCGACGAGGTCATCGTAATGGGACGCCAGGGCAACGCGGAGATCACGGCAACGGAGCTTGCCCGCATCGCCGACACCATCGAGTACGAAGTGTGCATCGGCTTCAGCCATCGCATGCCCCGCTACTATGTCTAGGCCGCAGATTCCCCTGGAGCAGATCCGCGCCCAGGTGCAGGCCTGCAAGAAGTGCCCCCTGGCCGATGGCCGCACCCAGACGGTGTTCGGGGTGGGCGACCCCCAGGCGCGGGTCCTTATAGTGGGCGAAGCTCCTGGCAAGAACGAAGACCTGCAGGGCGAGCCCTTCGTGGGCGCGGCGGGCAAGTACCTCAACGAGCTGCTCTCCTATGCGGGCTTGAAGCGGGAGGACGTGTTCATTGCCAACGTGCTGAAGTGCCGACCTCCCGGCAACCGGGACCCCCGGCCGGAGGAAATCCAGCTGTGCGCTGACTACCTGCGGGAGCAGACCCGCACCATCGATCCGGAGTGGATCGTGACCTTGGGAAACTTTGCCACCAAGTTCATCCTGCGCACGGACGTGGGCATCACCCGCCTCCACGGAACCTTGCAGCAGGCAGGGCGCTTCAAGGTGTTTCCCGTGTTTCACCCGGCGGCTGCGCTGTATGACGGAAAGAAGCGGGAGGCTCTGACCAACGACTTCGTGATCCTGGGTCAACTGCTGCAGGCTCCGAAGCAGGAGCAGCAGTGACCAGGGAAGCGGCGGGTGCTGCTCAGCTCGTGGACGATGGGCTCGAGCTGAGCGCCGCGGGTTTAGCCCCTGATCATGATGCCGAAAGCGGCGTCGGTCCTGGCGTCGGCAACAGCGCTGACCTTGGCGTCGCCCCCGGTTTAGCCTCTGACGTTGACTCCGACTTCGACTTCGACCCGGTGGCCTACATCAACCAGCCCCGCTGGCAGAAGGTGAGCCTGGGCCTTGACCGCACCCGGCTGCTGCTGGACCTGATCGGCAACCCCCAGGACCAGCTGCGCTTCGTGCATGTGGCGGGCACCAACGGCAAGGGCTCCACCTGCAGCTTCATTGCCAGCATCCTGCAGGCGGCAGGGTACCGCACCGGCCTGTTCACCAGCCCCTACCTGATCACCTTTGAAGAGCGCATTCGTGTGAACGGCGCCAACATTCCCGCTCATGACCTGCGGGATGCCACCTTGGTGGTGCGTCAAGCCGCGCTGCAGGTTCAGCGGCAGCTAGGCGAGCATCCTACTGAGTTCGAGCTTATGACCGCAGTGGCGCTGCTTCACTTTGCCCGCAGCGCCTGCCAGATCGTGGTGCTGGAGGTGGGGCTGGGGGGTCGCCTGGACTCCACCAACGTCATCCAGGCGCCGGAAGTGTGCGTGATCTGCCGAATAGGCCTGGACCACACGGCCCTTCTGGGCAGCACCGTGGAGCAGGTGGCGGCAGAAAAGGCCGGCATTCTGAAGCCCGGCTGCCCGGTGGTGAGCTGGCCTCAGGACGCTCCCGCCATGGAGGTGGTGCGCACCCGTTGCGACCAGCTGGGATGCACGCTGCGCGTCCCCGACTTTTCCCAGCTGACGGCGGGGAAGGTGGAGCGGGGCCTGCGTCCCGTAAGCTACGGGGCCTTCGGAAGCTTTGAGCTGCAGCTGCTGGGCTCCTACCAGCCCTCCAACGCGGCCCTTGCCCTGGAAGCCGTGGCGCTGCTGCGGGAACGGGGCTGGAACGTGCCGGATGCCGCTCTGCGCGCGGGCCTGCGTGCCACGGAATGGCCGGGTCGCTTCCAGGTGGTGGCCCACGCCCCCACCTTCGTGGTAGACGGCGGGCACAATCCCCAGGGCGCCCAGGCGCTGGTGGACTCCGTGCAGGACGTGTTTCCGGGAATGCGCCCCGTGCTGCTCATGGGGGTGCTGGCCGACAAGGATTACCGCTCCATGCTGCGCACGGTACTGCCCCTTGCCAAGGCGGTGGTGGCCTATGAGCCGCCCAGCCCCCGCGCCCTTTCCGCCCAGGACCTTGCTGCGGCCGTGGTCCAGGTCCGTGATCAGCTGCAGTGCTACGTTGACGTCCATGCCGTGGACGATCTGGTCCAGGGGGTGGCGCTGGCCCGCAAACTGGCAGGTCAGGAGGGCCTGGTGGTGGCCTTTGGCAGCCTGTACTCCATTTCCCAGGTTATGGATGCGCTGGGGTAGGCCCTGTTGTGGTGATTTGGCGAAAGGTTGAGGCATCGTATATAATTAGCAAGTTCGATTGTTAATGAGTATCTCGAATGGGCTTGGGCGGCGCCAAGTTCCGAACCTGGTCAGGTCCGGGAGGAAGCAGCCATAAGGGACCGCTGACGAGCGCCCTTGCCTATTCGGGATACTTTTATATAGGGGCGGCTTTCGGCAGGAGCTGGTGCATGCCGGGCCGAGGAGCTGGTATGGATTTTGTGAACTTCATCGTGGGGCTGCTGAAGGATCCGCGCGCCGCCATTGCGGGATGGATCATCGCCCTGGGTCCGGTTTGGGTCTACACCCCGCTGTTCTTGATCGTGTTCATCGAAACGGGCCTGGTGTTCTTCCCCTTCCTGCCAGGCGATTCCCTGCTGTTCGCGGCGGGCGTGTTCAGCGCTGACGGCGGCGGCCTGAACCTGGTCGCCACCCTGCTGGTCTTCTACGTTGCCGCCATTTTGGGCAACACCAGCAACTACTGGATCGCCCGGTTCTTCGGCGCCCGCATCATCGATTCCGGCAAGGTCAAGGCCCTGACCCCCGAGCGCATGGCAAAGCTGGACGAGTTCTTCGAGCGCTACGGCGGCCTGACCATCGTGATCACCCGCTTCATGCCCTTCTTCCGCACCTTTGCCCCGTTCATTGCCGGTACGGGCCACATGAACTTTGGCAAGTTCACCTTCTTCAACGCCCTGGGAGGCATATCATGGGTGAGCCTGTTCGTGCTGGTGGGATACTTCTTCGGAGGCGTTCCCTTTGTCCAGGATCACTTCGAGATCATCGTCTTGGGCATCGTGGCGGTTTCCGTGGCGCCTGCCGTGGTGGGTGCCGTGAAGGGCGCTCTGGCGGCGCGGGGCACGAAAAGGGGCAAGCACGCGGCCTAGGGCCTGTGCCGGCGGGAGCATGATGCCGTACGCTGGGCAGCATGAGGCTGCGAGCTGGTAGAAGCGTAGTGCGAAAGGTGTGGGAGTCACATGGCAGAGGCTTTGTACAGAAAGTATAGGCCCCAGGTCTTCGCCGACATGGTGGGCCAGGAGCACATTGAGCGGACGCTGCGCAACGCAATCGAGCAGGACAAGCTGAGCCACGCCTACCTGTTCTGCGGACCCAGGGGCACCGGCAAGACCACCACCGCCCGTCTGCTGGCAAAGACGTTGCTGTGCAAGAACGCCCCCACGCCCGATCCCGACGGCACCTGCGAAGACTGCCTGCTGGTGGCCCGGGGCGAGCACCCCGACGTGTACGAGCTGGACGCGGCAAGCCGTACCGGCGTGGAAAACGTGCGCGAGGAAATCATCGGCCGCGTGCAGTTCGCGCCGACCCGGGGCAGCCGCAAGATCTACATCATCGACGAGGTCCACATGCTTTCGCTGGCGGCCTTCAACGCCCTGCTTAAGACCCTGGAGGAGCCTCCCAGCCACGTGCTCTTCATCCTGTGCACCACCGATCCCCAGAAGGTGCCGGAAACCATTCATTCCCGCTGCCAGCGCTTCGACTTCCGCAGCATTTCCTCCGATTCCCTGGTGGCGCGCCTGGGCGCGGTCTGCACGGCGGAGGGCGTTCCCTTTGAAGGCCAGGCCCTGGAGCTGATCGCCCACCGGGCCGAAGGCGGCATGCGCAACGCCTTGACCGCCCTGGAGCAGCTGATCACCTTCGGCGGCGGGTCGGTGACCTTGAGAGCAGCCGAGGAGATGCTGGGGTCCATGAGCACGTCGGACATGGCGGAGATCATGGGCGCCCTGGGACGCAGGGATGCGGCGGCGTGCTTTGAGTGGACCGCCCGGTTCGTGGAAACCGGCGCGGACCTTTCCCGCTTCGTGCGGGACATGGCCGAGCACGTGCGCAACCTGTACGTGCTTTCCCTGGCGGGGCAGAATGCTCCTATTGAGGTGAGCGAAGCAGATCGCAGCGAAATGGTAGGGGAGCTGCAGTGGTTCGGCTCTGACCGGCTGGCGCGGATGCTGGGCGTGCTGGGGGACCTGATGGTGGAACTGAAGACCTCCACCAACCAGCGGCTTTCCTTCGAGATTGCCTGCACGCGGCTGATTCGTCCCGAGTCCGACCTGACGCTGGAGGCCCTGGCCGAGCGCATCGAGGCTCTGGAGCGGGGCGGATTTGTTGCTGCGGCATCGGCGCCGGCAGCTCAGCCTGCCGCGGGGCAGCCTGCAGCTGCGTTGGACCAGGGGCGTGCTGAGGAGCGGCGGCAGGTACCGGAGCAGGTGCGTTTTGCGCCGGCGGCTCAGCCTGCGGGTTCGGCGGCAAGTGTGGTGCAGCCCGTGGCGCAGGTGCAGCCCCAGCCCGCAGCTGCTGCGGCGTACGAGGCGCAGCCTCAGGTCCAGGTGCAGCCTGCGGTGCAGCCTGCCGTGGAGTCCCGGGTCCAGGTGCAGCCTGCGGCCCCCGTCGTTCAGCCCCAGCCTGCAACGCAGGTGCGGACCGCGGATGCGTTTCAGCAGGGAACGGCGGTTTCGCCCGCTTCTGCAGCACGCCCGGACGCGGCCCTGCTGCAGCGCCTGAGCAACCCGGCCAGCCTTCAGCGGGCCTGGCAGGCGGTGCTGAACGTGCTGAAGCGCAACAAGCAGGTCTATGCGGTGCTGTTCCTGAACACGCGAGCGGAGCTTGCGCCCGACGGCCGCCTGAACGTGGTCTTTTCGGATACGTCCCAGTTCGCCTTCGATGCTGCCCAGAAGCCGGATGTGCATCGGTTCTTGGAAGACGCCATCCGCCAGGGCATTGGCGCTGACCTGCCCTATACGCTGGTCATGGCTGGCAGCGGCGGATCCTTGCATCCGGTGGGCGCTGCGGCTTCGGGGATGCGGTCCTCGTCCGCGTCGTCCGCGGCAGCGTCCTTTGGCGCTTCTGCTCAGCAGCAGGACTTCGGCCAGGGAGCGGCCAGGCACGTCCAGGCTCAGTCCCAGCCGCAAGCCCAGACGGCGGTGCAGCCGCGGCCCCAGTCTCAGGCGGCGGTGCAGCCGCGGCCCCAGGCGCAGACTGCGGTTGCGGCCGCGAATCCCCAGGACGTGCCGCCGTGGGAGGATGTCCCCGCAACGGCGCAGCCCCAGCCCGCGGCTCAGCCCCAACCTCAGTCCCAACCTGCGGCGCAGCCTCAGGCGGCGGCTCAGCCTCAGCCTGTGGCGGAGGTTTCGCCCTACCCTGACCAGGTGCCGTTGGACGCCTACGACGACGTAGTGCCCTACGACTCCGACGACGCGCCCCAGAGCAGCTGGGACGTGCCGCCGTATTGCGAGTTCGAAGGAGCTGCTGAAGGGGAGCCCGGGGTGGATCGCGAAGCCGCGGTCGCCGAGCCTGCAGCGGCGCCTTCCGTTCCGGCGGAGGACCCCTCCGCATGGCAGGCCAACCTGCTCCAGGCATTCGGCCCCTTGGAGTTCAGGGCTCAGTAATACAGTACAATCAGTACGTTTGCTGCAAGTCGGCAAGCGCAACACGTAGACCACGCCGGGAAGGCCCGGCTCAAAGCAAGGAGGACGCAATGGCAAAGCGCGGTGGATTCATTCCCGGTGGCGGAAACATGAACAACCTGATGAAGCAGGCTCAGAAGATGCAGAAGGAAATGCTGGCGGCTCAGGAAGAGGCCAAGGCCATGGAGTTCGAGGCATCTGCCGGCGGCGGTATGGTCAAGGCCGTGGTGACCGGCGAAAACGTGGTGAAGAGCCTGGTGATCGACCCCGCCGCGGTGGACCCGGAGGACGTGGAGATCCTGCAGGACATGATCGTGGCCGCGGTGAACGAGGGCCTGCGCTCCGCACAGGAGGCCACCAACGCGCGCATGGGCGCCATCACTGGCGGCCTTGGCGCCGGCATGGGTCTGCCGTTCTAGCATGCTGGCCGCACCTTCCATCCAAAAGCTCCTGGATGAGCTGGAGCGTCTGCCGGGGGTGGGTCCCAAGTCCGCCCAGCGCATAGCGTACTGGATCCTGAACACGGACCGGGCCACGGCTCTTCGTCTGGCGGAGGCTATCGCCGAGGTCAAGGATACCGTTTCTTTCTGCAGCTGCTGCAACAACTACGCCCAGGATGATTTGTGCGACATCTGCGCAAGCCCCAGCCGGAACCACAACCTGATCTGCGTGGTCAGCGAGCCCAGGGATATTCCTCCCATCGAGCGCACGGCGGTCTTTGACGGCGTGTACCATGTGCTGGGCGGGGCGCTGGCTCCCATGGACGGCATTGGCCCGGACGACCTGAACATTGCGGATCTGATGAAGCGGCTGGCATCTGCCCGGGTGGAAGAGGTGGTGCTTGCCACCAATCCCAATGTGGAGGGCGAAACCACCGCGGCTTACCTGGCGCGTCTGATCAAGCCCCTGGGGGTGAAGGTCACCCGGCTGGCAAGTGGTCTTCCCGTGGGGGGCGACCTGGAGTTTGCCGACGAGGTGACCCTGGGACGCGCTCTGGAGGCGCGGCGACCGCTGTAGGGGCGAGTCGGAAGCGTCGGAGCGGCGGAATGGCGGAGGATGCCGGCTCGGGTGGCGGAGTCGCCCGTGACCGAGACTTTTTCACCCGATTCCCTTGCCTGATGGATTAGTTATGTATATCATTGGCTACTGTTCATATGCAGTAGCCTGACAAAAGCCAAAGATCCTGTTTTTGGAGGGGACAGAATCTTGGACTTTCGTCATGGAACAAGGCCCGCATTCGCAAGGATGCGGGCTTTTTTGTGCTCGGGGTTGCTTGCGGATTCTCGACCAGCCGCCCGGCCCGGTTTTGAGACAGCTCCCGTCTGCCGTTCGGGCTCCGCTCGCTCCGGCCGTTGGTTTGCCCCGACATGTTTTCGATCGTGCGGCTGGATTTCGCCCGAATCGGGTGACGAAAGAGTGGCCCTGCCGCCGCCGCAAGCCCCGCCCTCTTTGGGCCAGAGCGAAGCAAAGCGGTCGAACCTGGCCGAACCGCTTAATTGTTGCCCCGCATTCCCCTAAGTAGTCTATACTGTTATGGCTATAAACTCGCACACTCTTACTTGCGCACTTCAAGGGGAACCATGGTTAACATTCCAAGCCCGGCAATCGCGGTTGTGGGTCGTCATAATTCGGGAAAGACCACGCTGGTGGTGAAGCTCATCGAAGAGCTGGTGGCTCGCGGCCATGACGTGGGCAGCATCAAGCACCACCACAGGGAAGGCTTCGAGATCGACATTCCGGGCAAGGACTCCTATCGTCACCGCCAGGCCGGCGCCTCGGAAACCGTGATCTCCTGCCCGGGCCAGGTGGCCATGATCAAGACCCTGGACGGCGAAGCGGAGGCGAACGAGCTGGTCCGCCGCATGCCCAACCACGACATCGTGGTGGTGGAGGGCTATCGGAAAAGCGGTCTGCCCACCATCGAGATCATGCGCTCCGGCAACGACGCGGACACGCTGACCGCCCACGTCCTGGCCGAAGGCGCCCGCCGCGGCTGGCCCCTGGGCGCCGACTTCACCCAGATCGTGCGCGAGCTGCGCTTCTTGGAAACCGAAGAGGAGCGCCAGGAGGTCCTGAACCGCAGGGGAGAGCAGATCGTGCAGGAGTCCCTGGCCGCCATCGCCGACCGTGACTCCAAGCTGGCCCGCGCCCACGCCCTGGCCCGCAAGCCCATCCGCGACTACGTGGCCAGCGAGCGCAGCATGCTGGACCTTTCCACCAAGGTGCCCACGGGCAACACCGTGGCCATCGTGACCGACATCCCCGAGGCGGTGGAGGCGGCCAAGGCCTACAACATCCCTGCCTTCAACCTGGACGACGTCAGCGGCGTGGCCACCTTCCTGGAGCAGCACTACGTTCGTCCCCGCGTCTCCCTGGTGATCCAGGCAGGGGGCGAAAGTCGCCGCATGGGACAGAGCAAGGCCACCGTGCCCTTTGCCGGCAAGCCGCTGATCTGCCGACTGGTGCGCCGCCTGCATCCCGCCGCCAACGAGCTCATCATCACCACCAACGAAGCCGACCGCCTGGGCTTCTTAAAGGACGAGTTCCCCAACCTGAACATTCGCCTGGTGCCGGACACCTACGACTTCCGCGGCGCGCTGCCGGGCCTGTACACCGCCCTTTCCGCCGCCACCTGCCCTTACGTTGCCGTAGTGGCCTGCGACATGGTCAATGCCAGCGCTTCCCTGGTGGTCTCGGAGTCCATTACCATGCACCAGACCGGCACGGACGTGGTGGTGCCGGTGAACAAGAACGGCTTCGAGCCCTTCCACGCCATGTACCGGCGCGAAACCTGCCTGGAAGCTGTGAGGCAGACCGTGGAGGAAGGCGAGCGCCGTGCTCAGAGCTTCTTCGACAAGGTGGACGTGTACGAGTTCACCCAGGAAGAGGTGAACGACGCCGTGCCCTTTGGCGGCTGCTTCCAGAACTGCAATACTCCCGCCGAACTCAAGGCCCTCGAGGAAGCCGTGACCGACTAGGACCTGGGTGTGGCAAACCTGACGGACATCATGACCCTTGCCGATTCCCTGGGCGACCAGCGCGTTCTGGTGGTCAAGGATCGGTGCGCCTGCGTGAAGAACCGCCATTCGACCTGCTCGCGGTGCCAGGACATCTGCCCCACCGGCGCGGTGTCCGTTGCGGCGGGCAAGGTGGCCATCATGCATACCCAGTGCGAAGGATGCGGCGCCTGCACCACCGTGTGTCCCACCGAAGCCCTGGTCCCCCTGGACCCCACCGATGACGAGCTGCGGCAGCGGGTGGCCCGCGCCCGCGCCGTCACCGGCTCCACGCTGTACTTCGCTTGCGCTCGCATGGCCGCCAAGCAGATCGCGGACCCCTCCCGCTTCGTGGAGGTCCCCTGCCTGGCCCGGGTGGAGGAAAGCCTGCTCCTGCAGCAGATCTTGGACGGGGCCGAGCGGGTGGTCCTGATCGACGGCAACTGCTCCACCTGCAAGCTGCAGGTGTGCGGCCCCATCGTGCAGATGGTGGCATCCACCAGCAATGACCTGCTGACGGCGCGTGGCAACGGGGCAAAGGTTGAGCGCGTGAGCGCCTTCCCCCCGGAGCTGCTGCTGGCCGAACCCGGGGGAACGGACCGCGGGGCCGAACGCAGGGCCGTGCTGGTGGGCTCCGCCCAGAGCCTGAAGGGGACAATGGGGCGTGCCATCGGCGCCCTTGCCCAGATCCAGGCCAGCAAGGACAGCACCTCCGCTACGGTGCTGGACGCCATGGGCCTGACCAACCGCACCGATCCCGCGAAGGACCTGGAGGAGCCGGCCCGCCAGGTCAGCCTGCTGGATGCCCTGTATGAGCTGGGGGACCGGGAAGATGCTCAGGTGGTGACCCGCTTCTTCGGCTCCTTTGCCCATAACAACGAAAAGTGCCGCCGCTGCGGCGTGTGCGTGCGCATCTGCCCCACGGACGCCCTGAAGCAGGTCCGCTACCGTCGCAACGGGATCAGCCGCGTTTCTCTGGAGTTTTCCGCTTCCGAGTGCATCCAGTGCCACCTATGCGAGGACATCTGCTTCCGCAGCTGCATCACCATCAGCCCCCTGGTCAGCCTGGCCGACGTGTTCAGCTTCGAGCCGGCCACCTTCCCCTGCTCGCCGTCCCAGGCCAAGCTGGAGGAGCAGGAGCGGCAGCAGGCAAGGGAGCAGTGAGCGAAGGCCCAGGCCGAAGTCCAGGTCCAGGCAGGGCCCCAGGTCCGGGTCGAAGCCTAGACCGAAGGGCACTTCCGCCCCCACCCCCAGCCCCAAGAAGTATCCCAGGTCTAGGCCGATTTCCCGACTCCGCCCCTCGCTTTACAACAGTGGAGTAGCGTCGCCGTGCTATAATGCCACTGCTCCATTACATTGGAGTGGTAAAGTAGCCACTCAACGAGGAGAATCATTCAAGAGGGAGGAATGTTCATGAAGAGGAAGATCTTTGCCGTGGCCGCATCGGTGGCCGCACTTGCTCTGAGCGCTTGCATGCTGGCAGGCTGCAGCTCCAGCGCCCCTGCGGAAAAGGAGCAGTTCATCGTAGGCTTCGACGCCGCGTACCCGCCCTACGGCTACCTGGCCACCAACGGTGAGGAAGGCTACAAGGCCGACGACGGCAACACCTATACCGGTTTCGACCTGGACCTTGCCAACGAGGTCTGTGCCATGAACAACTGGGATCTGGTTGTGAAGCCCATCGACTGGGACTCCAAGGACGCTCTGCTGGGCTCTGGCGACATCAACTGCATCTGGAACGGCTTCACCTATGAGGGTCGCGAAGATCAGTACGCATGGTCCGGCCAGTACATGATCAACGCCCAGGTCGTGGTTGCCAAGGCTGACTCCGGCATCAAGACCCTGGCTGACCTGGCTGGCAAGACCGTCATCACCCAGAAGGACTCCGCCGCACTTGACGTGCTGGAAGGCGACATGAAGGACGTTGCCAACACCTTCAAGAAGCTGGAGACCATCGGCGATTACAACAACGCCTTTATGCAGCTCGAGTCCGGCGCCGTTGACGCCGTTGCCTGCGACCTGTCCATCGCCGCTTATCAGCTGGCTGCCAAGGACGGCGTGTTCGCTCAGCTGGACGAAACCCTGAGCTCCGAGCACTATGCCGTCGGCCTGGCCAAGGGTGAGGACGAAAAGGCCCAGCTCATCACCGATTCTCTGAAGAAGCTGGACGAAGAGGGCAAGATCAAGACCCTGTGCGAAAAGTACGCAGATCAGGGCATGGACTACGCCAACTGGTGCCTGCAGTAACAGCAGAATAGCCATGGGCTCCGCCTCCGCTTCGGGGGGCGGAGCCTTTCTTGTGATTGCGCAGATGGGAGCAGGGTTGCTGGCATCTGCGCAATCTACAGTGCGCTTAGAAGGAGTATGCAATGGACCTTGGCTCCATGATGGGAATCCTCATATCGGGCTTCGGCATGACCGTCCAGATCTTCTTCATCACCCTGGTGGGGTCGCTTCCCCTGGGCGTGGTGGTGGCGTTGTGCCGTATGAGCAAGTTCAAGCCGCTGGCTCTGGTGGCCCGCTTCTACATATCCGTTCTGCGTGGCACGCCGCTGATGCTGCAGCTCATGGCGTGGATGTTCGCGCCGTACTACGTGTTCGGCCTTTCCCTGGGCCCGGACTGGAAGTTCATGGCGTGCAGCATCGGCTTCATCCTGAACTACAGCGCCTACTTCGGCGAAATCTACCGAAGCGGCATCCAGTCCATTCCTCGCGGCCAGTACGAAGCCGCCCAGGTGCTGGGCTATACCAACGCCCAGTGCTTCATGCTCATCATTCTGCCTCAGGTCATCAAGCGCATTCTGCCCGCCATGGGAAACGAGGTCATAGCCCTGGTCAAGGACACGTCCCTGGCCTTCGTCCTGGGTATTATGGAAATGTTCACCCAGGCCAAGGCCCTTGCTGCGGCGTTGGTCAGCATGACCCCGTACATTTTGGCAGCGGGCCTGTACTGGTGCTTCACCCTGATCGTTGAAGCGGTGCTGAACTTCCTGGAAAAGAAGCTCAGCTACTACCATGACTAAGGAGCGTTCCATGTCCAATCAACAGACCCTGCTGCGTCTTGAGCACGTCCAGAAGAGCTTCGGATCCAACCAGGTCTTAAAGGATGTGAGCCTGGACGTTCATCGTGGCCAGGTGGTGGCTATAATCGGCGCGTCTGGCGGCGGCAAGTCCACCCTGCTGCGCTGCGCCACCTTGCTGGAGACCATGGACGCGGGCTTGCTGGCCTACGGCGACCTGGTGGTGGCCCAAAATGATGCCCGCGGTCGCGCTGTCTATGCTGGGAAGGACGTGCTCGCTCAGGCGCGCATGCGTTTTGGCCTGGTATTCCAGAACTTCAACCTGTTCCCTCATCTGACGGTGCTGCAGAACATTTCCCATGCGCCTATTCACGTGCTGAAAAGGTCAAAGGACGAAGCGGAGGCCCATGCTCGGGAGCTCATTGCCAAGATGGGCCT
>JAQXGX010000109.1 GCA_029006935.1 Eggerthellales bacterium | reverse complement strand
GGGCACCAGGAAGAAGATGGAGTGGTTGCTGGCGCCGATCTGCTGGGCGAAGTCGGAGATGAGGCACACCTCCTCCCGATTCCAATCAACCACCGTGGTGTGGATCTGGAAGGGCAGCCCGGCTTCCCTGCAGGCCTCGATTCCCGCAAGGGTCTGAGCATGGGCCCCCTCCACACCGCGGAACCGGTCGTGCTTTTCGGGGTCAAGGCTGTCGATGCTAATGCCCATGGCAGCGGCGCCGGCGTCTTTGAGCTTCTTCGCCACCTGGGGAGTTATGAGCGTGCCGTTGGTGCCGAACACCGGTCGCAGGCCGCAGGAGGCGGCGTGGGCGACCAGCTGGAAGATGTCGTCGCGCAGAAGGGGCTCACCGCCGCTGAAGATCATGACCCTGAAGCCCGCGCGCGCGATCTGCTCAATCATGGCCTTGGCTTCGTCGGTGGTCAGCTCGTTGCTCTGGCATTCGCTGGCATCCTGATAGCAGTGGGCGCACTTCAGGTTGCAGCGGTTCGTCGTCATCCACGATACGATCATGGGTCCCCCTTGCGTTTGCGTTCAAACATCGGGGACAGACGCTACCCAACGACGCTAGGTCATGGTCAAGGGGATTATTCCCTCATTTCGTCCAACGCATCCTGCAAAAAGCTGAGCGTGCGTCGCTGGATGCCAGCGTAGAAGTCGCGGCCGTACTGCTTGGGACCCGAGCTGCGCTGATGGGCAAGGCGCTTCAAGCCCGCCAGGGCATGGGTCATGCCGCCCAGGTCGGCAAAGCGCTGGGCCAGGTCACGGGCACGCTGGTCGGTGACCAGCACGCCGTCGTGCATGGCTTCGATGGTGTCCCCCATGAGCTGATGCCAGCGGGTCACCTCATCGCGGGTGAGCTCGGGCACGGGGGCTTCAGGATGCGCGGCGTGCTCCCCCGTTATGGCGAACCAGAGCACGTCCTCGCGCTGCTGGACGCTGCCGACCGTTTCGGCAAGCCTGCCCCAATCCACGGAGTCGTCCTGGTCAAGGTTGCGGCGAAGGCCCTGCAGCACGTTCAGGTTACGCAGCACCTCGGCGCTTTCCCGCTCCAGCTCCTGCTCACGACGGCACAGCGCGGCCGACAGCTCCTCGGCGGCGTCGGATCCTTCGCCCTGCTGAATCTGAGAAAGGGAAAGGCCCAGGTACTTCAAGGTCAGGATGCGATACAGCCGCTCCTCGTCGGCGGCGGAGTACAGACGCAGGTTCTGCTCCCCCTTGCAGGTGGGGTGCAGCAAACCGCGCTGGTCGTAGTACTGGATGGTGCGAACCGTCACGCCCACGCGGGCTGCAAGCTCGCCCACCGTCATGTAGGGCTGGTTTTGGTCTGGAGCCATGGAATCACCGAATCGAAGGCAGGGAACACATTTATGCAAGCATATGATGGGGGACGACGCTACGTCATGGTCAATCCCCGTAACGGCCGTCGGCAACCGCTATCGATTTCGGAGTCGGCGTTGCACTCCAGCCGATACCGATGTCGATTTCGCCGGTGTTGACACGGCCGCGAGCCTTGCCTGTCCTCCCCCTTCGCCAGCCACTTCCAATTCGGGCGTTACTACCACTTCCGAGGGCCTTCGGGAGGGCCACGCCGAGCCTAGGGCAGCTGGCCGGTTTCCAACAGCTTCAGGAGCTGGGCTTCGTCCAGAACGGGAACGCCCAGCTTCAGGGCCTTGTCGTACTTGGAGCCGGCAGCCTCCCCCGCCACAACGTAGCTGGTCTTCTTGGAAACGCTGCCCGTGACCTTGGCGCCCAGGGCCTTCAGCTGCGCCCCCGCCTGGTCGCGGGTCATACCGCTTTCCACCAGGGAGCCGGTGAGCACAAAGGTCAGGCCCTCCAGAGGCTTGGGGCCCGCGTCGTCTCCAGCGGGCACATCGTCGGCCATGCGCACGCCCCGCAGCTCCAGGCGCTCCAGCACCTCCACGTTGGCGGGCGTGTGCAGGAACACCCACACGCTGCGGGCTATCTTGGGGCCCACGCCGTCGACTTCTGCCAGCTGCTCTTCGCTGGCGTTGCGCAGCAGCTCCACGCTGGGAAACGCCGCAGCCAGGGCTTCCGCCATGGTCTTGCCCACATGCCGCATGCCAATGCCGAACAACACGCGGGCCAGGGGGCGCTCCTTGCTGGCCTGGATGTTGTCCACCAGCTTCTTGGCGGTCTTTTCCCCCAGGCGCACGGGCTCGCCTTCCTTGTTCACGCGGCCCATGTCCAGCAGGGAAAGCTCAGTCGCGTCCAGGGTGTAGTAGTCGGCCACGTCGGTCACCCGGCCCGTTTCCAGCAGCCGGCCCACGATTTCCTCCCCCATGCCGTCAATGTCCATGGCGCCACGGCTTGCCCAGTGCACCAGGCGCTCCTGAGCCTGGGCCGGGCATTCGATGGAGATGCAGTGATGCTTGGCCTCCCCTTCCTCGCGGATCACGGGGCTTCCGCAGCTGGGGCACTCGGCGGGCATCTGCCACGGCTGGGCATTGGCCGGGCGCAGCTCGGGCAGCGGACCCAGCACCTCGGGGATCACGTCTCCGGCCTTGCGCACGATCACGGTATCGCCCACCCGCACGTCCTTGCGATGCACTTCGTCAAGATTGTGCAACGTGGCCCGGGCCACGGTCGACCCCGCCACCACCACCGGCACCAGCTCCGCCACGGGAGTCAGGGCGCCGGTGCGTCCCACCTGCACGGTAATGCCCGCAAGCAGGGTGGTCTTTTCCTCCGGCGGGAACTTGAAGGCAATGGCCCAGCGGGGGGCGCGGGCGGTGTAGCCCATGGCGGCTTGCTGGGCAAAGGAGTCCACCTTCACCACCACGCCGTCGATTTCGTAGGGCAAATCACCTCGGCGCTCCAACGCCTGCTGGCAGAACCGATGGACTTCCTCCACCGTGGTGCAGCGGCAGATGTCCGGGTTGGTATGGAAACCGGCCTCCCCCAGCCACTGCAGCATGTCCCACTGGGTTTCGGCGGCGATGGCGGTCTGGTCGGCAATGGCGTACAGGAAGGTGGAGAGGTCGCGCCGCGCGGTGACCGCCGCGTCCTTCTGGCGCAGGCTGCCCGCAGCGGCGTTGCGGGGGTTGGCGAAGACCTTGCCGCCGCTTTCCTCCGCCGCGCGGTTCAGGGTTTCGAAGCTGTGCTTGGGCATGTAGACTTCGCCCCGCACCTCCACCGTGCCTTCCCGCACAATGCCCGGCATGCCCTGGGGCAGCAGGCGCAGGGGCACGTCCTTCACCGTGCGCATGTTCACCGTCACGTCCTCGCCGGTGGTGCCGTCGCCGCGGGTGGCGGCCCGAACCAGCCGGCCGTCCTGATAGGTCAGGGCAATGGAGCTGCCGTCGATCTTGAGCTCGCAGACCACGGGCACCATGCGGCCGAAGAAATCCTGGACCCGGGCCAGCCATTCGTCCAGCTCCTCCAGGTCCATGGCATTGTCCAGGCTGTACATGCGCTGCTCGTGGCGGACGGCGGCAAACTGCTCGCCCACGTATCCGCCCACGCGCTGGGTGGGGCTGGAGGGGTCGATCAGCTCCGGATGCTGATGCTCCAGCTCCCGCAGCTCCCGCATAAGGGAGTCGTAGGCAAAGTCGCTGATCTCCGGCGCGTCCTTGGCGTAGTACAGGTAGGTGTGGTGCTCGATCAGCCGCCGCAGCTCCTCCACGCGCTTCGCCGGATCCGTTGCCGTGGCCGCCATGGCCTCTTCGTTGAACAGCGTCTGCTGGTCGGCGGAAAGGGAAAACAGTGCGTCTTGCTGCTGGGTCATGGGGTCTCCTGGGTCTTTCGGGTCGGATCGGGCGGGCGCAATCATGGCTAAGGGCAGCCGCCTGCCCTACGGTTGCCGTAAGCCCCTATTGTAGCGCTCCCCCGTCCAAAGGAGCTCTAGGCAAAGGCCGCCAATCACCCCGCCAAGCGCCGCATCACGCTACAATGGGCAAAGCATTCGCCCATCCCCCGACCTGGAGACGCCCATGATCCCTGAACAGCTGCCTTTCAGCCGCAAGACCGCAGGCCCTGTTCGCAGAATCGTTGGCCTGGCCCTTGCCCTGGCCCTGGCCCTTGCCGCAGGGACGCTGACCGGATGCTCGTTCATCGACCACGCAGCCCATTCCGCGGGATCGCAGGGGACGACCACCTCCCAGCATATCCAGGGACCGTCTGACCACCAGCAGCACCACACCGACTACGTGTTCCGCAGCAGCCGGCTGCTCAAGGAGCACTTCAACAAGCACGGCCGGGAAATGGGCTTTGCCACCCCCGAAGACTACGAGGAAGCCGCCAGCAGCGTGGCCAACGACCCCAAGGCGCTGCACAAGACCCAGGCCGCGGACGGAGACCACGTGTACTACCTGGAGCGCACCAACGAGCTCGTGATCGTGTCCACCGACGGCTACCTGCGCACCTACTTCTGCCCGGATAGCGGCAAGCGCTACTTCGATCGCCAGTAGGCCCGGTCAGGAGGGCAGGACGAAAGAAGCGGCCCGCAGCCTCTGCCGGCGGCCCCGGCACTACTCCAGCATGCCGAAGGAGGGATCCTCCAGAGCTTCATAGCTGATCTGCTCCCGCAGGCTGCCGCGCCCTGCCCCGGCGCCGTCCTTGAGGGTGCTCAGCGCCTGGACCACCGCGACGGGAATGCACTCTATTACGTCCTCGGGCGTGGCGCAGATGGTGGTCAGCGTATAGGCCGCCTGCACCCCCGCCTGGGCGTGGAGGGCGGAACCCAGCGCCGCGGCATCGGCCGCCCGCAGGCCCTGGGCAAGAAGGGCGCCCACCATACCGGCCAAAACGTCCCCGGTGCCTGCCTTGGCCAAGGCCGGGGTACCTTCCCGCAGGACCATGACCAGGGGGTTTTCCGCGGTAGGCTGGGCCGCGGCGGCAACCGCCAAGTAGGTGTTCGGGCCCTTCAGCAGCACCGTGGCGCCAAAGGCGTTGGCCATCTCCTGGGCGAAGGCCGCCAGCTCGTAGTCGGAGGCGTTGCGATCCACCGGCTCGATTCCCACCGCCCGGGCAAGACGCGCCGCTTCGCCCCCATGGGGAGTGAGCACCGTGGCGCCTCCCTGCATCATACGGCTGCGCAGAAACGCCGCCGCTCCCCTGTCGGCGATGGCGGAAAGGGCCCCGCCGTCCACCAGCAGGGGCACCTCCAGAGGCACCGAGCGAACCACCCGCACCGACCGCTCCCGGTCTTCCTTGCAGCCCGCATCCACTCCCGGACCCAGAACGCAGGCCTGAGGATGCTCCGGACTAGCGTTCAGGAAGAACAGGGCCTCCGGATTGCCGCCCAGGGCAAGCGTCACATCGTCGGGCCGCCCCGCCGCCAGCAGCTCCTGCTTCACGTCCCAGGAAGCCGCCACCACCGAGGGCCGGTTGGCCCGCACCACGTCCAGGCTCTGGGGAGCGCAGTAGACCTGCACGTAGCCCGCGCCCATGCGCTGGCCGGCAGCCGCTGCCAGACACGCCGCACCGGGATACGCCGCGCTGCCGCCTACCACCACCAGCTTTCCCCGCTGGTACTTGTTGGTGCTTGCCGAAGGAATGGGCAGCAGGCTGGCAAGCTGGGATGCGCTGTACTCTACGATGTTCATGCTCTACCTCGATTCTGTGCGCTCGGGAGCAGAAAGGGGGCCGGCGTGCCAGATTCGCCCGGCCGCAGGCTTCGCCCCGCTCCCATAGCAGGAAGGGGGCCGCGCCCCCTTCCGTCCTCTATGTTTTCCCTTAGGTTACACCTTCGCCGCGCAGGCGTGTTGGAAGAAGTCCACCGTCCGCGAAATGAACTGATCCTTGCCCAGGTCATCGGATGAGGTCAGAAGGGGGAAGCCCGTTTCCTGGTCGCTGCCCGCCGTGTAGAACAACGACGTGGTCAGCACCATGCCCACCATGCTCACCGCCACGTACTCGGAATCCAGCTCGGGACGAATGGTCCCCTCCGTCTGCCCGCGGCGGATCTGGTCGGCCAATATGCCCATGAGCCGGCCTTCGTACTGTTGCATGGCATCGGACCAGTCCCGGTCGTCGCGCCACAGCTCGGTCACGAAGAAGCGGCCGAAGCACTTGTTGTCGAAGACCCGGGCGGCGAACAGCTCCATGAACTGGAGCAGGGCGTCCCCGGCTGTTTCAGCCTCCTTGGCAATGGCGTCGAAGCCCTCGGTCAGCTCGGCCAGGCCGCGCTCCAGCACGCTGGTGGCCATGTCTGCCTTGTTCTTGAAGTGGTAGTAGGCAACGCCCTTGCTCACCCCGGCCTCCTCCACGATCTGGTCCACCGTGGCGGCGGCGTATCCCTTCCGGCCGATGACCTTCAGGGCGGCGTCTATGAGCAGCCCGCGGGTCGCCTGGGCCTTGCTGGTTCTTCCCCTCTTCGGCATAGTCATCACCTAGTGGACCATCTCGATCTTGGGATACATCATGTTCACGTTGGCCCGGCGCCTATGATGGGCCACCGCCGTGGTCAGGGCCAGGAACGCCACCGTGAAGCCGGCCAGCACCAGGGCGGGCTGGATCATGTAGCTCACGTCAAGGCCGCACATGGCCATGCGGAAGCCCTTCACCACGTAGGTCATGGGAAGCAGCGGGTTCAGGATGTTGAACACCGGCAGCTCGGCTTCAATGGGGAAGGTGCCGGCCGCGGTGCACAGCTGCAGCATGAGCAGGATCACTATGACCACCATGCCCGCAGTGCCCAGGGAAGCACGGAAGAACTGGACAATGGCCATAAACGCCAGGGCCGTCAGGATGCCGAAGGCGTAGAACTGCGGCACGTAGTTCACGTTGAAGCCCAGCACGAACTGGATGAACAGCAGCAGCACCGTCACCTGGATCACGGCGATGATGGCCATGGGCACGAAGCTGGAAAGCACTGCGGAAAGGCTGTTGGAGTTGGACATGAGGATGCGGTTGTTCAGCGCTCGGAACAGGAAGGTGATCATGAGGCAGCCGACCCACATGCCCAGGCCGATGAAGTACGGGGCAAAGCCCGTGCCGTAGTTGGCCACCTGGGTGATCTTTTCGCCCGTCTGATCGCTGCCGTTGGCGCTGACCGGGGCGCTCATCATCTGGCTCTTGGCATCCGAGTTCTGGGTGTTGTCCTTCATGGTCTGCTGGCCTTCCGCAAGGCCGTCGTGAAGCTCGGCGGTTCCGTCAACGGCGCTGGTCAGGCCCTCGGTCAGGGTCGCGGAGCCGTCCTTGAGCTGCTGGGCGCCGTCTTCCAGGGTGGATGCGCCGGACTGGGCGGACTTGGCGCCCTTTTCCAGCTTGCCAGCGCCGGAAGCCAGGGCGGAGGCGCCATCAGCCAGCTGACCTGCGCCAGCGTCCAGGGAGTTCACGGCACCGTACACGGTCTTGTCCTCGGCGGTGTCCTTGGAGGTGCCCACGCTGTTCTTCAGGGCACCGGTTCCCGCGGCAAGCTGACCTGCGCCTTCGGACAGGGTCTTCATGTTCTGGTCCACGGTGGTTGCGCCCGCGCTCAGGGCCGTGATGGCGCTGCGCAGCTGAGGCGCGCTCTGGACCAGGGGCATGAGCTGGGAGCTCAGGCTGTCGTAGCCAGCGGAAAGCTTGTTCACACCGCCGTACAGCGAAACCGCGTCGTCGTTGGCGGAGGCGCCGGTGTTGTCGGAGGAAGTGCCCAAGCCGGCCTTCATGGAGGCCAGGCCGCTCTTGAGGCCGGTCGCGCCCGCACCCAGGGCGTTCAGCCCGGCGTACACGGTGTTGCTCCCCGAGGGATCGTACTGATCAGAAGAGGTGCCCAAGCCCTGCTTGACCTGGTCGACGCCGCCCTTGGCCGCCGCCACGCCGCCTAGCAGCGTGCTTTGGCTGCTGGCGGACCCTATGCTCGCGGCCGCGGATGTCAGCCCCTTGGACAGGCTGCCGGAAGCAGCCTGCTGGGACAGGGCGCTCACGTCCAGGCCGCCCGCGGAAAGGGCGGCCTTCTGCTCGGCGGTAAGCACGCCGGCCATGGCCTGGATGGCCTGCTCGTATCCGGCAGCACCCTGGGATGCGCTCTCCAGGCTGCCCTTCATGGTGGCAAGGCCGCTGCTCACCTGACCCAGACCGCTGCTGACCTGGCCCAGGCCCGTGCTGGCCGCGCCAACGCCGCTCTTGAGCTGGTCAACGCCGCCGGAAAGCTGGTTCACGCCGCCGTACAGGGTGGAGGACGAGGTGTCATCGGAGCTGCCCACTCCTGCGCTCAGCTGGTCGATGGCCGTGCCCAGGCCGCCGAAGCCGGCGCCGATGGCCTGCGCGCCTGCGGTTGCGGCGCTGACCTGGTCTTCGTCCGGCATTGCCGAAGTTGCCTGGTCAAGCTGGGAAGCGCCTGCGGCAAGGGAGGCGGTTCCTTCCTTCTGCAGCTTGGATGCTCCCGCGGAAAGGGTGCTCGCGCCGGAATCAAGCTGCTTTGCACCGGAGGCCAGGTCCTTGGCGCCGGACTTGAGCTGGCCCGTGCCGTCGGCAAGGTCGCTGGTGCCGGAGGAAAGCTTGTCGGCGCCGCCCTTCAGGTCGGTCACTCCCGAGCTCAGATCCGACAGGCCGTCAGCCAGATCGCCGGCTCCATCGGCCAGCTTGCCCAGGTTCAGGGTGATGGTGTTGCTGCCATCCTGGGCGCTTTCCAGGCCGTCGGACAGCTCGGCAGAGCCATCCACGGCCTCCTGCAGGTCATCGGCGGCATCGCTCAGGGAGATGAAGATGTTGTCGAAGTAGGACTTCTGCACCTTTTCGTTCAGCTCGGCGCGAATCTTGGTCACCATGGAAGAGCCCACCGTCTGGGCGATCAGGTTGGTGGAGGGGTTGAAGTGAACCTGCAGCTCCGCCTTCTGGGGGTTCTTTGAGTCCGCCGAGGCAATGGATTCGCTGAAGTTTTCCGGGATCACCAGCTCCATGTAATAGGTAGCGTCCTCCAGACCGGCACGGGCTTCCTCCTCGGAGCCCAGGAACTGCCAGTCATAGCCCGAAGCATCCCCGGGCTCGGCGTTCTGGTTGTTTTCCACCAGCTCATCGCAGAGCTCCTGGCCTATGTTGCGCTGCTCGTCTTGGATGAGGGCTCCCTTGTCCAGGTTGACCACCGCCGCGGGAACCTGGTTCAGGCTGCCGTAGGGGTCTAGGAAGGCCAGCAGGAACAAGCCGGCGTAGATCAGGGGGATGCAGGCGATGGCGCACAGGGAAAAGACCTTGAAGCCGTTGGAATTCATGTTCTTAAGCTCAAGGATTGCCGATCTCATGCCCGTGAACGGGGATTTCATTTGCATTGCCTCCTATTCGCTCTGCAGGACCACGCCGTTACAGGTGCCGGCGATGGGCACCAGCGCGGCGGAGCCCTTGTCGGCCAGGACAGCCTTGCGCTGCTCTTCGCCCTTCTGAGACGCGATGACCACCGCGTCGGCGTGAAGGGCGATGTCGTATTCCGTGGTTCCGAACAGCACCGTGGTGCCGCGGGCGGCGGCCAGCTGCTTGAACATGTCCACCCACACGATGGCGCGATGCTGGGTTACGCCGCTTTGGATGTCGTCCACCAGCAGCAGCTCGGGGTCGCTGGCGTAGGCCAGCATGATACCGAAGTACAGGCGGTCGTTGGACTCCAGGCTGCGATAGGCCGCGTGCGCCCGGTCCAGGAAGTCCCATTCCTGCAGGTAGGCGTCCACCGCGGCGCGGTTGGCTTTCTTGCCGGCCATCTGCAGCTCGGCCGCCATGAGGTCGCGGACACTCAGGAACTCCGGCACGTCGTTGATGCCTTCCACGATGGTGATGGCGCTCAGGTCCCGCACCTTTTTATAGCGCTTCTTCAGGTCGAAGCCCGCCACCGTGGCGGTGCCCACCTGATAGCGCATGCGTCCGCCCAGGGTCAGCAGCAGCGACGTCTTACCGCAGCCTTCCGACCCGAACAGGGCCACGACCTGGCCTTTCTGGACCTGCAGGTTCACGTCCTCGTACACCGGGCCAAAGGGGGTCTTCAGCCCCAGCCCTTGCACGGAAACGTAAGGCGTTGTTTCGGTTTGCTCCATGAGCGTGCCTTTCGTTGCTCGACGCAAAGCGCAAGGACGGCGGTTGCGGGTGGCTTTGCGGGAGGCCCTCGCTTGCCGCCTGATGGCCAGGCGCCCTGTTTCCGCGAGACCCCCGCTTGCCGCCCGATGGCCAGGCGCTCTCCTGCGCTTTTTGACTGACTGGTCAGTTTGTTTTGACAG
>JAQXGX010000108.1 GCA_029006935.1 Eggerthellales bacterium | reverse complement strand
CTTCCTCCCAGTACTGGAGAGGCCGTTCCTGACTCTTTCAACGAAAATTCCCAGGGTGGTAACAACGGCTCCGTTCCTGAAGACGGTGGCTCTTCTTCGGAGTACTGCACCCTTTGCAGGAAGCACTGCCTGCTTTCGGTTCCCAAATGCGATCGTCCCTACCAGGAGGGCTTGCTGTAGGAACTGTATGGGACTCATACCTAAGTAACTAGACTGCCGTTCAGAATTACCTCTGAACGGCAGTTTTCGCACGTAATAGTTGGTCTTTTGCACTGATTATCGTAAACATACGTTAAAATGACGTAGTACCCCAAGTACTAGTTATTTCAAATGTACATTTGTCAGCGGCTTTTGGGGGAGTCGCGTGAAAAGAGGTTCCTATGGACAACTCGGTAAGCTACAACGACGCCAATCCGTTCGAAGAGGGCACTCAGGCTGAGGCCGTCAACGCTTCCACCAGCGCTGCGACCAAGGACATGATCGCCATCGCCGCTCACACCGCAAAGGGCTGGGGCACTTCTCCTCGTCGTCACAACAACGGCAGCCGCACTGACGGTATCCCCAAATCCTCCAGCATCATCCTTGGCCTGCCTCTGGGCACCAAGGGCGCTCGCTCCGCTCATTCCTAGGATCTGGCAAGAAGCCGAGCTGTTAGTAGGAGAAGCAGCTCCAAGCTGATGCAAGAGTCAGGGCCCTGGCTCGTCCGAAGGGACGGACCAGGGCCCTTCTGTGTTTCGGGAGGCTGGGGCAACTCGCCAGTTTCTACAATTCGGGCTATCTACAGATAGCGCGATATCATCTGTTTACCGAATTCGGTCAGAGAGTAGTAGATGCGCAGCTGCTCGTCTTGATCCAGATCGCATCCGGTTTCCTCAAGCAGCCCGTTTTCCCGCGCCGTTGCAAGCGCTTCATCTACGTCCCTGCGGTTCAGCAGCTTATACCCTGCATACGTTGGCTCAAGGGCCCGCACCACGCCTTCGGCGCAATCCTGGTCGACTTCTTGAAAGTGCATGATGATGGCGTAGTACAGCGGCATGCGAGCGTCTGCCATGCTATTCCTCCTTTTCGCGGGCATGCTGGAATTTCGAAAGGAGCCTTGCCGGGCTTTCGGCAATAAGGAAGATTCCGGCAACCATGATCACTGCTCCGATCCACTGAACAGCGGAAAGGGGAGGGTAGTATGCCGCCATTCCCCCCAGGTTGAGCACGCCCAGGATCAGCCAGATGAAGAACGGCCCCCAGAAGGCGTACATGCCGTTGCAGGCCATGCCCAACGCCGCTCCGCACATGGAGTTGCCCTTGTACCAGAAGGAGTAGGCGGGCATGGCAAAGAAACCGGAAAGCAGGAATATAAGCAGGGCGGGACTGGAGGCAGCCTCCTGCAGCATGGTGGGAACAAGGTCCATTCCGCCGCCTGCAAAGGCCAGCAGGGGGAACATTACTAGAAGCTCCAGCACTCCCGCGGTGGTCTGGCGGATGGCAATGCCAATGCGGTAGTCGATCAGAACGGTGCCGAAGCCCGCGACGCACCCTTCGAAGCCCCATCCGAATGCTGCCAAGAAGGCGAACAGGCATCCCATCAGGGCCTCGGGTCCGATGGAGGCAAAGCTGGTGCCTCCGATCAGGGCACCTGCGGCCAGGCACACAACGATTCCCGCCACCATATGGGGTCGCAGCTTCTGCTTGAACAGCATCCGTCCCAGCACGGCTCCGATGGCGCAGTTAAGGGCGGCTATGGGAACTATGACCCCAGGATTGCCCGCAGCGGTGGCGGCATTCAGGCCAACGATGTAGGCAATGGTGGCGAAGGGCCCGCCAATGGCAGCGCAGAGCATCATGATGCGGCCGGGGGTGGTCTTCACGGTTTTCCAAAAGTCGCCCAGCTGCCTGTTCTTTGCGCAGACCAGCAGCGACCACACGCCGCTGAACAGGTCGTTGATTCCCGCTGCCAGGGCAGCAAGCGTAAAGGTGATCATGAAGGCGCTGAGCGCATTTTGCCCGTTTCCCCAGCTTTCGCCTGCAAACCACCGTCCCCAAACGCCCTGGGTTTCCGCCAGGGTCAGAAAGCCGGTGTACAGGCCATAGCAGATGCCCGAGGCAATGGCAAAGGCTATGCCTTTCACGAAGAAGCGACGACGCTGCTGTTCGCGGAGCATCTTCACGCGAGGATCCATAAGGCCTCCAAGTGTTCGAAATAGGAATCTTGTTCAAGTGATTTGAACAGTATAGCAACAATGAACACCGAGGGCGTGTTCAGGCATGGTTTTGCCCGCAGGCAGGTACGCGCATTTCCTCTCAAGGCACGCTAGCAGCCCCAACATAACCGCAGCCCATGACTTTGCAACCGCTTGTCGGGATTGATTTTTTGGCTCGACCCCTGGCCAGGCCCATTTACCGCAAGGTGAGTTCAAGCCTGCCCCAGGGCGTTCAGTTGCTATGCTGGTAGGAAATACGCTAGAGAAATGGAGCGAATATGAGCGAAGCATCCGGCCTGCCGGTAATCACCGACGCCAATCTGAACGGCGTTGATTTCCCCACCGTGGTCTGCCATAACTGCAAGCCTTCCTGCAGCAAGGAAAGCCCGGTCCTGTACAAGGGCGAAAAGGTGATCCTGTGCGCAGAGCGCTTCCTGACCGAGGTGTTGGACCAGCAAAAGCCCAAGCGCAAAGGACCTCCCACCTTCGTGATCATTCCCTTTGCTGCCTTGGCCGTGTTCCTGGCAGCTGCCTTGGTGATCTCCCTGCTCGGCTAAAGGCTGCTACCGTTCTGCTCCTTCGTACTCCTCCAGTGCCAGGGAAAGGTACTTCTTGGCGTAGCGATAGTAGGTGTACATCCAGTCGCCCACGTAATCTCCCTCTGACTCCTTCTGCAGCGCCCAAACGTACCAGCACCATCCCGCCAGCGCCACGTGGGCCAGGTTGTGCCGGTGCTCCTGGGAGGTGGGGGTGCGGTCGAAGTAGCAGGCCAGGGCGTACTCGGCTTCCTCTTCGCCGAGCATGCAGGTCACCACGAAGGTGCCGTAGTCGCTGGCGTAATCGCTCATGCCCGCGTACTCCCAGTCGATCAGGTTCAGCTGGTCGTTCTCGTCTATGAGCAGGTTCAGGTTGAAGAAGTCGTTGTGGGTCAGGCAGATGCGGGCGTGATCTGCCTTCACATAGTCGTTCAGCGTGTCGATCCTTTTCGCCATCTCAGCGTAATCAGGCACCTCGATCCTCCCCTTTTCCAGCAGCAGGGCCTCGTATTTCTTCGATTCCTGGTAGAAATCAAAGGTGCGGTTCAGCTTCTGGTCCTGGTCGTGCAGCTTCCGAGCCAGCTGCATAGCGCGTTTGACCTGTTCCGGATCGTGGGGGTCTAGCTCGCGCGCGTGCGGGATGAAGCGACTGATCTTCCATCCCCTCCTAGGGTTGCCGAACACGAAGGTGTTGTCGATCCCCGTTGCCTTTGCCAAGGAAAGGGCTGCCATCTCCGCAGAGCGGTCGATCATCTTCTCGGTGCCGATGCCGGGATGGCGATACACGAACTCCCCTTCGTTAGTGGCAAAGTGGCAGCTGAGGTTGGTTAGGCCCTTCTTCAGCGGGTACACGTCGTGGATTTCGTCTTTGCTGCAGCCCAGCACGGCAACGATGTTGTCCAGGATGCTGGAGTCCAGGTTCTGCAGGAACAGGGGGTCGAATTCCTTCAGCTCGTCAAGGGTATCGAACTCGTAGATGGAATCCGGCTCGTAGCGGCGAATCTCCATATCCAGCTGCTCGGCGTGCTCCAGGTAGATTTCTTCCCACAGCTTGCCCTCGGTGCGAGGGTCGTCGTACACGTCCGTCAGGATCTGAGAGAAGGTCTGGCTGAAGCTGCGGTCAAAATAGGCGTGGCCAGTCATGTACCAGGCGTCCGAGCCGCCGATGGTTACCGATTCGATCCGGTCCTTTCGTCCCGTTGAAATGCACCATTCCTTGGTGAATCCCGGGGAGTACTGGGCGGCGTAGTAGGCCTTCCACACGTAGCGTTCGAAGGGGTTGGCGGTGAAGTAGTCATCAGAGGAGCAGATGTAGGTGTTGCCGAGCATTTCCCGCACCATCATCAGCGTGGAGTTGTTGTTCCTGCTGGCAAATTGGCGGTTTACCACGATCTGCACGCCGAACTGCTCCTCCAGGTAGAAGAACTGCTCCTTCTTGTATCCCACTACCACGGCAATGTCGGAAATACCTGCTTCCTGCAGCTGGCGGATCTGGCGCTCGATGAGCACCTCACCGCGTACGGTCAGCAGTCCCTTGGGGCGCTCGTAGGAAACGGGGGCAAAGCGGGAGGAAAGGCCTGCTGCCATGATTACCGCGTTGTCCACCTGGTAGGGCTGCAGCTCGCGCACTCCCTTTGCGGTAATGCGGCCTTCGTCCACCAGCCCCTTTGCCTGCAGGCTCCGCAGAAGGGAGTTGACGGTACCTAGGGAAAGGCTGGTTGCGGCGGCAATCTGCCGTTGGGTTGAGGCCGGATTGCGTTTCACTGCCACCAGGGCGGTGAACTCGTTGCGGTTGATCGACATAATGCTCCCTTCTTGCGTTCAGGAGCAATTATATGTTCAAGATTGATGAACGCAAGAAAGAAGGTGAACGATTCTGTTTTCGCCCGAGGAAGCGCGAGGAATCAGTCTGCTTCCAACTGACGGCAAATCCAATCCAGCACGTAGGAATAGACTGCGCCCCGCTCCCGTTCGTTCAGGATCTCATGGCGCATGTAGGGGAAGATCTGCAGGTCGCAGGGACCGGTCACGGCGCTTCTCACCAGCTTGTACGCCGACTTCACTCCATCGGCCTTGCTACCTCCTACGGGATCGTCTTCGCCGCTGACGAACAGAATGGGAAGGTGCGCGGGATAGTGTTCCGCCGTCTGCCGCTGAACGGCCCCGGCAGTCAAAGCGGTTAGGGTCGCATATCCCCCAACGCTGAACATGAAGCCGCAATCGGGATCAGAAAGATAGGCGTCAACATTTTCCCGGTTGTAGCTCAGCCAGTCAAAGGGGGTGCGGGGATTGGCTATGGCCTTGTTGTATCCACCCGTTGCCAGAGAATCCACCAGCTTGGACTGGTGCTTTTCACCCTTCAGCTTGGCAATGACGTGGCAGAGAAGGTTTCCCGCCTTGCTGGCTGCCAGGGGAGGAGTGCCGGTGCCGCAGAACACGGCTGCTGCAAGTCCCTTTCCGTAGCGGGCCACGTAGTTGCGGCAGACGAAACTACCCATGGAGTGGCCGAAGAGCACGTAGGGCAGATCCCGCCCAAAACGCTCCTGGGCAAAGAGGCGAACCCGGTGTACGTCCTCTACCAGGAGCTGGGCACCATCTGCCAGGGGAATGTGCCCCTGCTGATCAGAGGTGGTGCACGTCTTTCCGTGTCCCAGATGGTCGTGTCCTATCACGGCGAATCCGTTGGAAACCAGGAAGCTGGCAAAGTCGGCGTAGCGACCTATGTGCTCGGTCATGCCGTGGACCAGCTGCACCACGCCGCGGGGCTGGCTTTCAGGCATGGTCCAGAGCATCACGTGGAGCTGGCTTTCCTGATTAGTGCCAGGAATCCACAGATCTTCTGCTTCTACGGGTTCGTAGGCTTTCAGTTCCTGGGCGGCAGCGCGCTGCAGGTCGTATGCGTAGTCCATGGTGCTCCTTTCGACCGTGGTCTTTTCTCCATGGTAGCGCAAGGTCGATTGAAGGGAAGGGACGAAGGTTCTCCTCGTGACCTCAGCAATGTTCGGATATGCTGTACACCGTGCGCCAGCAGGGCGCGTACGGGTAATCTTGCGGTTGGAAGGGGCATCATGACCGCCATCGACGCTTCCGTTTTGACAAAGGCCGAGCTGCAGACGCTTTCTCGCCTGCGCTCGTTCAATCCCCGGCAGTTCTTCGGCACCGGATTACTCATGGGCGTGGGTCTGTTCGCCCTCCTTGTTGTTCTGAGCAACATGGGACTGCTCCCCTCCACCATCTTGGACCTGCGCCAGGCCAACAACGATGGATACCTGATGGGGTGCTACGCGGTTTCCCTGGCGATTGGCTTTTCCGTGGCATACGTCATGACCAAGCCGGCTGGCACGAACCGCATGGAAAAGGAGCTGGCTCGTCTGCATTACAAGGAGCGGGTGCAGGAAAAGGACCGGATTCAGGCGGAGCAGAACGATCCCGAGGCCAACGCTTGGAAGGATCAGATCGCCCAGTGGCTTTCACGGGAATACCCTGACGTGACCATGGTTCGCTCGGATGCCACCCTTGCCCATTCGCGCTACTGCGCTTTGCCCCTGCCCATCGACTTCGTCTTCCCGGACCTTGGCCTTGCGGTTCAGGCAAACGCTGAGGCGTGGAACAACATCCAGGCATATCAGGAGGATCTGGAATTCGAAACCTTCCAATCCGATTCTCTCTATCTTTCCAGCTGCTGCGCCAAGAAGGGGATCACCCTGGTCCATGTATGGGACTCCATGTCCATGGAGCAGGTGCAGGCTGCTATTGCCCAGGCCATGGAGGAATGCGACGGCCACGTGCCCCTTTCCGCTCGTGACCAGGTAGTCATAGTCCAATAATGCGTAACAGTACTTCTTTTGGTACTCTATGGGGTACGCGTCCGCTCAGTGGCTGCGTTACAATCGAACGGCACAATACAGCAAGGGGTAGGGGGCTCCTCTGGAGCGCGCCCTGCCTGTGCTTTTGAGGAGGGATACATGCAGATTACCAAGACTAATTTCGAGGACGACGGTCAGGCACGAGAGATCGACCTGACGCTGGTTGCTTCTGCTGAAGAGGTCGATGAATACGTAAAGCTTTACCTGAAGGATCTTTCCACGCTGGACATTCCGGGTTTCCGCAAGGGAAAGGCGCCTCGCAAGATGATCGAGCAGGGTGTGGGCGGCCATGAGGCATTCATGGGCGGCGCTGCGGAAAAGCTCATCAACTCCCTTGCCTTCAAGTGCCTTGACGATGCGGACATCCTGTTCATCGATGAGCCCGAGTTCAACGTCAGCACCACCATGGAGGACGGCAAGCCCTTCACCTTCCAGGTTTCCGGCAAGGTTCAGCCCGTTATGGAGCTTACCAGCTACGAGCCCGTCTCCATCCAGATGCCGCCGGACGAGGCCACCGATGACGAGATCAGCCGTCATATTGAAAATCTTCGGGATTACTACCACACCTTCGAAGACATTACCGACGAAGACCACGTTGCACAGATGGGCGACTACTGCATGCTTAACGTGACCATTACCACTGCCGACGGCGGGCGCATCTCCGGTCTTACCGAGGTGGACCGTCTTGTAGGCCTGGGCAAGGGTACCATGCCCGCCTCCTTCGATGAGCATATCGTGGGCGCCAAGAAGGGCATGACCCTTTCCTTTGACTTCAAGGTTGAGGGCGAAACCAACCGTCCGGAGTTCGGCGACGGCAACCTTCACGCAAACGTGGAGGTCATGAGCTTCCGCAAGTGCATCATCCCTGATCTGGACGATGCCTTCGCCCAGAAGCTGGGTGCCGAAAACGTGAAGGCCCTCACCGAGCAGGTGCGCAATGCCCTGAACATGGACAAGAACAAGTATCTGCCCCAGCTCATGGAAGAGCGCGTGGTGGATGCCCTGATAGAGCGCATCGACGGTACTGTGCCTGAGTACTACGTGAACTTCATCCGCGAGGACGTAGGCCGTGAGATGGTTGCTGACCTGGATAAGGAAGGCACTAGCCTGCAGAATTGGATTCTGAAGAACGACGTTCAGCGCGAGGAGCTCAAGGAAGCTATCCAGGCCGAATCCCTGAACCGTGCAGTCCGTGACTGCGCTCTGGAGGCCATGTTCCGTCATCAGGGTTGGGAGATCACCGACCAGGACGTCATGGACCTGCTCAAGGGCACTGACAATCCGGAGGAGACCTTGAAGAGCTGGCAGGATGCAAATCACGTGGCCGAGCTTCGCAAGATGTGCCGTCAGAACGCCGTGGTGCGCTGGCTGGTCAAGACCGCTGAGGTGACCGTGGTGGAGGAGGCTGAATAGCCTATGGCCAAGAAGCAAAAGCAGGCTCAGCTGAAGCACATTCGCATGGCGGCGGAGCAGAAGAAGGCTGAACGCAGGGGTCTCGTGAAGCTTCTGCTAGCGGTCCTGGGAGGCGTGATCATGTGGATGTTGTTCTCCTTCACTCCGCTTAATGATCACACCTGGTTCGGCAGCATGCTTATCTTTTGCATTGCCCTGATCGTGGTCTTCTTAATCGGCGAAGTTGGCGTAAAGTTCTCTCGTTCCATGACCGAGTACAACAAGATCAAGAACGAGTACGGCGTAACCGATGAAATGGTCAAGGATTATTTGAAGAAGAACAAATAGGATCATCCATACTGGAAATCATAGGGGAGGGCTCTCTGAGAACAGGGGGTCCTCCCTTTTGGTAAGAAAATGCCCCGACTTTGGTGGAGTCGGGGCATTTTCTTAGTATTAGCTTGGTAACTGACTACCGCGAATTGGTTTTCTGCTGAACAGCGCTTTCCACAATGTCTAGTACTTCTTGGATGGAATGGACTTCCAGCTTTCGGTAGATATTGGCAATGTGAGTCTTGACCGTATGGATGGAAATGAACAGCTCCTGTTGGATAAACGCAGCGTTTCGACCACGAGCAAGGTAGGTAAATACCTCTTTTTCTCGTTTAGACAGATTATGGGCAAGTGCCAGTTCGTCAACTGCTGCCTGCCAGTGATCAACGGGCTCCTCATCTTCCTTCTGGGTAACTGCTGCAAGAGAGGGGAAGTCCGGCTCAATGGAGTCCCCGTCAAGTTCGCCCACGGAGTCATTCGGCCACATGTCATAGGGAACGACGTCAGTTACAAAGGGCATCAGGTACACCATCAGGGCAAGCACGATGATCGCGGAGCTGATCAGATACAAGACTATGCTGGTGCCCAAGAAGTGCCTGAGGGTTTCTCCGGCAAGCAGGCCCAAGGCCAGGCCGCCGTAGAGCATGCCTCGATTCATGCCGATGAAGGGAATCAGGTTGCTTCCGAATTTCGTAGCCCACGCAAAAGCAAAGACCATGAAGCCGAACTCGAATACGTTGAAGCCAGCAAAGGTGATGGCCCTTGATGCGTATTCTCCCGCCCATGCCTGCGAAAAGGAGATCTCGACGGTATTAAGGGTAAAGAACATGGTCATGAACACGCCGATAGACATGATGATGACGCTTGCCTGCTGAATGGTCATAAGGCCGTAGCGCTCAAGGTACTTCTTAGGTAGCAGCATCAGCACCACAGCGGAAAGCGTTGCTCCCAAAGCAGGCCAACCACCAACCAGAATCCAGTCGGTGCTTCCATACTGTGCTTGCGAAAAAGAGCCTTGGCTGAAGCCAAAGACCACGCTGTACAGGAAGAAGAGCATGCAGGGTCCGATCATGTCGGACATCTTCAGCTCTTGTTCCTGAGACATCTCCTGGGTCCAGGGATCGTATTTGCGACCGTGTTTATCCTGCTTGATTTGGTTGATCATGTACACGAAGGTAGAAAGCGCAGGAAGCAGGAACACGGCTATGTAGCAGTAGGGATAGGGAATGAACGTGATCCCAAGGGCTATGACGCTACCTAGCCCCATGTTGAAGGCCATGTTCTTGAACACGCTCAGGCCGCTGGCGCTGTCCAGGGGGGTGGTAAGCCAGGGGAAGATCATCACCGCGGTGATGAAGCCCAGGGCAACATAGCAAAGAAGCATTGCGTCGCTGGGGAACGAGGCACCTGACATGATGAAGACTGCTGCGCCGATGGCGAGGGCTATGAACAGGCCCAAGGTGATGTAGGTACCCCGTTTGCTCTGGTCCATGAACCACTTACGGTACAGAGGCCCGCAGGACCCGATGATCAGATATGAAAGAGCCAGGGAAACGTACAGGGAAACCTGGGGCGAAAACGACGTAGCGCTCGCTTGAACACTGGGGTCAAATACCGCTCCGAACACGATCAGAAAGTGCCAGGCGGCGACAAGACAGAAGCCGCTTACGGACACGCCGGAAAGGGTTGAACTGGAGGAATTTAGCTCTGATGGTTCGGTGTTCGTCATTGATACGGCGGCTTTGCTGGTCTCGATTGAATTAACCAAAATACACACTCGCAATCGATAGCACATAAAGACCCAAATTAATTAATCAGTATAGCGCAATACGATGTAGGTTGTCACGGATTGAGGAGAATAATGACTTCGGCGATCTGTTGAAAGCCGCGTCTTGCCATGCAGGTGTTCAGACCTTTGCCCGAAGGGAAATGCGGCCAATTCGGCCGAAATGGGAGCGAATACCTAGTGGTATGACATTATGACCTGGGATTTTACAGAAAGCCTAATACTGGGGGTACCATTAGAAGGAAAGCAAAATGACCAGAAAAAAGCCTATTTAGTAACTTTGGGTTGATGGTATTCCCTCGGTAAACGGCTTATAGTTGCTGCAGTTAAGCTGATCAGGTCACTTGAGATCAGTTGCTGCTGGTGAAGCAGGCTAACGCATCGGATCTAGCAATAGGTTCGTGTCTGGGATCGCGGAAGCCGGTTGAACTAAGCAGCCAGAACGTCCGGCCTCGTTGTTGCGAGGCCCGTCGTGTGCCTGGATCTTATGCCTGGTACATCGCAGGAGATAGTTCGGCTTACCTGTTATATGTGCCTCGCAACAGTGAGGTAAGACCAAGAAGGAGTAAATTATGTGTTTTAGGCCCGCTGGCGTTGAGACGCCTGTCTTCTGCCCGCATTGCGACAAGAAGCTGCCGATCATTGGCAACACCATCCTGAAGAAGTGCCCGTTCTGCAAGACTGCATTTTCCGAGGATGACATGGAGAACCTGAAGGCCCAGTTTGCTGGCGAAGCTGCTGGCGCTGCTGCTGCTCCCGGTGCTCCCGCAGCTCCCGGCGCTCCCAAGGCTCCCGGTGCTCCCAAGCCGCCCGCTGCTTAATTTACTTCTTGCAAGTAGCTAACGATTCTCACTGATCAAACGGCCGAAAGACTGAGATATGGTTGCAAAGGTTAATCTCAATAATCTGCAGCTTTCCCCAGGGGATTTAGGGGGTCTGAATCTTGAGGACATTACCTGTCGTGCTTGCAGTGGCTACGGAAACTGTGGTTATCGCATGTACCGCTTGAACGAGGGTAAACCGGTTTTGATCTGCCAGCAGATGAAAGATCAGCTGCTGAAAGAGAAGGAAAAATAAAACTCGTTGGTACTGCGTGGTCGCAATAACCATGTGGTGCCAACGTGTTTATGTAGCTGCTTCTCACTTGCGCTAGGCATGCAAGGAAATTCGCTCACAATGGACAAAATCCAATAGGAGGGAAAATGAGCGATCGTAAAGAATTCTCGATTTCGGAGGTCATCGACTCCTTCGGAATCAACGGTCACACCTGGCTGATGTTTGCTCTGCTGGGCCTGGCCAACATCTTCGACGGCTATGACTTCATGGTCGTTAACTCCACCAACACCTTCCTGGCCGCCTCCTTCGGCATGGTCACTGCTGACCCCACTGCTCCCACGGGTTACGTCGTTAACTCCGCAGCAATGGGTTCTCTGACCACCTGGGGCCTGCTGGGCATGGTGCTTGGCGGCGCTTGCGGCGGCATCATGTCTGACAAGATGGGCCGTAAGAAGATGCTGATCATCGCCTGCCTGTTCTATGGTGTATTCACCCTTCCGCAGGCATTTGCTCAGGACCTGGGCTTCTTCGCAGCCTTCCGCCTGATTGCAGGCTTCGGCGTTGGCTCCTGCATCCCGGTCGTTACCACCTGCTTCTCCGAGATCATGCCTTCCAAGAACCGTGGCGTCTTCGTCACCTTCGGCATGGCCTTCATGGTTGCTGGTTGGGTTCTGGCTGGTCTGGTTGCCAACCCCATCTGCAACACTCCCGGCAGCATCCTTGGCGACTTCACCGGCACTCAGATCACTCTGGCTTCCGGCGCTGTTGCTAACGAGAACTGGCGTGTGTGCTACCTGATCGGTGCTCTGCCCGTGATTTACGGCATTGCTCTGATCTTCCTGATGCATGAGACTCCGCACTGGTACGCTAACAACGGCCAGAAGGAGAAGGCAATCGAGGCTCTGGCTGTTATCGAGAAGGCCACCACTGGCCATGTCACCGAGCGTGACCCCAACTGCCTGGTCATTCCGCCTAAGCCGGCAAAGACCTCCGTCAACGTTCTGTTCTCCAAGAAGTACATCGTTGCTACCGCCGCTATTTGGACCACCTACTTCGTCGGCCAGTTCTGCGTTTACGGCATGAACGCTTGGATTCCGACCTGGATGGGCCCCAATGGTGTTGGCTGGAGCCAGGCCGACGCAGTTAACCTGCAGACCTTCAACAACTTTGCTGCCATCCTGTCCAACATTACCGTTGGTATTGTTTCCGACAAGATTGGCCGTAAGAAGAACCTGTGCTTCTCCTGGATCCTCTGCGCAGTCGCGATTATTCTGTGCTCCATGTTCGTCAGCCACAACAGCCTGATTCTGTGCTACGTGCTGATGCTTCTGTTCGGCTTCGCTCTGAACTATGCTATCACCGCTGTTCAGCCGCTGATGCCCGAGTCCTATCCGACCGCTCTGCGTAACACCGGTACTGCATGGTGCCAGGCATTCGCTCGCTTCGGCGGCTCTGCCTCCTCCATCGTTCTGGGCGCTATCGCTTCCATGGCTATGTTCCATGCTGGCGGCGACCCGGCTGGTGCTACCAACTGGTCCATGGTTGTTCTGGTTCTGCTCATCCCGTTCGCTCTGGCCGAGATCTGCTCCATCCTCTTCGTTACCGAGACTGGTGGCAAGACTATGGACCAGCTTGCAGCAGAAGCTACTGCTGACGACCCCAACGACACCGGTATGGTTCCGTTCATCGTCATCATGTGCATCGCCGCATTCCTGGCTGTGCTGTGCATCGTTTGCCCGCTGGTTATCGCCGGTTGGTCCAAGCTCCCCATCGCACTGCCGCTGATGGCTACCGGCCTGCTGCTCCCGTTCCTGTTCTTCTTCATCTTCGCTGGCCCGCAGGCCCTGAAGCAGAGGAAGTAATTCCAGAACGGACATTGATTAGGCAATTCGCCTGATGGATGACCTGGCCCCGCTCTTCGGAGCGGGGCCATTCTTTATGCGCCCAATAGATGAACTGTGTTCGGTATACGATAGGCATGCAGAGACTCTGACGCAGTTACAAGGCTATTAATTTGGTCTTCATCGTACTTGGCAAGCATAAACAAGGCCCTCAGATGCTTTCTGAGGGCCTTGTTTGTTGGAATCGATATTGTATTGTTTTGCTATTTGCTGGCGTCAGGATTGGCCAGGAGTTCCTCGTAAGTAATGCCCGTTTCTAGGAAGTTGCGTTTGAACTTCTTGATGAAGCTGGCCTTGGGATCAGGTTCACCGGTGCTCAGTCCTTTGTAATGCTCCTTAATCATCATGCCCACTACCACGGATGCGGCGGCACGAAGCTTGGACAGGTCCTTGACCTTCACCTCGTAGCAAGTTCCGTGATTGCGGAAGGTGTCTACACGCCGAATCAAGCAATCTTTCTTGCTGTTGTCCTCGTTCACGAAGCTGGCGCTGCCGTTGTCGATGCTGCCGTACATCTGCCACTTCATACCTTCGAAGAAGTAGTGACGGAAGATGGTGTGAGTAATCAGCCTATAAGTGTACTCATCAACTCTGATATCGTATTCCAGCGCCTTATGATCTGGCTTGATGCGGGCAATCAAGCCACCTGAACGTCCGATGATGTCCACAATGGACTTTTCGGATTCCCATTCGCTCTTCGCCGTCGCAAAAAGGGCTCCATCTTCGTACCACATATCGAAATCCGCCTTGTTCTCAAGGGCATTTGCGGGAATATACACCTTTTTGAAAATCATGTAGATGCTCCTGTACGGTCTTTTATTCGGTACAATGAGTATAGTCTACGCACGCGATAATGCATGTAATGCTCGAAGTATGAAATCACTTTCTTTATATACTACTAGCTCATGCTCTTGTTGAACTTTCCTTAAAGCATGGCTAGTGTGGTGTGAGTAAAATACTAGCTTCAGCTTAGAAAGGGAGAAGCACCATGAAGCTTGGTTCTACCGTGACTTTGGTTTACACAGGCAAGCTGGAAGATGGAACGGTCTTCGGCGTGGGAACTCATGAGCAGCCCATGGTTTTTCAGACCGGCATGGATCTGGTGATTCCTGGTCTGGAAAAGGAAATCATGGAGATGGAGGAAGTGGGGGAGAAGCGCTCCTTCAAGGTGGGTATGTACGATGCCTACGGTGAGTACCTGGAAGGATGCACCACCACGGTTCCTCACGAGGCTATGACGGTACCTGCGGTGGTTGGCAAGCGTGTTTGGCTTACTGGAGATAATAATGAGAAGGTTCCTACCACGGTAGTTGAAGTAACTAACAACGACATCACCTTGGACCTGAATCATCCTCTTGCTGGGCAGGATCTGTACTTTGATGTTGAGATTCTGAACATCGAGGAACCGCCGGAGAACTTCGTTTCAGCTGCTGAACGAAAGAAGGAGGAAGAGCGCCTTCAGCGCATGCTGGGCGGCGGTCAGAATCCCGATAATATGATGCTGTAGTCAGGCCCTTGTTCGGTCCTGTTAAGAATTGAGGGGGATACATTCACCATGGCAAAGATGCGCTATACGCTTTCTTCCTATGATCCGGTCTACGCTATTGCGCCCGAGGTCAAGATTCCTGAGTCCGAGGTTCAGGCTCAGGCTATTCGCTGGCTCAAGCTGAAGTACTGCAAGGACGGCGAAGAGCCCAAGCTCAACGACGTTTGGATCAAGAACCATGTGAAGGAGCTCAAGTCCGTTGACGAGCTTATGATCTTCATTCGCTACAACATGTACAAGGACAACCGCGAAGTCCAGGAGCTTGCGGATCAGAACGTTATCTGCGCTGAACTTGCAAAGCGCTTGAACGAAGAGCTTCCCAAGGACCTGGTTGAGGAGTGCGTCTATGCAGCACGTCTGCGCCTGGACGAAATGCTTCGTCGCAACGTGATGACCCCTGCAACTTTCTGCAAGGAGCGCGGCATCACCGAGGAACAGCTGTATGCAGACGTCGACCAGCGCGCCATTCAGGGTCTGCTGGAGGACAGCGCCCTTGCCGCCTATGCCGACTATCGCGGCTACACCCTTGAGGCAGAGGACTTCTATGCGGTCATTCCCGGTAACTCCATTGAGGAAAAGGCTTACAAGCGTCGCCAGATCGAAGCTGACGGTCGTCTTGCCGGCATGGAGGAATATGCTCTCAAGACCAAGGCTTTGAAGGAAGTCATGGAAAACGCCATGATTAAGCGTGTTGACGATCCCAGCATCGAGTACGTACGTTACGGTGATGTGAGCAAGGATGTTCTAAACGCCAACAAGCAGTTCCCGGACAGCTTCGTGTCTATGTAGTTCTGCTAGATAGTTCGTTTTTTTGCGGCCCAGGCATTCCCTGGGCCGCATTGCTTTTTCAGGTAAGAATAATCAAGCACAGACCTGCGTAATTGTGCAAAAAAGAAACCCTACGATTCTTTGATTTCTTCCGATGATGGGAATAGTGAAGTGGTATAGTGATTCTGTCAGATTCAATGACGTTTCGTTGCCCCAGACACCTTCGGAATTTCTGAGAACCTGATGATTCAATTTAGTTAGGTGAAAGGCGAATGCTCATCCAATGAAGGCATTCTTCGACTTACCCCTGACAAAACGAGATTGATTTCCGTATTTCGCTCGTCAGGCTAAGTTCAATCGTCAGTGGTTGGTGTGGGGTTTTCTTATTTCTAAGATCATCCAACACGAACAATGCCAACTGAGGTTGTCACGAACCTTTCTCCGAGAGATTGAGAGAAAAGGAAGTACCACTATGGCATATGGTAAGCAGTGGCGTACCGAGCTCGAAGACGGCACGGTTGTTACTCGTTCCAACACCTGGTCCCCTCCGGGATCCCATCCGGTTGGATATGGTGTCAAGGTCGTTACCAAGGATGGCGAGCTCATCCGCATTGAGGGCGACGACGACAACCCCATTACCACCGGCCGCGTTAACGCTATGAACCTTGCTCTTCGCGAGTACACCTATGCTCCGGACCGCGTCGTCTACCCGATGAAGCGTGCCTATGAGGATCGCGGCAAGGATAAGTGGGAGCGCACCACTTGGGCCGAGGCTCTCGACACCATCTGCGACAAGGTTCGCTATTTCCAGAACACTTACGGCCCCGAGTCCATCGTTTGCTTCGGTGGCACCGGTCGTGAGGCCTGCATTTACTACTATGCACTGACCTTCTCCGTTCTGCAGTCTCCCAACTGCTGCTACACGCAGTCCGGTTGGTCCTGCTACGGTCCTCGTTGCTCCATCTCCGACTACGTCCTCGGCGCTGGTTATCCGGAGCTCGACTACGCAGGTCACCTGCCTGGTTCTTATCATGACCCCGCATACACCCTGTCCAAGTGGGTTGTTGTTTGGGGTAAGGAGCCCCTGCCCTCCAACGGCGACGGCTTCTTCGGCCACTGCCTGGTCGACATGATGAAGCTTGGCACCAAGATCATCTCCATCGACCCCCGTATCACCTGGGTTGGCGCACATGACGGCAACATCAACCTGCAGGTTCGTCCGCAGACTGACGCTGCTCTGGCTCTGGGCCTGATCAACCTGCTCTTCCAGAACGACGAGTACGATCACGAGTTCGTCGAGAACTGGATGTACGGCGTTGACGAGCTCAAGGAGCGCGCTGCTGAGTATCCGGTCGAGAAGGTTGCCGAGATCACCACTGTTCCTGCTGAGCAGATCGAGCGCGTTGCCCACATCCTGGGCACCGAGCGTCCGATCGGTTGGGCATGGGGTCTGGCATTCGACCAGAACAAGAACGGCGTTCAGCTGTCTCAGGCTATGATCATCCTGGCTGCAATGTGCGGTTCTATCGACCGTCCCGGCGGCCTGACCCTGGGTCCCCCGTCTGCTCTGCTTGGCAAGTGGCGTATGAACCAGCGCGGCGCAATGACCGACGAAGTTTGGCAGAAGCGTATCGGCGCTGAGGCATGGCCGGGCCTGTCCACTGGTATGTCCACCACTCAGCCTGACGAGACTCTGAACACCATGGAGACCCATCAGCCCTACCAGCTGCGTATGGCTTGGTTCAACTCCTCCAACTTCCTGGCTCCCACCTGCTCTGCTCAGCCGAAGCGTTGGCATGACGCACTGTGCGAGTCCATCGAGTTCTGCGTTGTTCAGGACGTTATGCAGACTCCGACCTCCATGGCTGTGGGCGACTACTTCCTGCCCATCGCTACTTGGGCCGAGCATGACGGCATCGTTCTGACTCACTATGGCCGCAACACCGTGTTCATGGGCCCCATGAACAAGGCTCTGCAGGTCGGCGAGTGCAAGTCCGACATCGAGATCTGCCTGATGTTCGGCGCTCGTCTGAACCCCGAGTGGTGGCCGTGGTACAAGGACAACGGTGTGGGCAACGAGCCCAACCTGGATCAGCTGGCTGAGGCCGTTGACCAGTTCTTCTCCGACCAGCTGAAGGAGCTCGGCTTTGACTGGAAGTCCTTCCAGGAGCTGGGTCTGTATCAGCCTGGTGCTCATGGCTTCGAGTATGAGAAGTATGAGAAGGGTCTGCTCCGCTTCGACGGCGAGCCCGGCTTCAACACCATTACCGGCCAGATCGAGGCTTACTCCATTCTGTACGAATCCTGGGGCGAGGACCCGCTGCCGTACTACCTGGAGCCCACTTACAGCCCGTATCAGCCCAACCTGATCGAGAACGGTACTGCACGTCAGTTCCCGCTGATCTCCACCTCCGGCTCTCGTCGTTACAGCTCCTTCCATTCTGAGCATCGTCAGGTTCCTTCCCTGCGTCAGATCGATCCGTGGCCGTGGGTTCAGATCAATCCTGAGACCGCTGCTGAGTACGGCATCACTGAAGGCGATTGGTGCGAGGTCTACAACATGTTCGGTGAGGCTCGCTTCAAGGCCGAGATCACCCCGGTCCTCAAGCCCGGCATCATCAACTGCGCTCATGGTTGGTGGTTCCCTGAGCAGGACGGCGAAGAGCCCAACCTGTTCGGTGTATTCAAGTCCAACTTCAACCAGCTCGTTCCTCATATGGACATCGGCAAGCTCGGCTTCGGCGCACCTTACAAGGGTGTTATGTGCAACATTCGCCGTGTTCGTTCTCTCGAGCAGGACTAATCGAAAGGAAGTGAAATAAAATGGCAGATCAGAAGTACGCTCTTCTGTGTGACTACACTTACTTCTCTGGCAACCATGCTGCTGAAATCGCATGCAAGGAGGAGTTCCAGCTTCCCATCGATCAGTGGGGTATCAAGGAAGTCCAGGTCGGCCCCTTCAAGAAGGGTGAAGGCAACGACGGTGACGCCTGGGAGTGGATTTACCTGCCCATTCCTACCTCCATCTTCTCTGAGTGGTATGGCACCAACGGCAAGAAGGCCGGTCAGCGTCCGCTGGCTGTCCAGGTCGAGGAGTCCGCATCTCTGTACTACGGCACCCTCGAGGACATGATTGCCAAGATGGCCGAGTTCGATCGCCCGATGGTTCTGTTCCAGCTCTAAGCTATAATAACTAGCGGGGTATCCGCCTTCGGGCGGATACCCTTCAGCAAAGCTACTCTTTGGGAGGTACGAAAATGACTCGTGACGAGATCATGGAAATGGCAGCTAAGGACATCGCTGAGCTTCTGTATGAAGAAGTCGACAAGGGTGCCGACAAGGCTGGCGCTCTTGAGGCTGTTGGCCTGACTCAGGCTGACATCATGAAGGCCCAGGTCTTCTGGGTAAAGGGCGAGTTCAAGGCTCGCGCTTGGGCTGGCTACACCTCCACCAAGCGTACCGGCAACGAGGCTGGCGACACCGGCATCGGTGTTGGCAACTCCGACCCGTCCAAGGGCTACATGGGCGTCTAATCGCCACTTGGCTCTGGTTATTTTGGGGCCTGCTGCATCTTTGCAGCGGGCCCTTTTTTAAGCATTGCCATATTTTATGGAGCATATGACGGCATTCTGTCCAGCATGTGGCTGTATGCTCCATAGGCGTGAATTATGGAACATAATGAGGCAATACAGTTCATTAAACTTTATGAGCTTGAGGAGGAATTGCAATGGCTACTGAAGAGGAGATCCTTGCAGAGGTTGAGCAGCTTGGTCGTTTGAGCCAGCGTGCCGAGGATGTTATGTATAACATCACCCTTCGCCAGGATGAGCTTGGTCGTGAACCTTCTAACATGCTTCTTTCCAAGTTGAAGGAAGATCCTATCTACCAGGAAATGATCGACCGTGAAATGATTACCTATGATGTTTACGGATCAAAGGCCATGAAGGACAGCGTTGTGAGTCTGTACGTGACACTTAAGGGTATCCGTTATTGCATTCTCTTTGGTGACGAGATTCATGCGCGACGTAAGGTGGACCCTGCTGGTCGTTTGAAGTCAAACCTTTAATTTACGTTTTGATGAGAGAAGATGCCGGAGGGGGATGCTCTTTCGGCATCTTCCTGTATCTGGAAACGCGGTGGTTTTATGGCGCCATTAGACAGTTACGATTCGTATGACTCCTTCTTTGGGGCTCTTCGGTTTCTTCATTCGTCTAATGGCGAAGGGGAGTTCCTGGGAAGCAAGGAGTACTATGAATCCCTTCGCGATTCCTCTGCTGCTTCCAAACCAAAGGAGCCGTCGGTGCTTGGAAGAACACCTCATGGCTCACTCGATGAGGTTTCCCTGGTATTCGGAGGTTTTTCGCCCATGGCTTTGAGCGACCCAAGCGCATCTGATGAGCAGGTGCACAGATCCCAGGAGATAATGACCCGCCGCAGGGAGGCTCTTGAGCGTGCTGCGGCATTAGAACGAGCGCGAGCTTCATCGCTCCGCACTTTCTACGATGAGGCAGGTAATGCGTGGAAATACGTTGTTCTTGACGGGTCCTCTGTTCGGATCGAATCATGCGTACCTGTAGTTGAGGTCATTTGCATTCCTTCGGAAATACAGGGTCTTCCTGTGGAATGCCTCAATTCGGACGCGTGCTCGCAAAGTCCGCGGGTAACCGAAATCGTTGCTCCTGATTCAGTGAAGCTGATTGCGCCTTATGCGTTCAGGGGAAATAAGAACCTGAGGAAACTGGTTTTGCCCGCCTTGGTTTCCGAGTTTGACTTCACCTGGGTTCATCGCTGTGACAAACTTGAAGAGCTTCATCTCCCTGGCTCATTGGAAAAGCTCACTTCCTCGGTGTTTGACGGAGCTCCTCTGAAGAAGCTGGTAATCGGTTCTGCAATGAAAGAGATTGTGCCTGGCGCTTTCGTCCACAGCGTTCTTGAGAGCGTTCAGGTTGACCCTCGGAATCCCTACGTGAAAACAGATGGCCACGGCCTGTACTCCCATGACGGCCGGTGGCTGATTGCCCTGGCTACGCCTGTTTCTTCGTATCGGGTGCTTGAGGGATGTCAGGGAATCTCCAAGAAGGCCATGAGCGCCTTTTCCTGCGTGAAGAGGGTCGTTGTCCCTGATTCTGTGAGGGTTCTTGAGGATTTCGCCCTTGCTCGAACCTCTATTGACAGCTTTGCGGCTCCTTCGGGCCTGCTTCGTATAGGAGAAAAGGCATTTTATCGCTGCAAGTTCCTTCAGCATGTAGAGCTGAATCCAGGTTTGCTGGAGATCGGTGCGGAAGCCTTTACGGGAACTGCGTTGGATGAACTGCGTATTCCTAACAGCATTCGAGTTTTGGGCAAGAATCCCGCCGCTGAAACGAATCTAACCTATGCGGGCGAACAGGCCACCTTCAGCATTGAGGAGGGGTCGGAAACCCTTTTCCTTGATCATCAGGGCTGCTTGTACCAGAAGTCCTCCGACGGCGTGCATCTGTGCTGCATCATGGATCCCGATGCGAAGGAAGTTTCCGTTTTGCCGGGAGCCCGCTTCATTGACGAGCTTGCCTTTGCAAAGCACAAGGCAATTCAGAAGGTAGTTCTACCCGAAGGTCTGGTGACCATTGGAAGGGGAGCGTTCAAGGATTGCCGCAATCTGAAGAAGGTCCAGGTGCCTTCCACCTTGGAAAGGCTCGAAGAAGATGCTTTCCTGGACTCAGGGCTGGAATCCTTCTTTATTCCGGACTCTTTGATCTACATTGGAGAGCACGCGCTGGTCACCCAGGGAGCCCACAATGGTCGCGTTGCGCCTTCTTTGAAATCGGTAGAGGTAAGCCCGACCCATGAGCTGTTCTACACGGTCCCTGGTCTGCTCCTGGAGCGACGGCCTCATGGAGGCATCCGCTGCGTTTTGTGCACGGGCGGGCAGGAAGTCCTGTGTATTCCCGAAGAGGTCACGGCCATTAGCGCCTATGCGCTTGGCGGGCAGCGGGGTATTCGCGAACTTCATCTTACGGACAACATTCGCACGGTGGGAGTACGCGGCCTTGGGATTGATTCTGCCGTTGAGCTGGTAAGCATTCGCATGTCCAAGCCTTTGGAAGGCCATAAGCAGTTCCAGATTCACTTCCCCAAGACCCGAAGGGGAAAGCAACAGGTTTGCCTGGTCTTTGGCATGCTTGACCGCATTGACGTGGCGAAGATCTATAGGCACTACGACACCGCCATCGCTAACGCCATGAACTACAACGGCAAGGACAGCGTGGGAATGACCAAGCATGAGCAGGCGGTGCGCGTCTTGGAGCGCTTGGCGGATCCGGTGTTCATGGAGCCTGCCAACAGGCAGCTCATGCGGCAGATCATCGAGTCTGACCTGCTGGAGATCTGCGCCGACATTGCGCGCCATGACGATAGGCGTGCCTTTGACGATCTGTTTGACCAGGGATTTTTACATGGAGACAATCTGGACCAGGTCATCGATCGCGTCGGAATGCTTCAGGATGCTTCCCTAACCGGCTACCTACTTGAGGCCAAGCGCCAGCGTTTCGGCATTGCGGCGATGGACTTTGATCTGTAGGAGACAGCATGGCGTTGCCTGAAAACCCGCGCATAAAGGACGTGAAGCTGGAGAGAAGGCGAAAGGAAGAGCAGCTGGCTCGGGATCTGATCGAGGAAGCCCGAGTACAGCTTATGCTGAAGTTTCGCTTCCTTGATCTGGCCCTTTGGCGCATGGATCTTGAGCCCTTGCGCGCAAGCATGCGCTATCCCATTGCCACTGACGCCAAGAAGGTGTACTTCGACCCGCCGCGTATCGTGGCGCGATTCACGGCCTCCTTTGACGAAATGGTCCGGGATTACCTGCATATGGTCGTCCACTGCATCTTCAGGCATCCCTTTATCCGGGATTTCAAGAACAAGGAAGCTTGGTGGCTTACCTGCGACGTGATTACGGAAAGCGTAATCTTGGACATGTGCGGCGGGCGGTTTGCCTGCGAAGACGATCAGGCGTGCCAGGCGGCGATCGACGAGATCAAGCTCATGGTGGGCTCCCTTACCCCTGCGAAGGTCTACCAGTTCCTGAAGGAAGCGGTGACCGCGCCTGATGGAACTGCGTACCGGGGAGTCACTCCCAGCCGCCTGAATGAGTGGCATGACCTGTTCGAGCGGGACAACCACGAGGCCTGGCCGGCAAGTTTCGACGAAGCCCAGAAGCAGGAATCCAATGAGCCCGTGCCCACTTCGGACGAGGAGCCGGAGGAGCCGGATGCCGCGCGTCTGCAGTCTTCTTCCGACGATCAGGAGCAATCGGAAACGGAGCCTGAGGAGGTCATGAACATTCCCGCTCAGGACCAGGAAAACGGGCCTGATGAGGATGACGGCACCGACGTGGCTGAGGACGGCGGAGAAGACGAGGCCGATTCCGATGGAAACGATTCTGATCCCGGAGAAGGGGAAGGGGATTCCCAGGACGAAAAGGACTGGGAGGAAATTGCCAAGCAGATAGAGATGAACCTGGAGACCTTCTCCAAGGAATGGGGCGAAGAGGCCAGCAGCCTGGTGGCTAACCTGCGCATTGCCAACAGGAAGGTCTATGACTACTCCACCTTCCTACGCAAGTTCATGTGCATAAACGAGCAGATGAAGATCAACGATGACGAGTTCGATTACATCTACTACACCTTTGGCATGGACAGGTACGGAAACACGCCCTTGATCGAGCCCTTGGAGTACAAGGACGTGAAGCGCATTCGGGACTTCGTGATCGCCATTGACACCTCGGAATCAGTCAACGGTGACCTGGTGCGCAGATTCATCGAGCACACCTTCAGCATCTTGAAGGAATCGGAGGACTTTTCCACCAAGGTCAACATCCATGTGGTTCAGTGCGACTCCAAGATCCAGTCCGACCATAAGATCACCGATCTGAAGGACGTGGATCGGATGATGCAGAACTTTGCCATTCGCGGCTTTGGGGGAACCGACTTCCGTCCGGTCTTCGACTACGTGGAAACCCTGAGAAAGCGAGGAGAGCTTACGGAGATGAAGGGCCTACTCTACTTCACGGATGGCCTTGGACGGTTCCCGGAATCTACCCCTGATTACGACACCGCCTTCGTGTTCATGGACTCCGGCGAGCAGGATTTGCCGCCGGTTCCGCCTTGGGCCATGAAGGTGGTCGTGGATGAGGTCGGCATCAATAAGTTCAAAAGCAGAGTCAATCGCTAGGAATACCAGGTCAAAAGAAGGGACTTGAGGAAATGAACATCGCTTCGGCAAAAAGGCAGATCAAGGACACCGTCGAGGCCTATCTGCAGCGAGACGACGCGGGAATGCACGTCATCGAGCCTGTGCATCAGCGTCCCATCTTCCTGCTGGGCGCACCGGGCATTGGCAAGACCGCCATCATGGAGCAGGTGGCCCAGGAGCTGGGCATTGGCATCGTGTCCTACTCCATGACCCATCACACGCGCCAAAGCGCCCTGGGCCTGCCCCGCATCGAGCATAGGGAGTTCGAAGGCTACGAGTACGAGTCATCCGAGTACACTATGTCGGAGATCGTGGGCTCCATCTACGACTACATGCGGCGCTCGGACATGCGCAAGGGCATTCTGTTCCTGGATGAGATCAACTGCGTTTCCGAGACGCTGTATCCCAGCATGCTCCAGTTCCTGCAGTTCAAGACCTTTGGCAAGCACCGGGTTCCCGAAGACTGGGTGGTGGTGTGCGCGGGCAATCCGCCCGAGTACAACCGCTCTGTTCACGAGTTTGACATCGTGACCATGGACCGTCTGAGGGAAATCCAGGTCGAGCCTGAGTACGGTGCGTGGAAGACCTATGCCCACGCCAAAGGCGTTCATCCTGCCGTAACCTCCTTTTTGGAGGCAAAGCAGGACTGCTTCTACAAGGTGGAATCTAGGCCCGGCGGTGGCAAGTCCTTCGTGACGGCTCGCGGTTGGGAAGATCTGGCGGAAGTCATTGCCCTGTACGAAAGCCTGGACAAGCCGGTGAACCGGGACCTGTTCGTTCAGTTCCTTCGGGATGAGGAAATCGCCGATGCCTTTGCCGTGTACTACACCCTGTTCCAGAAGTACCGTTCCGACTATCAGGTAGCCAACATTCTTTCCGGTGATGCTTCCCTGAGCATCAAGAATCGTGCCCGAGACGCCGAGTTCGATGAGCGCATTGCCCTCATGGGCCTGCTGTTGGATGCTCTTTCCTCCAGCTGTGCTGCGGCTTTGGATCAGGAGGGCATCGTAACCGAGCTGCGTGACCTGCTGCGTCAGGCAAAGCCCGAGCTTCTTGCCGGCGGTACCGTGGAAGACTCCGTTACCGCACGGTTGGTTCAGCGGGAGGAAAAGCTCAAGCGTCGGGTCGAAGCAGGGATTGTATCCAAGTCAAACATTCGCAAGGAGCGCTTGGTGCAGAGCCTGCTGCGGGATATGGTGACCAAATGCGCTTTGGCCCATACGCCGGCAGGGGACACGGCCTTCCATACGGTGGAGGTGGCCTACAAGGAGCAGGTTGCCAAGATCAAGGAGCTGGTGGATCAGGCCAACACCCTTCTGGACAACGCCTTCGACTTTGTGGAGGAGTGCTTTGGCAGCAGGGAGATGCTGGTGTTCGTGGCAGAGCTGACCACTCGCCAGACCACCACTCAGTTTATTTCCCACTACGGAAACCAAAAGTACTACGCCCATAACGAGGGCCTGAAGGTGGACGCTGCCATTTCCGGGCTGACGGACCGGGTGCGTGAGCTGGGTGCGATGGAGACCACGCCGAAACTCGACGCCAGCGGGGCTGCGGGCTCTACTGGGCAGGCGCATAAGCTGGGAGCTTCCCTGAACGCCCATTGGAAGTTGAACGAAAGCCAGGAATACGCCTCCCAGATGGCCATCTACTATGCCGACAAGGCCTTTGAGTGGGGTTTTGCCAGCATGAGCAAGATGACGCTGCCCGATGGGGAGCTCCGAGGAAAGCGAGTGCTTGACGTGTGCTGTCGTCGTGGTAAGGGAGCCTATAAGCTGAGCTCTAGGGTGGGTGCCCAGGGCTTTGTGACCGGCGTAGACTGGCAGCCCACCTACATTGAGGATGCGCAGGCAGGCATGGATCGCGCATGGCACGACAACGGCCTGAAGGCCAACAACATGGAGTTCAAGGTGGCGTATCCTGAGGACCTGATTCAGGCGGGAATCGGCAACGAAACCCAGGACGTGGTCTACATCAACAACGTCATGACGCTGCTCTTCGACCAGCCTCAGGCGCTGCGGGAATTCTACCGAGTGCTCAAGCCCGGCGGACTGCTGATCCTGGAGACCACCTTTGCGGATCGGGAGCGTGACCCCAAGGTGGTGGAGGCCGCACGTCAGATCGGCAACAGCATTCAGGCGGCACTGACGAAGGAACAGAACCTTGCTTGGATTCAGGAGGCGGGATTCCAGGAGCCTAAGATCGAATCTGCGTATACAGTGGGTGCTGCTCGGGGATATCAGGCCGGTACGGAAGTGGGCACGGTTCCCGATGTGGATGATGTTCAGTACCAAGCAGTAGCGCTGTATGTGCGAAAGTAGGGGAAAGATGAACGATGAGCGGGGCTATGAGCTTTCCGATGAGGCGTTGGAGGAGCTGGAGTCCGACGTGATGTCTGCTTCTGCCTCCATTGCCCAGGTCCACGCTGAGCGGAATGCGGCGGAAGAGCGCGCGGATTACCTGCTTTCCCAGCTTGATCAGGCGGATTCCCGGGTCAAGGCCAGGTACGGCCGCTGGCTGGTCAACGCCGACCAGGAGCTTCAGGACCAGCTTGCCCTTCTGGCAGAAGACCCCCAGGGCCTGGCTCGGGGATTTGAGGGTCAGCTGGAGCTTTGCGAAGGAGTTCTTGATGCTCCCTGGGGACCGGGTCCCGCCCTGCTGAACCGTCATACCCTGGGCGCTTTCGCCCAGGCGCTGGGCCAGTACCTGCTGATTGCCTGTAACGATCCGTCCGTGATTCTGGCGGGGGAGCGAGGGGAAGCGGATCTTCCCCTGTGCCGTGTTGTGGCCGAGGTGCTGGCATCCTTTGGTGTGGTGACCTACCTTGCCGCTTACGCCCAGGAGGCTTCTGCGGTGGCTGAGCTGGTGGTGGGAAAGCACGCCGATGCGGGAATCTGCCTTACCGCATCGCCCGAAGGGGCCTGCGGTCCGGTGCAGGTGCTCGGCTGCGACGGTGAGCCCTTGTGCGAAGCGGCTTGCAAGCAGATCAACGCCAGCCTGCGGGATGTGGATATGTTCGACGACATCCGCCGCTTCGACCTGCGCAAGGCCCTGCGGGAAGGCTTGGTGATTCCCTTGGACAAGGGGAAGAGCTCCTAGGGGTGCACGGGTTCGTGGCTCGCAGGCTCGAACCTGAGCTTGTGTTGAATGAAACAATGTTTTGAAAACTGCTGTATCGGCGGTTAACGGTCTGATATAGTGGTTCCAACGGTATTTTGAGTGACTAAATCAGTCACTCCGTCACCTCAATGGTGACGTTGGATATCAAGAAGCCGATCTTGAACGGGCCTCAAGATCGGCTTTGTTATTGCCTCTGAAAAACTGAGTTCCCGCTCTCAAGCGTTCCGCTCCCCATATCTGAGACCTTCGCAAGAAACCCCCAAGGTGACCATGGGGTACAATACATATTTAATTGTGCATTGGCGCCATATGTGCGCCAGCTTCCTGCGGGAAAGGATTTTGGCATGAAGGGAATAATCCTTGCCGGCGGGTCGGGTACGCGCTTGTATCCGCTCACCACGGTGACCAGCAAGCAACTGCTCCCCGTTTACGACAAGCCTATGATCTACTATCCCCTGAGCATTCTGATGCTCGCGGGAATCCGTCAGATCCTAGTCATATCCACTCCCCAGGACCTGCCCAACTTCAAGCGCCTTCTGGGGGATGGCAGTCAGTTCGGCATCTCCCTTGAGTATGCTGAGCAGCCCAGCCCCGATGGCCTTGCCCAAGCTCTGATCATTGGCGAAGAGTTCATCGGCAACGATCGGGTCGCCCTGACCTTGGGTGACAACATCTTCTATGGCGGCGGTTTTACCGAACGGCTGAAGGAGGCCGCGGCTCGGGAGCATGGTGCCACGGTGTTCGGATACTACGTCAGCGATCCCGAGCGCTTTGGCGTGGTCGAGTTCGACGACCAGGGAAATGCCATTTCCTTGGAGGAAAAGCCTGCTCATCCCAAGAGCAACTATGCGGTGACCGGCCTGTACTTCTACGACAATCGTGCCGTCGAATGGGCTAAGGAGGTCACCCCCAGCGCTCGCGGAGAGCTTGAGATCACGGATTTGAACCGCAGGTACCTGGAGGACGGCTCCCTGGGCGTGCAGCTGCTGCGCCGAGGCAGCGCCTGGTTCGATACGGGAACCATAGAAAGCCTGTTCAACGCCACGGAGTATGTGCGTGTGGTGGAGCAGAACCAGGGTATTCAAATCGCCAGCCTTGAGGAAATCGCGTTCAACAACGGCTGGATCGATCTTGAGACCCTGCAGGATGCTGCCAGGCGCTACGGGAAGTCTTCCTATGGTAAGTACCTGCACAACGTTGCTGCGGGTCGCGTGCAGAACCGTTCCAACATCTAGGGTTGCGGGGATCAATGACTGACCAGGTATTTTGCCCAAACCACATTGTAGTCACCGGCGGCGCGGGATTCATCGGCAGCAATTTCGTCCACTGGGTGGTGAAGAACCAGCCTCAGGTCCACGTGACCGTGCTGGATGCGCTGACCTACGCCGGCAATCGCGAAAACCTTGCGGGAATCCCGGATTCCCGGCTGGCTTTCGTTCACGGGAACATCTGCGACGAAGAGCTGGTGGATCGGCTGGTTGCGAACACGGATGCGGTGGTTCACTTTGCCGCCGAGTCCCATAACGACAACTCCATAAACGATCCCACGCCTTTCTTGCGCACCAACGTCCAGGGGACCTACGTGCTGCTTCAGGCGTGCCGTAAGCATGACGTGCGCTTCCACCATATTTCCACGGACGAAGTCTACGGCGACCTTGCCCTGGACGACCCTTCACGTTTTACGGAAAGCACGCCCTACAACCCCTCCAGCCCGTACAGCTCTACCAAGGCCAGCTCGGATATGCTGGTTCGGGCCTGGGTGCGTACCTTCGGGGTGCGGGCTACCATCAGCAACTGCTCCAACAACTACGGCCCGTACCAGCATGTGGAAAAGTTCATTCCCCGCCAGATCACCAACCTTCTGTGCGGCATTCGGCCAAAGCTCTACGGTGACGGCCTGAACGTGCGGGATTGGATCCATGCGGAAGATCACAGCTCCGCGGTATGGTGCATCCTGACCCAGGGGCGCATCGGGGAAACCTACCTGATCGGCGCTGATGGCGAACGTAGCAACATCCAGGTGCTTCGAGCTATCTTGGAAGCCATGGGAGCGGGGCCCGATGACTTCGATTGGGTGCGGGACCGGCCGGGACACGACCGGCGTTATGCCATAGACTCCACCAAGCTTCGCACTGAGCTGGGTTGGCAGCCCAAGCACACCGATTTTTCCCAGGGTCTGGCCCAGACCATCCAGTGGTACCGGGAGCATCAGGGCTGGTGGCGCCCCGTCAAGGAAGCAACGGAAGCACGTTACGCGGCTACGGGCCAGTAGCGATGATGATTCGATCGTTTCCCGGGAACAAGCTTTTGGGATCGCGGTCCAGGAGGATGAGCAAATGATTCGAGTGCTGTTCGTGTGCCACGGCAACATCTGCCGTTCCACCATGGCTCAGTACGTGCTGGAGCATCTGGTGCATGAGCAGGGACTGCAGGATTGCTTTCTTATCGATTCTGCTGCCACCAGCAGGGAGGAGATCGGAAACGGCGTCCATCCCGGCACGGCGCGCATGCTGAAAAAGCAGGGAGTGCCCTGCGGTAATCACCGGGCTCGGCGGATCCGCTCGTCCGAGGCCGATGACTGGGATCTTATCGTGGGCATGGACCGTGCGAACATGAGCAACCTTCGGCGCATGCTTCCCGCGAGCGCCCATGGGAAGCTGCGGAAGATGCTCGAGTTCACGGGAAGCAGTCGCGACGTGGCCGATCCCTGGTACACCGGGGACTTCCAGGCTACCTACGACGACGTCCTGGCCGGCTGCCAGGGGTTGCTTCTAGAGCTTGAGCAAACCGGTGCCTTCAAGGCACAGCTGAAGAACAAGGCCCGCTAGGGTCCAAGGAAAGAGAACGTGGTTATGAAAAATAGCGGAATCATCCCTCAGGGCATGGCGAAGACCAAGGTGCTCCAGCTTATGGCGGCGCTTCTTGCCGTGGTGGTTGCCCTGGCGTGTGCGGGATGCACCCAGGAGTCCGAGCAGCCTCAGGATCAGGCTGATGCGAACGACGCTGCCCCGCAGAACGCCCAGAAGGATCAGGCGGTCAGCGAAGACGATGGTTCGGATGCTGCCAAGGGCTCTGCGGAGGCCTTTGTGAAGGAGCTCACCGTTGACCATACCTACGCCAAGTACGACGTAACCGGTGACGGACATGCGGACAAGCTGGAGATTTCGACGGAAAGCACCGATGAGGCCTTTACCAGCCTCAAGGTAATGGTGAACGGCAAGGTGGTCCTGGTGGAAAAGGCTCCGAAGGACGACCCGTGGTACAGCCTTATCGCCAACCTGGTCACCACCTCCAACGGCAAGAGCCTGCTGGACCTTGAGTGTGTGAACGCCATGGACGTGGATCTGGTGAACTCGCTGTACCTTCTGGGCGAAAACAATCTTCAGCCCGTTCTTGACTATCAGAGTCTCTTCGACCCGTCCTGCGGGCAGAACCCCTTCGCCAACGTACACTCCGTCAAGGACAATACGTTGACCGTGCGCGCGAACCTTCGCAGCTACCTGCTGGGAAGCGGCTTTTCCTGCGACTTCACCTTCCAGGTCAATGACGACGGGACCGTGACTCCCAAGGATCAGACCGCGACCAACATCTGCTATTCCCTTGTTCCGGGATACCAGCTTCCCAAGGAAGGGTATCTGAAGACCGTGGAGGATCTGCGGGGCACCCGCGAGCTGGGAGGGGCCAAGGTGGTCACCATCGCCTCGGGTCATCTGCTGAAGCCGGTATCTGCCCAGGTGCTTGCAGGGGTGCTGTACATAGAGTTCCAGATGGAAGACGGCACCAGCTTCTGGATCAGCAAGACGGAAAGCGGCTCTCCTGACTTCGCGGAGATGCGTCTTCCCTTCGAGGGGCTGATGTAGCCCATGGGGAAGCAGCGCTTTTCCGATGAGTCCAACGACCTGGCTGACTATCCCCCCACATGGGCGAAGGCCTGGGGGCATCTTCGCACCATCACCAAGCACAAGATGCTGGTCATGGTCCACTGCTTCAAGGTGGGACTGTACAAGCAGGGCCTGCTTCACGATCTTTCCAAGTACACTCCCACGGAGTTCATGACCGGCGCTCGCTTCTATACCGGGGTGCGCAGCCCCAATGCGGTGGAGCGTAGGGTGCGGGGTGTATCCGAGGCATGGTGCCATCACAAGGGGCGAAACCGGCACCACTTCGAAGACTGGATGGACCTGGCGGGTCTCGGCGATCCCCGCTGGGTGGGAAAACCCATGCCCACCCGCTACATCGTGGAGATGTTCTGCGATCGGGTTGCCGCCTGCAAGGTGTATCTGGGAAGCGACTACACCGATTCCAGCGCCTTGGAATACTTCCAGCAGGGAAAGGATGCTGATTTCGTGCACCCGGACAGCGCCGCGCTTCTGGTGCGCATGTTGTCCCTGCGTGCGGAGCAGGGGGAGGACGTGGCCTGTGCCACCATCCGCAGGGTCATTGTGACGGCCCGCTACGCGG
>JAQXGX010000107.1 GCA_029006935.1 Eggerthellales bacterium | reverse complement strand
CGGCTTCGAGCGCGTGTTCGAGATCGGCCGCCAGTTCCGCAACGAAGGCATGGACCAGACCCACAACCCCGAGTTCACCACCATGGAGGCCTACCAGGCCTTCGGCGACCTGACCGACATGATGGACCTGACCCAGGGCTGCTTCCAGGCCGCCGCCATGGCCGCCTGCGGGACCCTGCAGGTCACCTACCAGGGGCATGAGCTGGACCTGTCTGGCGACTGGCCCCGTCGCACCATGGCCGAGCTGGCATCCGAGGGAGCCGGCGAGGAGGTCAGCTTCCAGCGCACCCGCGAGGAGCTGGTCGCCATCCTGGAGGCCAACGGCGGGCACGCCGAGGACGGCTGGGGCAAGGGCAAGCTGATCGCCGAGATCTTCGAGGCCGTGGCCGAGGAGAAGATCATCCAGCCCACCTTTGTCATCGACCACCCGGTGGAGATCAGCCCCCTGGCCAAGAGGAAGCCCTCCGATCCCGACCTGACCGACCGCTTCGAGCTGTTCATCTGCGGGCATGAGTACGCCAACGCCTTCACCGAGCTCAACGACCCGGTGGACCAGGCCGAGCGCTTCCGCGCCCAGCTGGCCGCCAAGGACATGGGTGACGACGAGGCCATGGGCTTCGACGCCGACTACATCCGCGCCCTGGAGTACGGCATGCCCCCGGCGGGCGGCGTGGGAATCGGCATCGACCGCATGGTCATGCTGCTCACCGACTCCGCCTCCATCCGCGACGTGCTGCTGTTCCCCCATATGCGCGAGGAAGCGTAAAGGGGCAAAGCAGTCTAGGGCGAAGAGGTCGCAACCGAAACCCTGCCTTTCTATTGGCCCTCCAGGCTCCCATGCCCGGAGGGCCGCATAATTTGATTCCCGGATGACCATCGGGTGGCTAGTCATACTCTGATCTGGGAAATAGTCCTTTCTGCGTGAAGGGATTCATACTGCCGCAGACGGTTTTAATGCTGTACGGCACAGTAGGGGTTGCACCATACTTCACCCTCGCGTGAATGCGTGCGTTTGGCGCGTACTAATAATTGCGAGGAGGAAATAAATGCAACCTTGGAAGAAGACTATCCTGAGCTTCCTGGTGGGCGGAACGCTGGCCCTGGCAGCTCAGGCTATTCTTGCAGTATGGACGGTGATGCTCACCGGCACCCCCATGGAGTTCTTCATCGGCGGTGCGACCCTGGTCTCCATGGGCGTGATCGGCTTTCTGCTGGGCGGCTTTGCCGTGTACCAGATCCTGGGTGAATGGGCTGACTTCGGTTCCTACCTGCCCTTCTCCGGCTTCTCCATGGCCGTGGGCATGAAGGCCGTGGGTCCCTGGACCAAGGGCGAAAGCCTGGGTAAGTGCATCTGGAACATGGGCTGGCTGGTAATCTGGTTCAACGCCGTGGGCGCCATCGTGTGTATCCTCTTTGGCTACATCTGCCAGATGACCGGGCTGAACGCCGACCCCCTGTTCGTGGCTGAAAAGAACACGAGCGCCACCATCTTCCCGCTGGCGTTCCTGATGGGCGGCATCCTGTGCGCCATCTTCCAGATCGTGTGGGAGATCGAAAAGGCCGTGCTGCCCGGTAAGGCCCAGCACGTGCATGTCCTGATGTTTGCCTGGATGTGCGGCGCCATCTTCGCTCCCTGCGGCCTGTCCTCCATGCTGGTGAACATCTTCGGCGAAGGCTTTGCCGTCATGATCCCCTTCTGCGGTCTGAACATGTACAACGTGGGCGTTGACCTTGCCCTGGGCGGCGCTCATGCTGCTGCCGGCATGGTTCACCTGGGTTCCTTCCTGCTGGCGGTGTGCGGTCTGTTCGTTTGCGGTTGCATGACCTTCCTGATCTACAACGCGCGCAACGGTCGCAAGCCCATCAACAAGGTCCAGGCTGAAATGGCTCAGAAGCTGGTGGATCGCAAGCTGAACGGCCCCGCTGGCCACTAGTCTGCGCGATCTGCGGCAATACGCTGCACCATAACGCTCTCAAAGGCTTCGTCGTGATTCACGGCGAAGCCTTTTTTGCGTCCGGGACGGGATGCGCGGCCCCGTTGTCTCAACAGGGAAAACACGCCCGGCTTTCGCCCTCTGCCGCCTGTGTGGGGTGTATGTGCAGCCTGGCACTCCCAGACCATGAGTGCTAAAATGAGCCGATACTCATAGTCAGCCCCAGATTGGAGGCTTAATGTCTTTCGATAAGTTTACCGACAAGGGCCGCAAGGTCC
>JAQXGX010000106.1 GCA_029006935.1 Eggerthellales bacterium | reverse complement strand
ATCAACAAGGTCCACATGCTGTGGTCCGAAAAGCCCTGCAACATGAATTGCTGGGACGGCGGCTTCCGCTATCAGGACGCCATCCGCACCGACGAGGTCGAGTTCTTCGTTACCAACCATCAGTGGCTGGAAAACGACTCTCTCTTCGCCGACCTGGTGCTTCCCGTTACCACCTGCGTGGAGGACAACGACTCCATGGGCTCGAGCATGATAGTTGCCCAGCCGCACTGCGGCCTTACCCCGCCGGCGTGCGATCGAGTGGGCGAATCCTACTCCGACTTCGAGATCGCCTGCATGCTGGGCGAGCGCTTTGGCATCCGCGAGCAGATCGACCTGGGCATGAGCCAGGACGAGTGGATCAAGTACGGCTTCGAGCAGTCCCGTCTGACTGAGGAGACCACCTGGGAAGAGTTCAGCGAAAAGGGCTACTACTTCCCCAAGCTTGCCGAAAACTGGGCACAGCTGCCTCCCGGCATGCGTCCCTTCTACGAGGACCCGGAGGCCAACCCGCTGGACACCCCCACCGGCAAGATCGAGTTCTGGTCCCAGGCTCTGGCCGACAACTTCCCCGACGACAAGGAGCGCCAGCCCATGGCCCGCTGGATTACCGGAGGCCCCGCCGAGGAAGGCTGGACCCACGACGAGAGCCTGTGGGGCGAGCGCTGCAAGAAGTATCCGCTGCTGGTCACCGCCAACCCCGCCCGCTTCCGTGTGCACGTCCAGGGCGACGACATCAAGTGGTTCCGCGAGATCGAGACCTGCAAGGTCAAGGGCTTTGATGGCTACCTGTACGAGCCCGTGTGGATGAACAAGGTCGATGCCGATGCGCGCGGCATCGAGGCTGGCGACATCGTCAAGCTCTTCAACGAGCGCGGCACCGTCCTGACTGCGGCCATCATTTCCGAGCGCGTCACCCCGGGCTCCGTGGTCGTGAACAAGGGCTCCCGCGTCGACCCGATCGCCCCGCACATCGACCGCGGCGGCGCCATCAACCTGATCAGCCCCACCGGCCAGGTCTCCAAGCACTGCAAGGGCTTCGCCGTCACCGGCTACCTGCTGGAGGCGCAGAAGCTCACCATGGAAGAGTACGACCAGTGGAAGGCCGACTACCCCGAGGCCTTCGCCCGTGACTACGACCCGGCCATTGGCATCAACTACAAGTCCTGGGTCGTCGAGTAGACCGGGAAGGAGATAGCAATGAAGGCATTTCTTATTGATATGACCAAGTGCGTGGGCTGCCACGACTGCCAGATCGGCTGCAAGGACGAGCACTGCGAGCAGGCTTGGATGCCCTACTCCGAAGCCCAGCCCGAGATCGGCCACTTCTGGCTGAAGCTCAAGCAAACCGAGCGCGGTGCCCACAGCCACGTCAAGGTCAGCTACATGCCCACCATGTGCAACCACTGCGGCAACGCTCCCTGCATGGCTGCCGCCAAGGATGGAGCGGTCTACCGTCGCGAAGACGGCCTGGTCATCATCGACCCCGTCAAGGCCAAGGGCCAGCGTCAGATCATGGAGGCCTGCCCCTACCATGCCGTGTACTGGAACGACGCCCTCAATATCCCGCAGAAATGCACCGGCTGCGCGCATCTGCTTGACGACGCGGATTCCCCCATTCGTGTGCCCCGTTGCGTGGACAACTGCCATGTGGACGTCATTCTGTTTGGCGAAGAAGACCAGCTTGACCTTGAGGGCGCAGAGGTCCTGCACCCCGAGTGGGGCACCCAGCCGCGCGTCTTCTACAAGGGACTGCCCAAGAAGTTCATCGCCGCCACCGTGTTTGACCCGCAGGCTCAGGAGATCGTTTCCAGCGCCAAGGTCACCGCAGTGTGCGACGAAGGCAGCTTCGAAACCGTCACGGACGACTGGGGCGACTTCTGGCTGAGGGACCTGCCCGAGGCCGACTTCGACGTCACCATCGAAAAGGACGGCAAGGCCGTGACCATGAAGGTGTCCACCAAGGACAAGGACCAGGGCCTGCCCGACATTGCCCTGGCGTAACGCTAGATGATTTCCGGCACCGGCGAAGGCGTTCCCTGACCGAAGCCCTTCGCCGCGTGCCCTACGGGCAGGGCTGCCCCGCCTTCGCGATCCCGGGCATAGGGGCAGCCCCCCATTTCAGATCAGAGCGCTCGAAGGCCGCGGCAGCGGCTGCGGCGCCAAAGCCACCAGCGCGAAGGCGCTGCGAAGAAGAGGAGATTGAAGGATATGTGCTTTAGGCCTGCAGAGATCAAGATGAACGTGTGCCCCGCCTGCGGCAAGAACAACAAGCCCATCGCCAAGGTGTGCGAGCAGTGCGGTGCCGCCCTCACCATGGAGAAGGTCGATTTCGATGCCGACCAGGCAAAGCTCGACGCCGCCAACGTTGCCGCTCCGGCAGCGCCTGCCGCACCTGCCGCGCCTGCTGCTCCCGCAGCACCCAAGCCGCCTGCCGCCCTTTAGAGCGTAACAAGAGCATCGACCCTGCAGCGAGCATGCTGGCGGCGCGGTGCTGCCAGTCGGCCTGCCGGGAAGGGAGAACGAAATGAAGGAACTGCTGAACAAGTATGGAATCAAGCAGCTGGGCTACCACGTGAAGGACCTGGAGGAGTCTGCCGAGAACTTCAGCTCGCTGCTGGGCGCCGGCCCCTTCGTGGACCTGGGCGTGTCCGAGCCTGCCGTGCTCAAGTACCGTGGCCAGGACTCTGGCATGCGTAGCCGCTGCGCCCTGGGCCACCTGAACGATGTGCAGATCGAGCTCATCCAGGTGACCACCGACGAGCCCGACGTCTACAAGGACAACGGCTACGGTCTGCACCATGTGTGCATCTGGGCTGACGACGTCGACAAGGTCGTGGAGGAGTTCACCGCTGCAGGCGTTGAGGTTGCCATGGAGATGGTATCCGGCCAGGGCCTGAAGGTGGTCTACTTCGACGCACGGGAGCAGCTGGGCTGCTTCATCGAGTGCAACGCTCCCATAGAGCAGCTGTGGCAGGGCGTCAAGGCCCTTCACCAGAACGCCGGGGCGGACACTCCTGCGCTTATTCCCATGGCTGCCCTGATGGGCGGAAAGTAGGCTTTATCAGGGCCTTTTGGCCCTGATAGCAAGTTTTTGGGTTGAGGGGCCCGTCTGCAGAGCGGGCGGGCTTCCTTTTTTCGGGAGGAGAGAACATGTTGGAGAAGGATTACTACGACCTCACCGGCCGCGTGGCGCTCATCACGGGTGCCAGCTCGCACGGCATCGGAAACCAGAGCGCCAAGATTCTGGCTTCCCATGGTGCGAAGGTCTTTCTGGTGGCGCGTCGAGAAGAAAAGCTCAAGCAGGCCGTCGAGGAGATTGAAGCTGCTGGTGGCCAGGCTGCCTACTTCGCCTGTGACGTATCGAGCGAAGAGGCCTGCAAGGCCGCTGTCGAAAGCTGCGTTGCTGCCTTCGGCCGTCTGGACATCATGGTGCTTGCCGCGGGTATCTCGGGTCTTTCCGAGCGCAGCATGGAGGATGCCTTCGACACCGAAAACTGGCGCAAGATCATGGCCGTTAACCTTGACAGCGTTTTCTTCATGGTCAAGTACGGCTGGGAGGAGTGCTCCAAGAACGGCGTGGGCGCCATCATCCCCATCGGGTCCCTGGCCTCCTGGCACGCCGCAGGCTCTACTGCCTACACCGCCACGAAGGGAGCCATCCGCTCGCTTACCCAGAAGTGGGGAAAGCTGCTGGGCCCCAAGGGCGTGCGCGTGAACACGTTGTATCCGGGCTTCATCGACACGGACATGACCCATGGCGCCACCAAGATGGAGTCCTACATCAACGCCACCATCGCCAAGATTCCCGTGGGACGCTACGGCAACGTGGACGACTGCGCTAACGCCGTGCTCTACCTGGCAAGTGACGCTTCGAGCTTCATGAACGGCCAGCATCTGGTGGTCGACGGAGGCGAGCTAGCCTAGCCATCTGAACGAAAAAGAAAGGCGGGACCCCACCGTCCAAACCGGGCCCCGCCACGTTAAGCCTGTATCGCAAGGCTTCCTCTAATACTAGCGTCTGACAATCCAGAAGCGAAAGAGGAACTCTGATCAAAGGAGAAACAATGTCTGAAAACAAACCGGCTCAAGTCGAACAGACCAATGCCTTCATGAGGGCGCCGGAGTCCAAGAAGCTGCTCACCGTCATCGGCGTGTACTGCGGCATCATCGCCAACCTGCTCATCTCCACATCCAACGCGACCGTCCTGCCCGCTGCTGCGGCAGAGATCGGTGGCATGGACATCTACGGTCTGGCACAGAGCATTTCCAGCGTCTTGTCCGTGGCGCTTATGCCCGTCTTCGGCTTTATTGCCGCTCGAAACCCGCATCTCAAGCGCATCCTGTGCACCATCGGCTTGGCTGGCGGCGCCTGCGTGCTGCTTGTCCGCGCCTTGGCTACCAACATGATGATGATCGTGGTCGCCAACGTCTTCTGGGGAATGGTGAGCGCGGCTGTGTTCGGCGTGGGCTTTACCATCATCCGTGACGTCTACGACCGCAAGAAGGCCGGCTTCTACCTGGGCCTGGTGGGCACCGTCATGTCCGCCGCCACGCTGGTCGGCCCCATCGTTGCCGGCTTCGTGATCGACTCCCTTGGATGGCGCGTGTGGACGTGGATCTGCGTGGTCGTTCTTGTTGCTGGCGCGCTGGTCACCTTCTTCGGCGTCAGCGTCAAGAAGGAAGAGGTCGCCGACATGGCCAGCGAGGGCAAGAAGTTCGATGGCTTTGGCGCCGTCTGCGTCATGATTGCCTTCGCCGCCCTCATCGTAGGCCTGTCCATGGGCACGAGCTACGTCAAGTTCGGCACGCCGCTCAACACCGCTCTGCTGATCATTGCCGTGGTCTTCCTGGTGCTGCTTGCCCTGAACATTAAGAAGAAGGGCAACGAGGCCATTATTCCCATGGAAACCCTCAAGAACCGCAACGTGCTGGTGCTCACCGCAGCAAACTTCCTGCATAACTTCGGTGCGATGACCATCGTCTTCTTCATTGCCGGCTTCATCATGCGCACCCTTACCGACGATCCCATCTGCACCACCCTGGGCCCCGCAACGGCAGCTGGCCTTGCCTCTGCCCTCATGGCCGTCCTCGGCCTGGTGCTCGGTCCGATCTTTGGCAAGATGATCGCCAAGGCCGGTACCGCCAAGACCGTTATGACCATCGGCAACGTAATGCGCGTAATCGTCATGGGCTGTTTCGTGCTGTTCCTGGTTCCCGGCGTGCCCGTGTGGGTCATCTACGTCCTCATGTTCGCGGCGGGCATCTTCAACTCGCAGCAGCAGGTCACCCAGTCTGCAGCACCGCAGATCATGCTCACCGCCAAGGAGCGTACCATCGGCAACTCCACCATTCAGCTGGGCCAGAACCTGGGCGCCGGCATCGGCATGGCCGTGTTCACCCTTATCCTGGCCGTTGACCCGGCTGGCGGCATGCGCATGTGTATGATCGTGGCCCTGGTTGCTTGGATCATCCTGCTGCTGATCACCTTCCTGTTGAAGAAACCCACTCCTGAGGAAGTCGAGGCCTAGGCCCGGCACCATTGCCCAACAGCAGCCTTGCCTGGCGGGAGTGAAGTGCTAGGCGGGTTGGCACGACAACGCGGGGAGCTCGGATTCCTCAACCGGGCTCCCCAGCAGAAAGAGGCACACATGAAAAAGCTACAAGTAGTTGCCGGCGGGACCTCGGGAATGGGCCTTGCCACGGCCATGGCCCTTGGCAGGTTCGGACCGGTGCTGGTCGGCGGGCGTAACGAAAAGCGCCTGGCAGATGCCGTCGCCAAACTGGAAGAAGCGGGGGTCGAAGCCTACGGCAAGACCGTCGACATCTCCAATCGCGCCTCGCTAGATGAATTCGCCGCCTATGCTGCCGGCATCGCGCCCCTGGGCAACGTGCTCAACGCTGCCGGCGTGGATGCGGGCGGTCCCGACCTCATAATCGGGGTCAACATGGTGGGAACGGTGAACTTTGTCGAAGCCTTCTTCCCCTACCTGGAGCAGGGCGCACGCCTGGTGAACTTTTCGTCCATCACGGGATACTTCGTGCAGCCTACCGCAGAGGAAAAGGCCATCTGGGACGAGCCTAACGATCCCGATTTCTTCCTAAAGGTCAAGGCGGCCATCCAGAACCGCCAGGTCCCCGAAGCCATGAGGCACATGGGCGAAGACTATCTGTACTATCCCATCTCCAAGACCTTCACCCAGTACTACACCAGGGCAAACACCCTGCGCTTTGGGCGAAAGGGCTGCCAGATCTTCTCCGTGGCACCAGGCGCCTTCGACACGCCCATGCTGCGCGAGTCCCCCGACGAAGTTGTTGCTGGCATTGCCCGGGGCACTGCCTTGGGGCGGCTGGGAGACGCGAACGAGATGGCGGATTTCATTGTCCACCTGCTCGAGCCTGGCCATGATTACCTGACCGGCTGCGACCTTATCTTGGATGGCGGCAAGTTTGCCCTGACCACCGCCAAGCAGCTGGACTAAGCACCGAATCAAGCACGTTGCGAAAGCCGTGGGCTTTCAAAAGAAAGGAGGCCTCCGATGAGCGGAGTACTCACCAAGGACTACACGGACTACTTCAAGGGACGCGACTGGGTCCATATGCTGGGCTTTTACGCGCAGGATTGGAAGAAGTTCATGATCGACCACAACCGTATCTTCGGTTCCGGTCCGTTCTTCTACACCACCAACACCTTCTCCAAGCTTCTTTTCTACGGAGAAGAGGTTGACTGCAAGGGCCTGGAATTCCATGCGGCCTACGGCGCCTGGGGCAGTCACACCGTTGAGGTCGTGGAGCCTGCGCCCTTTAAGGTGCCCACCATGTTCAGCGAGATCAACACGGAAGGCGTGCCCGGATTCAATCATATCCACATCTTCGTCGAAGACCTTGAGGAAGCGCAGGATGCGTGCGAGTTCCTGAAGATTCCCGTCATCACCGTGGGTTACCCCGACATGGCCAACGCCATTGAAAAGGCCAAGGCAACGGGCGCTGACGTTGAGGCCATCAAGAAGAACGCCGGCAAGGCCTCCTTCATGGTATGCGACATGCGCAAGGAGCTGGGCTTTGCTGCGCAGCTCATCACGCCGCGTGCCCAGGCGCTTCACAACGCCATCATCGGTGCAAAGGAAAAATGGGACGGCAGCCCGGAGACCATGTTCATTCCTTTGGGCGGCTCTAAGTAGCGCATGGGCAAGGGTTTTGGGCTCGTAGGCACGTTGTGGCGGTCGGAGCTTTCGTCCATGCACGGAGCTCGGGGACTAAGGTCTAGAGACGATCGCTCCAGACGCGGATTTTAGTTTGAGCCAGACAGGGAGAGCAGCTCTGCTTTTCTTGCAGAGGGCAGGGCTGCCTCCTGTGCCGTGGGCGCTTGAAGGCGCGCTTGCGGCACAGGAGATT
>JAQXGX010000105.1 GCA_029006935.1 Eggerthellales bacterium | reverse complement strand
CTGCTGCGCGCTGCTGCGGACGCGGGTCAGGACGGGGCGGACAGCGCCCTTGCGGCGTGGGACGAAGGCCGTCTTGAGGTGGTTCGCGCCGCCGACTACGGGGAGGAGCTCATGCTCCAGGCCATGGAAGACGGCGACCTTCAGGCCCTGCGTCCCTTCGTGGAGGCCTTCGGCGTGGACGAGTCCTGGGAGTCCTTCCTGGTGGAGCAGCTTGAGGAGCAGGCCGCGGCTGGCGACGCGGGCAAGATCGACGATCTTCTCGACTTGGTGGGGGCCGTGGAGTACGCTTCCGGCGCCTTGTGCGCTGCCCTTTGCCATGGCCACGCCGCGGCAGTCAGCACGCTGATCCGCCACGGCGCGCGCCTTGACGGCCGCTGCGCTACGGTGCCCCTGGTCAACAACACCCCTGAGCTGCGCAAAGCCCGCAAGGAAGCCTACGGGGCCGATCGCCCCAGGTACGCTAACGCCCTGGACGGGGAAGCCACCGGGCATATGGTGCGGGTGCTGGTCAATCAGGAGCTGCTGCCCAAGGCCGACTGGCGTGGGCTGCTGGAGGCGGCGGCGCATCGCCCCGACTGCCAGGACCTGTACGCATGGATGCTCTGCCCGGACCACGACCCCCTTCCCGGGGTGAGCGCCCACTGGACGGGTCGCCACGTGACGGTGGTGGCCGGATCGTCCAAGCGTGACGTGCCCGTTTCCGCCAAGGGGCTGGTGTGGCTGTGGCATGGGGATATGTGCAAGACCGACCCGGATTCCGTGCGGGTGATGGCTCCTCATCTGGGCTTTCGGGATCTGGACGAAAAAGATCGCCTGCTTGACCTGCTGGTGCGCAACGGCTGGAACCGGGAGTTGCGGGCGCTGCTGGACGTGTACCGCATGTTCAGCATCAACCAGCTTGCCGCCGCAGTTACCGTGGCACGGGAAAACCGTCGCACCTCTACGGCGGACATGCTGCTGACGCTGCTGCGCACCGTCGGCGCGGGCAAGGTGGCTCAGGAGCTGGAGTAGACGCAGCGGAAGCAGGGGAGCGGGGGCTGGCGGCCCTTTCGCCCGCCGATCGATCGGGGGCGGGTCCGAGGAGGCTGCGCTGCTGAAGGACGGCCCGCTGCCACGACTCGGGGTGCGAATCTGCCGCCCTGTTGTGGAGATAGGGCAGATTTCCCCGCAATCCCGGGGCTTTGGGCCTACACTAGGCGGGTTGACAGTTTATCCCGAACCTTTCGCCCGTTGCTGCTGAGCGGGTCCTGGCTGGACCTGAGCCTGCGGCATCTTTGGCGCACCCGTTGCAGGAGGACCCATGAGCGTGAAGACCACCGCGGCAATCGCCCTGTGCCAGGCAACCTACGGCGTTATGCGCGCCCTGGGCCGGACTGCCCGTGCGCTGCCGGGGAAGCTGGCGCTGAAGGTGGATCCGGACCTGATCCGAAACCTGAGCCAGGGTCACAAGACCATCGTGATTACCGGCACCAACGGCAAGACCACCACCACCCACATGGTGCAGCAGGCCATCATCAATGCCTACGGGTCCGCTGCCTACGACCCCTCCAGCACCAATCTGGCCCAGGGCATTGCCACCACCCTGTGTCTGGACAGCACCCTGACGGGGCAGCGCAAGAGCGATTGGGCCGTGATCGAAAGCGACGAAGGGGCCACCAAGCGCCTGCTACCGGCAACGTTGCCCCAGGTCCTGGTGGTGACGAACCTTTACAGGGACCAGGTGGACCGCTATCCCACGTGGACCACGGCCCGTGACTACATCATCCAGGCCATCAAGTCGTCTCCGGATACCACCCTGGTGCTGGACGCCGACTGCCAGGTGACTGCGTCCATTGCCCGGGCCGTGCCTAACAAGGTGGTGTGGTTCGGAATGGAGTGCGCGCCCTATGAGGATGGCGTGGCGGACTTCGACGAGCAGGTGGATTGCGTGGAGTGCGGAGCGCCGCTGGACTTTGGCCGGCGCAGCTTTGCCCATCTGGGAGAGTTTTCCTGCCCTGCCTGCGGGTACTCGCATCGCCGAGCCGACGTGGCGGTGATCAGCGTGTCGGACAAGCAGGAGAAGAGCTGCACGCTGACCCTGCGGGTTCACGAGCGCGAAGTGCAGCTGCCGGTGAACGTGCGCGCCGGCTACGACATCTACAACGCAGTGGCCGCCTTTGCCGGGCTGGTCACCTTGGGGGTGCCCCAGGAGCAGGTCGTAGAGGCCCTGGGCCACTTCACCCATGCGGCGCACCGGTTCGAGATCTTTGACGTGGAGGGCACCCAGACCCGCCTGCTGCTCATGAAGAACACCGCCGGATGCAACCAGCTCATCAACATGCTGGTCTCTGAAGAGGAGCTGCCCCGCAACCTAGTCTGCTTGCTGGGCAAGGAAATCATGGACGGCCTTTCCACCGAATGGATCCAGGACGTGCGCTGGGAAAAGCTGATCACCCCCCAGACCCGGGTGATCGTGGGCGGGCCCTGCCATCAGGACATGGCGGACCGCTTGCAGCGCGCCGGAGTCGACCCTGCTCGCATGAGCGTGCAGACGGATTACGCCGCCCTGGTTGCCCAGATCGCGGCCCTGGGCGAGCCGGTCACGGTTATCGCCAACTGCTCCACCATCGAGGCTTTGCGCCTTGAGCTGGTGAAGAAGTACCAGCCCACCGACTACTGGGCCGAGTAGGCGTCGCTTCCTTTCGTCCCTTTGGTCCTTTTGCCTCTTTGGTCCTTTTGCCCCTGGCCCTGCCCCGGCCGAGGCCAGGTGCGGTACCATTACCCCAGACCAGGCAGATAGGACGCGCGGCGGGCGCCGGCTTTTGGCTCCGGCACTGGCGTATGGGGATCGGAGGCATCATGGAGCAGGTCATCACCAGGGAAAACGTGCAGGAGGCCGTGGAGGCGGTGCAGGGTTTTGCCCCGGGCTTCGAGCCTCAGGTGGCGGTGATCTTGGGAAGCGGCATGGGCCAAATGGCCGCCGGCATCCAAGACGCGGTGGTGATTCCCTACGGCCAGGTGCCTCACATGGTTCCGTCCACGGTGCAGGGGCATGCCGGGCGCTTCATCCTGGGAACGCTTTCCGGCCGTTCCGTAATCTGCATGCAGGGGCGTCTGCACGCCTACGAGGGCAACAGCGCTCAGCAGATTGCCTTTCCCGTGTACGTTATGAACCAGCTGGGGGCCAAGACCCTGGTGGTGACCAACGCGGCGGGAGGTATTGACCCTGCGTACCAGGTGGGGGACGTGATGCTGATCTCGGACCACATCAACTTCCAGATGATGAACCCCATCATCGGCCCCGAAAACGGCTTCGGCCCTCGCTTCTTCGACATGACCCATGCCTACTCTCCGGTCCTGCGCGATCTGGCGAAGCAGGTGGCCCGAAGCCAGGGGCTTGGCGTGCATGAGGGCGTGTACGTGGGGGACCTGGGCCCCAGCTTCGAGACCCCGGCCGAGATCCGCGCATTCCGCGCGTGGGGTGCCCATGCGGTGGGCATGAGCACGGTGCAGGAGGTCATCGCCGCGAACCAGCTGGGTATGGAGGTGCTCGGGGCCAGCCTGATCAGCAATCCCGCGGCGGGGGTGTGCGATGAGCCCCTGAGCATCGACGACGTGGTGGCGGCGGCGAACGTGGCTGCCGGGCGCATTTGGGAGCTGATCAGCGGCGTGGTGGCCCGGCTCTAACGGCTGTGGGGGCAACCCTGGGTATCGTTGAGCTCGTGCGCCGACGAGCTCCCTACCTGCCAAAATGAGGGACGGCTGGACTCGACCGGCCGTCCCTCTGCGTTCAGGGGGGATGCCGCGACTACTCTTTGTCCGGGTCGCTCAGGCGCGCGACGCTGTACTCGATACTTTCCAGCAGATCAACGGCCACGTCGGACCCTTCGCCATCCGTTGGGGAGCAGGCAGCGGGATGGATAATCACCCAGGGCCTGTTGTTCTTGAGGACGGTCACGGACTTTCCCGTGCGGTTCACTTCGGCGGTGATCTTAGAAAAGTGCTTCTTTGCCTCGGCTAATCCGATTGTGTAGGTCGCCACACATCTCTCCTTTTCGCCCTAAACTATGGTACTAATTATAGTCTAAAATCAGACTATGAGAGGAGACAACATGGCAGCATTTCGGTATGCGGCAAACGGGCGGCGTCGTGAGGGGCTGCGGTCGCGGCTAAGCAGGTTCCGCTGATGGGCGCAGAGGTCGTGGTCGTTTCTCATCAGACAGCGCTTGCGCTTTGGCGTGGCGAAAGCTTGAACGATCCATCAAAACCGCCGATCAGAGGCTCTGTGGATTGGGTGCAACTGACTGCTTTCCGCACGGGCGATGCTGTAGCTGTGGCCGAGCGCTTGCGTTTGCCGTTGCCGTTGCACGTTCTGGGAAGCAGCGAAAAGAACCGCCGAAACGGCAAGAGGATTCGTTGCCACCTTTGGAACGAGCGGCTTCCGAAGAGTTCCTTCGTTGATCTGGGCGAGGGAGTTTTGGTCTCTGCGCCGGAGTTGGTGGTGTTTCAACTCGCGAATAGCTATTCGCTGCTGGAATTGGTGCTGCTGGTGAGCGAATTCGGCGGTCGCTATGCGCTTTCGCCCACGACTGCGAAGGGATTTTGGAGGCGCGGATATGCATTGGCGTCGGAGGAGCTGTTTCGGCAGGTTGAAAGCCGCGCCTTCCACATGCACGGCAGGCGCAAGCTGAGCATGGCACTGGATTTCGCCGTATGGAACTCGTGGTCTCCCATGGAAACCATTCTGGCACTGCTGTTGAGCCTGCCGGTTGAATTGGGTGGGTTTGCGTTGCCGAAGCCTGTTCTGAACCCGAAGCTTTCGATTCAGGTAGGGGATGTGTTTCGCGCTCAGACCTTGAAGGGCGCTCATCGGTACGGCGATCTGGTGTGGCCGGAAAAGAAGCTGATCGTTGAGTACGACAGCGCAGCCGAGCATCAGGACTACGCGCGCGACTCCGCCCGGGCTAATGCGCTTTCGGCCAACGGATGGACGGTGGTGACGGTGCTGCCTGCGGATGTGTTCGACGCGAATCGATTCAGCCAGCTTGCCAGTAACGTTGCCACGATTCTTGATGCGTTTCCGGCGTATCTTCCCACGGGATACGCCGGTTTGCAGATGCAGCTGCGCAGCGATCTGTTCACGGCGTGCGGAACCAGGTGTCGTGAGAACAGGAACTGGCATCCGGAGGGGTAGTCCGCTTTACGCTTGGGTGTTGGATAGGGATGGGAGTCGTTCGTGTATTGAAGAGCGTGCGATACGCGAACGATTTCTTGACGAAAAGTCGTTCGTGTATTGAGGAGGGTGCGATACGCGAACGAGTTAGTTTCCCCCAGGCTGCTTCAGAGGGGCCATTTTGGGCGAAACGGCCGTCATTCGGGGCTCATTTTGCCATGTTGGTAGAAAGTATCTGGGCGAAATCGTTCGTGTATTGGGGTGCTTGCGATACACGAACGATTATTTGAGCAAAAACCGTTCGTGTATTGAGGAGTGTGCGATACACGAACGATTTTCGGCACTCAGAATCGCAGCACGTCCGGGCAACGCCCCGCAGCTGCGCCCGGCGCGTCCCACCCTGCGCCCGCGCCGCTACCGATGGGGCAGGTACTCGATGAACCGCTGCAGCGCCAGGGACGTCTTGCCCTTGCCCCGGAAGGCCAGGGCGATGTTGCGGTAGACCGGCTTGTCCAGGGGCAGGGCGGTGACGTCGTAGGGGCAGCGGCGCATGATCATCTCCGTCAGGATGCTTATGCCCAGCCCCTTCTCCACCATGGCCATGATGGCATAGTCGTCCCAGGTGGTAAAGTTGATTCGCGGCCGTACCCCCCGCTCCTTAAGGATGGCGTCCACTTCGGCGCCGGCGCCCTTCTCCAGGATCATGAAGGGCTCGTTGTCAAGCGCTTCCAGGGGAAACGCCGCGCGGCCCGCCAGGGGATGGTCGTTGGGGATCACCGCCATCATCTGGTCCCGTTCCAGCAGCACCGTTTCCAGGGAAGGATGCACCGGCAGGGGAATGAAGCCGCAGTCCACGCGCCCCTCTAGGATCCAGCGCTCGATTTCGGTGTAGTCTCCCAGCAAGATCTCGTAGGCAATGTTGGGATACGCGCTCTGGAAGTCCTTGATGATGTTGGGCAGCCACTGGCTGGCGCCGCTGGAGAAGGTGGCGATGCGGATCAGGCCCGAATGCAGGCCGCGAACCTCGTCCACAGCCACCAGCAGCTTCTCGTACTCTTCGCACAGGCTCTTGGCATAGGGCAGGATGCGGGCTCCGTCGGTAGTCAAGCGCACGCCGCCCTTGTGCCGTTCAAGCAGGTTTACCGACCACTCCTGCTCCAGATCGGAAATCATGCGGCTCACGCCACTTTGGGAATAGTGCAGGTCATCGGCGGCTTTGGAAATGGAGCCTCGCTCCACCGTGGTGACGAAAGCCAGGTATTTCTGCAGGTTAGCCTCCATGTTCGCTCCTTTTCCGGTTGACGGTCGCTCCATCACGCCGCTGTGAAAAAGCGGCGCCCCGCGCATATATTACAATTTCTCATACTTACGATGCAAAATATACGTTTTTGTAAAGCAACGCTTTGTGATTGAATACTACCTGTTCAAATCAAGGTCCCTGGAGGAGGGGCTTTTTCGATTATGAGGAGATGAGAAATGGATCGTTCTACTGTTGAGCTCATCGTCTTCGTCGTGTATCTGGCCTGCATGTTGAGCATCGGTATCTTCTTCTTCGTGAAGACCAAGACCGGTGGCGACAAGGAGTACTTCCTGGGCGGCCGCGCGATGGGACCTTGGGTAACCGCACTTTCCGCTGGCACGGCGGACATGTCCGCTTGGGTCCTGATGGGCCTGCCTACCGCCATCTTTGCCCTGGGTCTGGGTCAGATCTGGATTCCCATCGGCCTGGCGCTGGGCTACGCCATCAGCTGGATCTTCGAGGCTCCCCGCCTGCGCAAGTTCTCCATCGTGGCCAACGACTCCATTACCATTCCCCAGTACCTGACCAACCGCTTCCTGAGCAGCTCCAAGTCCCTGCAGGTCATCTGCGCCGTGGTGTTCCTGATCGCGTACACCATCTACGCGTCTTCCTCCATCAAGGCTTGCGGCACCCTGTTCAACACCGTTGCCGGCATCGATGAGGCCCTGGCCATGTACGTGGCCGCTGCCATCACCATCGGCTACGTGTTCCTGGGCGGCTTCAAGGCCGCTGCCTGGACCGACTTCTTCCAGGGTCTGCTCATGCTGGGCGCCATGATGATCACCCCCATCTTCGCCGCCTTCCTGGTATCCGGCGCCCCCGCCGCAGCTGCCGGCGTTGCTGCGCTGCCCGAGGGCTACTTCAACGTGTTCACCTCCTGGCAGGACATCCTGAGCGGCCTGGCCTGGGGCCTGGGCTACTTCGGCATGCCCCACATCATCGTGCGCTTCATGAGCCTGCGTTCACAGAGTGAAATGAAGAAGTCCGCCGTCATCGGCATCGGCTGGACCGTGCTGATCCTGTTCTTCGCGGCGTTCATCGGCATCATCGGACGCCAGTTCCTGAGCTACGATCCGGTCGCCGACGCCAACATCGTGAATGACTCGCTGGTGTTCATCCTGATGGTTCGCGCTATCTTCCCGGGCCTGATCAGCGGCATTCTGCTGGCCGCCATCCTGGCCGCGTCCATGTCCACCGCTTCGGCTCAGATGCTTTCCGCAGCATCCGCCCTGGCCGCCGACGTGTACAAGCCCTTCGTGCGCAAGGGCACTGCCGACGACAAGGAAATGTTCTGGATCAGCCGCCTGGCCGTGATTATCATTTCCGTGGCGGCGGTGACCATTGCCGCCAACCCGGACTCCGGCACCATCATGAGCTTGGTCTCCAACGCATGGGCCATCTTCGGCGCCGCATTCGGCCCGGCTATCGTGCTGAGCCTGTTCTGGAAGCGCTTCAACTTCCCGGGCGCCGTTGCCGGCATCGTGGTGGGCGCCGTGGTGGACATTTTCTGGATGATCAACCTGACCGCATCTACCGGCCTGTACGAGCTGCTGCCGGGCTTCATCGCCGGCTTCGTGGCCGCCGTGGTGGTGGCCCTGGTCACCAAGGCTCCCTCCGCCCAGGTGGAAAAGCTCTACGACGAGGCCATGGCCTACGAGGACTAATCCACGTCTGGACCGAAGCCGCGACCTTTACTGCCGCGCTTCAGAGCAAGCGGCTCCAAGAACCAAAGAAGACCCCGTGCTTGCGGGGTCTTCTTGTGCTTCGGGACAAAGTCCAGAGTCATTGGAATGGGCGTTGGGCTTTCCGCTGGGTATGGCATGGCCATCACGTTCAGGGCGAAGACCAGGGCCGGTGGAATCGACGCTGAACTAGAGCTGGTCGGCTTCCTGCTGGCGCTTTTCGCTGCGGGCCTTCATCTTTGCCGCCAGTTCGGCGCGCTTGCTGGCACCGTCCATCTGGCTGCAGAAGGAATCCTTGTTCTTGCCCTGCTGACCGCGGCGAGAGTTGGGCACGCGTTCGCTTGCCTTAAGGCCCACTCCTCCGCCGTATCCTCGAAACGCCATAACAACCCCCCTGTTGGTCTGAATCACGTGACCGGACCGGCGTCCGGCATGCTGCGGCTGTTGCCCGTTCGCTGCTCCTCCTAAAGCCGCGACGGCAAGCCGCCTTTGGTTAAAGCGATGCTCCCCATGATAACAAAACAGAAATGCCCTGAAGCAAAAATGCGCCGTGTCCCTTTGACGGGACCTGCGCCGGCCAAACCGCGGGACCTGCGTCTTCCGAATCGTGCGTTCGGCAAACCTGGGGACGAAAGGCCTGGTGGAGAAGGGGTTGCCGTTGGCGGCGCAAAACAAACCGCTGGCCCTGGGCCCTTTCCGTTGAAAAAAACCGTAAGTACGTCAAGGAAGCCGCACAAAAGCACAGAAAAGCGGCGTAGAATAGCCATTAATTATGCGATAGTGCCTTTGTGCGCCGTCGCGCAGGTTCCATTGGCGCGAAGCGCTTTCGAAAGGCAACGGTTAGGCAGTTTGAACGTGGTGTTGGGTATAGCGGGAATGACGGTTGCGGCCTATGCGCTGTTCTTCCTGTACGACTGGCTGACGGTCCGCCGCCCGTCGGTTCCCTCTGCGCCGCTTTTCGCCCTGGCCTTTGCTCTGAACGTAGCCGCGGCCGCCCTGCTGCTGATCAGCCAGGTCCCCGCCGCTCCCAAGGACGGGATGTTCTTCGCAGGCCTGACGGGGGCGCTGCTATTTGGCATTGCCCTGATCTGGGCCCTGTTCTTTGCCCTGCCTAAGGGCACCTACGCAAGTCCTCAGGTCGGCCGCACCTGCTTCAAGCAGGGTATGTACGCCCTGTGCCGCCATCCTGGAGTGCTGTGGTACTGCCTTGCGTTCGCGTTCCTGGCGCTGATGCTGCGCACTCCTGAGTCTGCGCTGTCCTGCGCCATCCTGTGCGCGGGGGACGTGGCCTACATGCTTCTGCAGGATGCGTGGACCTTCCCCGCAACCTTCAGCGACTACCGCGATTATCGTGCCACCACGCCGCTGCTGCTGCCTAACGCCGTCAGCCTGCGTGCCGCCCTTCGCCCTGTGGGGGAAGGGGGCGGCCTGTGAGCCTGTTTAAGAAGAAAAAGGGCTTTGACCTGTACAATCACGAGGACGTGATGCATCCCGAGCGCGCCTGGGAAGAGTACTGCGGTTTCTTGGCTCTGCCCATGAAGCAATACGTGCACATCCAGAACCGCCTGATGGAAGAGCAGCTGCGGCTGTGGTGTCCCAGCGGAATCGGCCGCCACATCCTTCAGGGCAAGGATCCCCGGACCATCGCCGAGTTCATCCACGATGTTCCGCTGACCACCTACGAAGACTACGCCGACATCCTGCTGGCCCGCAGGGAGGACATGCTGCCTGCCCCGGTGGTGACCTGGGTGGAGACCACCTGGGAAGGAGGCAAGCGCCCGGTGAAGGCGGCGCCCTACACCCAGGGCATGCTTGACGCCTTCAAGCGCAACGGCAAGGCGGTGTTCATGCTGGCCAGCGCCACGGACTGGGGGAAGTACCAGATCGGCACCAACGTGCTTTCCAACATGGCGCCCCTGCCGTACCTGACCGGCGTCATGGGCGTGATCTTGGACCAGGAGTTCGGCTTCCGGTTCATGCCGCCCCACAAGACCTCCACCACCATGAGCTTTTCCGAGCGCACCAAGCTGGGCTTCAAGATGGCCCTGAACGGCGGCGTTGACTACTTCATCTGCCTGGGCTCCATCAGCTACTTCATGAGCAGGAAGCTTATCGAAAGCGTCAGCGGAGGCTCCGGCTCCCGTGGCTCCAATCCTGCGGGCTCCGGCGGCGGCCTTTCCCTGGGCGCCATGGCCCGGATCCTCAAGGCCCGGCGCAAGGCATCGTCCGAAGGCCGGGACCTTCTGCCCAAGGACCTGTTCGACCTGCGGGGCTTTGTGGTGGCCGGCACCGACAACGCCTGCTACAAGGACGACCTGGAGCGCCTGTGGGGCGTGCGCCCTATGGAGCTGTTCGCCGGCACCGAGGCAACCCTGGTGGGGGTGGAGACCTGGAACCGCCGGGACCTGTACTTCTTCCCGGACGCCTGCTTCTACGAGTTCCTGCCCTACGAGCACGTGCGCAGCACCGATCGTCATCTGCCCACGGTGACCATAGACAAGGTCCAGCCGGGCGAAAAGTACGAGCTGGTCATCACCTCCCTGCGGGGCGGCGCCTTTGCCCGCTACCGCACGGGGGACGTGTACCGCTGCACCGGCTTTGGCGACCTGGCGGACCATTCGGTGCTGCCCCGCTTTTCCTATGTGGACCGGGCGCCGGGAATCATTGACATCGCGGGCTTCACCCGCATTACGGAAAACTCCATCGACGAGGTGGTTGCCCTTTCCCACCTGCCCATTCGGGACTGGTGCGCTGCAAAGGAGTTCCACCCGCAGACCGGTCATCCGTTCCTGCACCTGTACGTGGAAATGGAGCCGGACGCCTTGGAGTCAACGGCCCTGAGCGAAAGCGTCATCCGCCGGCATCTGGGCATTTACTTCAACTACCTGGACAACGATTACGAAAGTTTGAAGAAGATTCTGGATATGGAGCCCCTTCAGGTGACGTTTTTGCAGCACGGTTCCTTCGACGCCTTCGCCCAGGACAGCGGCAGGCGCATTCATCGGGTCAATCCGCCGGCAGGGGACGTGGGTCAGCTGGTCCGTGCCATGCAGGGCAGAAAGCCCCTTCGCTTCTGGGAGGAGGTGCGCTGATGGGGGCCTTTGCCTTCGTTCCCGCTGCGGCGCTGTTCCTGTACCTGCTGGAGGCGTGCGTGCTGGTAGCCGCCAAGAAGAATCGGCTCATCACCACGTTCATGGTCATGCTGGTGTTCTTGATCGTGTGGTCCAGCGGATCGCTGCTCATGCGCACCCAGTTCCTGGGACTGACCACCCTGTGGTATCACGTGTCCCTGAGCGGCGTGTGGCTTGCCACTATCGTGCTGGACGTGCTCCTGTGCATGTTCCAGCGCCGCCCCATGGCCCTTATCGACAAGATCATGTCCGTGGCGTTCCTGGTGCTGGTGATCGGCAACGCTACCACCAGCTGCTTCCTGGCTCCCCCGGAGGTGGTGCAGGCGGCCGACGGCACCGTGAGCTTTGTGTATAGCACCGTGACCGCGGGCACCTACGTGATGTACGCAATTTCCATGCTGTTCATTTTGGTGATCCTGCGCAACGCCGTGGGCTGCATCCGCTGCCGGTCCCTGACCAGCGCCCAAGCCCTTCCCATTGCGGTGGGCACCGTGGTCATGATGGTGGGCCAGGTGCTGATCCTGACCCCGCTGTTCTCAGGCATTCCCATAGACATTGCCGCTGGTGTGGTCTTTGCCATAGCCTGCTTCATCAGCCTGTACAACCGTCACCTGTTCCCCCTGACCCTGGCCCTTTCCCAGCGCACCTACGTGCTGGTCACCCTCATGGTGGTCATGGTTCTTTCCGTGCTCCTGGTCAACCGGGTGGAACGGGACATTGCCGCCATGCCCGAGCCCCTGGGGTCCAACAGCGTGGTCTGCGTGGTGGTGATGGTGGTGGCCCTGGCGTTCTTCACCTTTGGCCTGTGCAGCAAGCTCAGCGAAAAGCTGTTCCTGAAGGATCAGACCAGCCGCTCGGAAAGCGTGCGCACGTTCCAGGAAAGCATTTCCCGCCTTATGAGCGTTTCGGAGATCAGCCAGCTGTACTGCCAGCAGATCCGCAACGACCTGGGCCGCTCCCACAACGTGCGGGTGTGCCTGCGCAACCCTGAGGGCAACATGGTGGTGGTGGGGAGCACCATTCCCTTTGAGGCCGGCATGGTGTTCTTCGACCAGCACAGCGCCGTGGTGGACTGGCTGGAGCGCTGTAACGACGTCATGACCATGGGGGAGTTCACCCGCAGCGTGGAGTACCGCTCCATGTGGGAGTCGGAGCGCCAGGCCCTGCGTGAGCGCGACCCCTACTGCATCATTCCCCTGACCGTGGACGACGAGCTCATCGGCCTGACCATGCTTTCCTTCAAGGATTCCCACGGGTCCCTTTCCCTGAACGAGATGGACCACCTGCTGTCCCTTTCCACCATCATGGCCGTGTGCGTGAAAAACAGCCAGCTCTACGAGCTTGCCGCCCATGAAGCCCGCACCGACGACCTGACGGGCCTGCTCAACCGCAAGCACTTCGTAGCGGAGCTGGAGCGCTGCTACGACCAGGATCCTTCCCGGGTCATGAGCCTGATTCTGATCAACATCGACGATTTCAAGCTGTACAACCAGCTCTATGGCGAAAAGGTTGCCGATGAGGCCCTGCGTCAGGTGGCGCGCATCGTCTCCCAGACGGCGGGCGAAGGCTGCGTGGTGGGACGCTACGGCGGCAAGGAGTTTGCCGTGCTCATGCCCGATCGGGATGCGTCTGCCGCAAAGCGCCTGGCGGAGGGCCTGTGCCAGCAGATCTACCAGATGAACCGGGATGGCAGCAACGACGAGTCCCTGAAGATCCTGACCTGCTCCATTGGCATCTGCAGCCTGCCCTTCGACGCCCATACCGTAGATCAGCTGCTGAGCAACGCCAACATGGCGGTCTACCAGGTCAAGCAGCGGGGCAAGAACGCCATCATGGTCTATTCCACCGGCGCCGCGGCCCGAAGCAAGGAAAGTCAGCCCACGGACCACAAGACCATCTACGCCAGCTACGCCGACACCATCGCTGCCCTGACCGCGGCCATCGACGCCAAGGACCACTACACCTTCACCCACTCCCGCAACGTTTCGTACTACGCATCGGTGCTGGCCGAAGCCTACGGGCTGAACGCGGAAACGGTTGAGATCGTGCGTGAGGCCGCCATCCTCCACGACATCGGCAAGATCAGCATCCCCGAAAGCATTCTGAAGAAGCCCGGCCGCCTGACCGCCGAAGAGTACGAGGTCATGAAGAAGCACCCGGAAAACGCGGTGAGCATCATCCGCCACCTGCCTTCCATGGAGTACGTGATCCCCGCCGTGGTGGGCCATCACGAGATGTGGAACGGCCGGGGGTATCCGCGTCGCCTGGCGGGGGAGGACATTCCCCTGACCGCCCGCATCCTGTGC
>JAQXGX010000104.1 GCA_029006935.1 Eggerthellales bacterium | reverse complement strand
CGGAACAGGTTCAGAAGCACCAGGTAGTTAGGCTGCAGCTGGGGCAGCACATGGGGCAGCCACAGCTCGTCGCACTCGATCACGCCCTGCTGGGCGCGGCCCCGCTCCAGGAGCACGGAGGCAATGCCGGTGTTCATGTTGGCGCCGGAGCGGTTGCAGCACACGGTGACCCCGGCGTTTTCCAAGGCGTCGGCGATCAGGTTGGTGGTGGTGGTCTTGCCGTTGGTGCCCACGATGACTACCGAGCCCCTGGTCAGAGAGGCAGTGGCGTGGCGGATCAGGTCCGGGTCTATGCGCAGCGCAAGCTTGCCGGGGAAGCTGCTGGCGTCTCGTCGTGCCAGGGTGCGCAGCGCGTTTCGAGCCGCTGCTCCTGCCCATCTGGCTGCCTGCTCCCTGAGTCCCATGGTGCTCCCTTCGTTTTGGGGCCATTGTAGGTCCGTCGTGTTGCGGGGGCGTTTCGTGGCGTGGGTTGGGCTGCGGCGGCCGGCGCCACCGTTGATCTTTCCACCTACGGGGACGAGGGGATGACCTATCAGCAGCGGGTTGAGCGCTTCGTGTTGGACAACGGCATGACCCGAGCCCAGGTGGCCGCCATCAGGGACGCGCTGCTGGCGTAAGCGGCAGACAGCGTGTGGGCCTGCTGGGCTAGCGAGTGTCATCGGCAGAGGGTCGGTGCTTGGGCTGCAGAGCGAAATCGTTCGTGTACTGGAGGCCCTTCGATACGCGAACGATTATTCGGGAAAAAGTCGTTCGTGTATCGCGACCTTACCGATACGCGAACGACCTGCCCCTTGCGAAACCGTCTGGAAGGGCCCGATTATGCGAAAGGGACCCGATTTTGGCCCTGAACGACGCTTCGCCAAGACGAAAGTCGTTCGTGTATCAAGGGATCTTCAATGCACGAATGACTTTTGGGAGGAAAGTCGTTCGCGTACCGAGGAGTTGCCGATACGCGAACGACTTTCCAGCTTCCGGGAAGGCTTTGGCTCCCGAAGGGGGGCGGCGGTCGCTGTCTTCCGCGGAGGCAGGGCTGCGGGTGGAGTGGAGGCGGGCTGCGGGCGAAACAGCGGCCAGGGCTGCGGACTGCTGGTTACGAAAGCTCCACCAGCCCCAGCTGGCTGCCGTAGGCAAAGATCTTGCAGGGCCCCTGCAGGGGGAAGCGGGCCAGCGCCTCCTGCTGGGCATACAGTCGCTGGATTCGGACCAGGTCGGTGCCGACGGCGGCGATGAAGCTCAGATGGTCGTCCTTGGTCATGGGGTGCTCCACCGTCACCACCTGGCTGCCGTCAATGACCTGCACCCGAGCCTTCAGCGCGCCATCCGCGGGGCGAGCGACCAGCGGCTCCAAAGGGTTGCCGCAGCAGCTCAAGGAAAGGCGGCCCATGGACCAGGCCACGTTGCCGCAGTCTGGGCAGGCGTAGAGCATGCTGCGTCGTGCGTTGCCGGAGCGGTTTTCGTTCTTGGCTTCCTGCCAGCGCTTCAGGTTGGGCAGCAGCGCGCCCAGGAAGGACACCGCCTCGTCCTTGGTATAGCCGGTGGCGGCCATGAGGTAGGGGGCGTTGCGCTCAATAAGCTCGTCCAGCCCGCTGCTGGTGAAGCGCCCGTCCTCGTAGCACCACTTGCAGTAGTCGGGGTTTTCGGTGCCGTCGGCTTCCGTGCCCTTGGGCATGTCCTGCACGGAAAAGGGCGTTCCGCAGCATTGGCACACGGGGTCGCTGGGCAGGTCCAGCAGCTGGGTCACGGGGATACCCAGGCTGGTTGCCAGCAGCTTGCGCATGTCCACGCCGGGGGTGCTTTCTCCGGTTTCCCATCGGCTGACGGCTTGGCGGGTCACGTACACCCGGGCGGCCAGCTGCTCCTGGGTCATTCCCTGTTCTTTTCGGGCTTTGACCAGGGCCTTTGCGAATTCCATGGGGACTCCTCTCTTTTGGTGTTCGGATTGCTCCCATCATAGGGCCCGTGGGGCGAAAGAGTCACGCAATAGCCCATTGCGCACGGAGCCCTTGCGTTTAACCGGACCCTATACGCCAGGTCCCCCGGCGCTGCTTTCTTCCCGATTGCGTCGGGGCCACAAATCGGGGGCATTGTACGATTTCGGTTCCAGGGCAGAAAAACGGGCGTTTTCCGGCATGGAATCGGGGGATTGTACGAATTCCTGGTTCCTCTAGGCTTCCTTTCTCCGGGGCTGCGGCGACCTTTGTTGGGGGTGGGGATTGGCGGATTCGAGAAACCCCAGTTCAAGAAGCTGCCCGCATCGGGTGGCAGAGATGGAGGGGCGGATAATTATACTGCCCTGAGTACTATTTTCGTACAATCCCCCCATTCTCTGCCCAAAAAGGGCGAAAAATCTGCCCTGGGGCTGGGGATGCGTCGAAAAAGCCGGATGGCACCCGAGCTCAGGGCGAAGATCAGGTTGAGAGGCGCTGTCGGTTGCGTTTGGGCCGTGATGCGTCGGCCGAAGGCGGGGCTGGCTATGGACGAGGCCCGCCACGGCTGCCTCTGCTCGGCCCTACATGATCTCCTTGTTGAAGAAACCCCGGGTCTGGGTCTTGGGGTCGAAGGTCTGCCGGGCGCTTTCGCCCGCTAGCTTTTCCCGGGCCTGGGCCGCCACGTCCCTGACCTGCTGAGCCGACTCCAGGGTGAACTGCAAGCGGAAGGCGCTGATGCCGGTTATGCTGGGAATCTGGTCCAGAAGGTTCAGGACCTTGCCGTTCAGGACCGTGGTGTTGCAGTTTTCGTGGGAAAGCAGGGGGAAGGTGCCGAACTCGTCCTGAATCTGGAAGGCGTGGGTACGGCAGCGGCCGCACTGCCCCAGAGCCTTCAG
>JAQXGX010000103.1 GCA_029006935.1 Eggerthellales bacterium | reverse complement strand
CTGCTTGCGGTGCATCCCAGCACCCAGCACCAGGGAATCGGACGAAAGATGGTCCGGGTGGCCATTGCCGAGTCCATGGGCTGGGGCGTGAAGTCCATTCGCCTTGACTGCATCGAAGGCAACGACCAGGCAGCCCGCCTGTATGAAAGCCTGGGCTTCAAGAAGGTGGGCGAAGGAGCCCTGCATCCTGCCACCATCCCCGGCGTTCAGTTCACCGTGTACGAGTACGCGCTGCCCATCATTTCTCTGGACGACTAGGAGGCGCGTCATGGCACAAGAGCAGAATGGAAGCGTGACCGCCACTGCGGCCGCACGCGACTACGAGCGCACCACCCGCAAGCTTGCGGTAGTGGGCATTGCCGGAAATTGCGCCCTGACCGCCTTCAAGCTGGCGGCGGGCATCCTGGGTAATTCGGCGGCCATGGTGTCGGACGCCATCCACTCCCTTTCCGACGTGCTTGCCACTGCCATAGCCTACGTGGGCACCAAGATCGCCCAGAAGGCCCCGGACGAATCCCATCCCTACGGCCACGACCGGTTCGAGTGCCTGGCTTCGGTGTTGCTGGGCGCCATCCTGCTGGCCACGGGCTGCGGCATCGGCTACGGCGGCGTTACCGCCCTGCTCAGCGGAAGCGCCGGCGCCACTGCCCCTGGGACCATCGCCCTGGTGGCGGCCGCGGTCTCCATCCTGACCAAGGAGGCCATGTTCCAGTACACCCGCCACCACGCCCGGCGCATCAAGTCCTCCGCCTTCGAAGCCGACGCCTGGCATCACCGCTCCGACGCCCTTTCCTCCGTTGGCGCGCTGATCGGCATCGGCGCCTCCATGGCGGGCTTCCCCGCAGGAGACGCCCTTGCGTCCATCGTCATCTGCCTGTTCATCTTCAAGGTGGCTTACGAGGTGGTGTCGAGCGCCGTGAACAACCTGCTGGACACCCCCTGCGATCCCCAGGTGGAAGCCAGCATCCGAACCACCATCCAGTCGGTGCCGGGCATTGAGCGCATCGATCTGCTGCGCACCCGCTCCTTCGGCAGCAAGGTCTACGTGGACGCCGAGGTAGCCATTGACGGCACTATGACGCTGGAAGCCGCCCATGACATCGTGGAGCAGGCCCATGACCAGGTGGAGCAGGACTTCCCCGACGTCAAGCACATCATGATCCACCCCAATCCGCTGTAGGCCCAGATTCAGGGCAAAACCGCCCAGGGCCGGCAACGCCGCAAAACAGCGCGGCGCAGAGCGCTACTCCGCGGAAAGGGACCGATAGAAGCAGCTGGGCTCCCCGGTGTGACAAGCGGGGCCTGCGGGATGCACCAGGGCCAGCAGGCAGTCGGCATCGCAGTCGTAGCGCAGGTCCACCAGCTCCTGGGTGTTGCCGCTTTCTTCGCCCTTATGCCAGAACTTGCCTCGGCTGCGGCTCCAAAACCAGGTAGTCCCCTGGTCAAGGGTGCGCTGCACCGCCTCCTGGTTCATCCAGGCCATCATCAGCACGTCACCTGCGTCCGCATCCTGGACAATGCAGGGAATCAGCCCGTCGGCGTTGTAGCGCAGATCCGCCGTGGACAGGGAAGCGGCTTCGCGATCGCTCTTCTTCAGCTCCATGGGAGCACCTCCATTCAAAAGGAGCCCGGGTTTCCCCAGGCTCCCCAACATTCGTTTTTGCAACGCCCGCGGCGCTATGCCAGCAGGCCTTCCTCGGCCAGGTAGGACTCCAGATCCTCTTCCCAGGTGGGCAGGTCCGCGCCGAACATTTCCAGCATCAGACTCTCCAGAATCACCCGCTCGGCGGTGACCAGGTCGGTTTCCGGAATCAGAACCTTGCCCGGCTCGTAACCGCACAGGGAAAGGGCCTTGGCAGCCAGGTCGTAGCGGCTGGCCTCCCCGGTGCTGGTAATATGCAGCACGCCCGTGGCCCTACGCTGAATGGCCTTGGCCAGAATGCGCGCATACAGCGCAACCGACGTGGGAGCTGCGTACTGATCGGTACGGGCCTTGTAGGTCTGTCCGTTCTTAGCAGCGTCCAGCACCGCCTTCATGCGGCCGCCCTGCACATGGTAGAGCCAGGAAGAGCGCACGATCAGATGGTCGGGCATGGTGTCCTTCACCATCATTTCGCCCGCACGCTTGGACTTGCCGTAGGGGGTGTCCGGATGGGGGCTGTCGAACTCGTTCAGCGGCTCGCGGTTGCGGGTCGGATACACGTCGTCGGTGGAAATCTGGACGAAGTACGCACCCACCGTGCTTGCCACCAGGGCCATGTTGCGCGCACCCAGGGCGTTGACCTCGTAGGCCTTGATGCGGTTGCCCAAGCCCGTTGCCGCGCGGGGAATGCCAGCGCAGTTCACGATCACATCGGGACGCAGCTCGTTTGCAAAAGCCTCCAGGCGCTCGGGTTCGCCCACGCTCAGCTCAGCGTCGGTCCCCACCACGCGGAATCCTTCTGCAGAAAGACGCTTGACCAGCTCAGCGCCAAGGAAGCCCTTGGCGCCTGTAATCCACACTGTAGTTTCGGCCATTGAAGTAACCTCGAATCTTTAGAAACAGACCGTTGCCGTCATGGTAGAGCAGAAACGGCGGGAAGGAAAGCACCTGGCCTCCTTCCCGCCAACGATGCGCGCTAGGCTGCAGCCTCCAGGGGGGCAGTGGGATTGCCGTCTTCAGGGGTGCTGCCGTTCTTCTTGCCCTTGTTGCGCAGAATCTGGAACACGCAGATCACGACCAGCACCGCCAGGCCTGCAACGTTGAGCATAAGGTAGGTGGTATCCGCAAAGCCGGTCAGGGGGATCATGGCGCACACGCCAAAGACCACCAGAACAGTACGGAACACCGGGTTCAGAGAGCCGAACATGTAGCCGTTCAGGCCGCCGGCAACGCCGAACAGACCCACCATGGCGAGCACGGTGTTCACCACGACCCACACCATGCTCACGTCAGCCTGCATGATGAGGGCGGGGCAGAAGGCAAAGATGAACGGAACGATGTAGGCGGCAATTGCCAGCTTGGAGGCGTTGAAGGCCGTCTTCATGGGTGTTGCGCGGGCAATGGCCGCGCCAGCGTACGCCGCCAGGGCAACCGGCGGCGTGATGTCGGCCAGAATGCCGAAGTAGAACACGAAGAAGTGGGCGCAGACCAGGGGAATGCCCAGCTGCATGAGGATGGGAGCGCAGGTCGCTGCCATGATGCAGTAGTTCGCCGTGGTGGGAACGCCCATGCCCAAAACGATGCAGCACAGCATGGTCAGGACCAGGCCGATGATGATGAAGTCGCCGGCAGCCATGACGATGACGTTGATCAGGGTGGATGCCAGGCCGGTAACGGTGATGCAGCCAGCGATCATACCCGCCATGCCGCAGGCAACGGCAACGGAGATGGAGTTCTTGGCGCCAGCGGCAAAGGAGTCGCAGGCCGTCCACAGGGCGGTGCGGGCGGACTCGGTCAGTACGGAGGCGAAGGTTTCGCCCTCTGCACGGTTTTCCCAGTTGGTCTGGACAAAGTGGATGAAGCCGATCAGGAAGGCAGCAAAGATGCTGATGGCAGCGGACATGGCCATGGTGAACACGCCAGCAGAAACCAGCCACACCAGAAGAACCAGGGGAATGATCAGGTAGCAGTTCTTGGCCAGCCAACTCCACTTGGGCAGCATTTCCTTGGGAATACCCTTCAGGCCCAGCTTCTTGGCCTCCAAATGCACAGCGCAGAACACGCCGGTGAAGTAAAGCAGCGCAGGGATGATGGCCATGGCGGCAACCTGGATGTAGGGGATGCCCATATACTCGGCCATCAGGAAGGCGGCGGCGCCCATGATGGGAGGCATGATCTGGCCGCCAGTGGAAGAGGCGGATTCAACCGCGCCAGCGAACTCGGGCTTGTAGCCGGTCTTTTTCATCATGGGAATGGTCACGGAGCCCGTGGTCACGGTGTTGCCCACGGAGGAGCCAGACACCATGCCGCACAGGGCGGAGGAAATGACGGCAACCTTGGCAGCGCCGCCGGAAGACCAGCCGGCAATGCGGTTGGCAAAGGAAATGAAGAAGTTGGCAATGCCCGTGCGCTCCAGGAACGCACCGAAGATGATGAACAGCACGATGTAGGTGTAGCACACGTTGGTGGGAGTGCCGATCACACCGCGGGTGGTGTAGAACAGCTTCTGCACCACGTTGGAGATGCCCTTCATCAGGTCGGCGCCGTGGCTGAACTGGTAGTACAGGGCGTAGATCATGAGCACGCCCACCACGCACAAAATGGGAATACCCACGCAGCGCCGGCAAAGCTCGAACAAGCTGGCAATGCCGATGATACCCAGAATCACCTCCAAGGTGCCAATGCGGGAGCCCATAAGCAGGATGTCGGTGCAGTTCAGGGCAAAGTACATGAACGACCCGAAGCCCGCCACCATGATGATCAGGTCGTAGACGGGAATGTGGTTGACTTTGTGGCCCGTCTTCTTGATGGGATACATCAGGTAGCCGATAACAATGACGAAGGCCAGGAAACGAGCCAGACGCGCTTCAGCCTGCTCGGTACTGAGCAGGGTCATTGCCAAGCAATACACCGAGAAGAAGATCATGATGGAGGTAACCACCACCTTGGGAATACCCTCCCAGATACGCGTGTTCGACTCCTTGTCGTACTTGCGCATGATTTCGTCGGCATCTACCTCCCCTTCAGGGGCCTGCGCCAGGACCTGATCCTTGGCTTCCTCCTTCTTCTTGAATAGAGCCATCTATCCCCTCCTTTTCCTTCCGAAGTTTCCTTCGCTGAATCCATGGATACCACGCCCTGGGCGATTCGCATCCATGGAGTCAGTAACGAATGGGGGTCACGGCGGACCCTGCCGCCGTGACCCCGCGTGTTCCTGCTATGAAACAGTAGACCCTGAGGTCAGAAGCTACTTGGTCGCAACCTCAATGTCCTGCTCTGCATAGTACTTGGCAGCACCTGCATGATAGGGAACGGTGGTGATGGAGGAAGCGGTCTCCAGGTTCAGCTCAGCGTACTTGGCATGAGCGTCGGCCTGTGCCTCAGCACCGTCGAAGATGGACTTGGTGAAGTTGTACACAGCATCCTCGGAAACGTTGTCGTTTGCCAGGATGACAGCCAGAACAGCAACGGTGGTGGTGTCGGTGTCCAGACCATAGGCATCCTTGGAGATGGTTGCCTTAGCATAGTACGGGGAGGACTTCAGAAGCTTGTCAACGTGCTCGTCGTCCAGGGAAACCAGGTACACCGGCTTGGAGGTGGCCAGGTCGGTAATGGAAGTGGTGGGAGCACCGGCAACCACGAAGGCTGCGTCAATCTTGCCGTTCTTCAGGGAGTCGGTGGAGTCACCGAAGTCCTGGTACACAGCGTTGATGTCGGACTCGACATCCAGATCATAGGCACCCAGGATGTCAACGGCATTGAAGTACACGCCAGAGCCGGTAGCGCCGATGGAAACGGTCTTGCCCTTCAGGTCAGCAACGCTCTTGATGTCGGGGTTGGTGGTCACGATCTGGACCTGCTCCTGGTACAGAGCACCCACGATGCTGAAGTCCTTGTAAGCGCCGTCCTTCTCGAACAGGTTGGTGCCCTCATAGGCGTAGGCCAGAACGTCGGACTGGCAGAATGCCAGGTTGGCGTCGCCGTCCTGCAGAGCCTGGATGTTGGCCTGAGAGCCATTGCCAGACAGAGCGGTCACAGAGGTGCCACCGTTGTTGGTGCAGTAGTTGGCCAGAACGGTACCGAATGCGTAGTAGGTGCCGGACTCGCCGCCGGTCACGAACTGCAGGTCGTCGGAGACCTGGTCGGCCGCGGGAGCCGCGCTGCCGCCGCCGTTGTTGCTGCTGCCGCCACCGCAGGCAGTCAGGCCACCCAGGGCCAGAGCGCCGGCGCAGGCAACTGCCAGCAGGGAAACGATCTTCTTCTTCATTGAAAATCCCCTTCCTTCACTTAGTTTCGCGGATACGGTCTTTCCGCCATGGCTCTGCATAGAGCTATCCACGTTTTCACGGCAGAAATAATACCCTCTTGAAGGCGCTTTGTCCCTTCGAATACAAATTTTTTCGGTCATGTAACAGAAAAGATTGTAGATTGAAACTAGTTTGACGCTAATCTAGTAGCCATCATGTTCCCTGGATGCTTGCGGAGGTCCCCATGCTGGACGCCTACACCTGGTACACGAAGCTGGTGGAAAAGCGCAGCTTCACCAAGGCCGCCGAGGAGCTGGGAGTATCCCAGCAAACCCTGAGCGCCCGCCTTGCCTCCTTGGAACGGGAGCTCGACGCCAAGCTGATGGTGCGCGGCAACCCCCTTTCCATGACCCCCGCCGGCATGGCCTTTCTGGTGTATGCCCAAGAGCAGCAGCAGGCCCAGCAGGACATGTTGCGGCAGATCGGAGAGGTCACCGGCGGCGGCTGCGGCGTGCTGAAGGTGGGCATAGCCCATTCCCGTGG
>JAQXGX010000102.1 GCA_029006935.1 Eggerthellales bacterium | reverse complement strand
CCCTGCTGAAAGCGGTTTACGACCCTAGGGCCTTCGTCCCGCACGCGGCGTTGCTGCGTCAGGGTTGCCCCCATTGCGCAAAATTCCCCACTGCTGCCTCCCGTAGGAGTCTGGGCCGTATCTCAGTCCCAATGTGGCCGATCAGCCTCTCAGCCCGGCTACCCATCGCGGGCACGGTGGGCCGTCACCCCGCCGTCTACCTAATGGGCCGCGACCCCATCCCCCGCCGCCAGGGCTTTCCCGGGGCCCCCATGCGGGGGCCCCGGCGCATCCGGTATTAGCCGCCGTTTCCGGCGGTTGTCCCGGTGCGGGGGGCAGGTTGGTCACGTGTTACTCACCCGTTCGCCACTCTATTCGCACCCGAGGGTGCATTAACCGTTCGACTTGCATGTGTTAGGCACGCCGCCAGCGTTCATCCTGAGCCAGGATCAAACTCTCCGTTCGAGGGGGGCGCGCCCGCGCCCCCTTCCGGTCTCGTTCGATTCCGTGAAAAAAATCAAAAATAATGAAAAGGTATCGAGGGCCTCGCCCCGACGGGGCGGGCTCCTTGTCTCATCGCTCTAGACGCGCCGCGGGAGAACCCGCGGCGTCTGGCTTGCTCCTCCGGGACCTCGTCCCGGAGTCTCGCAGTATCCGCTTCTCAAGGTGCCGGGCCGCTCGGCCCGTCGCGTCCGCCCTCGCAGGCGGCGCAAGAAGGTATTATGCCAGCCCCGGGGGGCGCTGTCAACGGTAAATCCCGGGAATCTTGGGAAAGGTCTCGCCCACATGAGCATCGCCCCAGGTCAGGGGCTTGTTTCGGCGTGAAAAAAAGTTCGAATCACGCTAAAATATCAAGGAAAACGGCTCAGAAATGCAAAAGACCCAGGCCAAAATGACCTGGGTCAAAGATAGCATGGAGGCTATGGGTTACTCGCCGAAGAAGACCTTGATCTCGCGCTCGGCGGACTCAACGGAGTCGGAGCCGTGGATCACGTTCTCGTCAACGGTCAGGCCGAAGTCGCCGCGAATGGTGCCAGGCGCAGCCTCGGCACAGTTGGTGGCGCCCATGAGCTTGCGCATGGTCTTGACGGCGTTTTCGCCAGACACAACCATCTTAACCACGGGACCGGAGGTGATGTAGGAAATCAGGCCCTCGTAGAACGGCTTGCCCTTATGCTCGCCATAGTTGGCCTCTGCTTCCTCCATGGTGACCATGCTCAGCTCCATGCGCTCGATGGTCAGGCCCACGCGCTCGATGCGGGTGATGATCTCGCCGATATGGCCGTTGCGGACGCCGTCAGGCTTGATCATGTTGTAAGTCTTCTCGAATGCCATGAGGTATTCCTTTCGTTCTATTACTTGGTTATGTCAGCTGCGAGGGAGCAGCGATTTCCTACTTACTTTGGCTTGCGTAGAACAGCTCGACGTTGGCGATCTTCCAACCCAGCATGTCTCGAACCATGGTGAGCTCGTACTTCACGGAGCCCCCCTGCTCGGTCTTGGCAGACACGTACACGGTGGACTCGTTCATGGAGCGGTTCATGCCGTCAACAGTTACATCGCTGGACTTGATTACGGACTTGGCAAGGGTCTTGGCCTTGTCAGACCCGATCTCGGCGCAGAACACCTGGTCCACCGCCGCATCCGGGTCCGCGAAGAGCTGGGTCGCCACGGTTTCCTGGGTGGGATAGCCGTACCCCTGGGTATACCCGAAGGCGGCGGCGCCGAAGGCTATCACGATCAGAACAAGAATGACCGCAAAGATCTTGCCCAGAACGGAGCCCCTCTTCTTGGTCTTCTGGAAGTCCTTGGTCCAATCCGCCTGCATATGATCCTGCTGCTCGAAGAACGAGCCGCCATCCGCGCCCGTCTGCTCCAGGGGATATGCGGCACCATAGCCACCGTACACGGGGTCAGCGGGCTGCTGTTCGTAGACGATAGGGTCCAACATGGCAGTGCCGTCTTCGGCCAGGGTATCCAGACCGGAAACGTCGGACTCCTCCTGGTATCCTCCCAGATCGACCTTGGTGGGACGAAGCTGGTCGGTGCCCTGGGAAACCGCGGCGATCGCACGCTGGTAATCGATGGTCGCAGCGTCGGACAGGAAGTAGGTCTTGTCCGCCAACGCGAGCTCGAAGGCATCCACCGCCTTCTTCATCTGGCCAGTGGCGGTGTATGCCTGGCCCAGGCTTGCGTACATCTTATTGCGCATGTCCGGCTTCATGCCGAACTGCAGGGCGCTTTCGTACGAGGCGATGGCGTCCGCGGGACGGTTCAACGCCATGAAGCACACACCCAGGTTCAGCAACGCCTTGGTTGGATCAGGATTGCTTTCGTCCAGAGCCGCCTCACGGAAGGCCACGCCGGCTTCGGCGTTCTTACCCAGCCGGAGCAAAGCGCTGCCCATGTTCGAGTACGCCTTGTACTTGGCGGTATAGCTGGCATCGCTCACGGCAACTTCGAAGCACTCGATGGCCTTGTTGAAGTCGCGCAATGCCACATAGGCCATGCCCAGGTTGTAGTTGACCGTACCGCAGGCCTGGTAGTCTGCGTCATCAGCAGCAGCAGAATAGGCAGCCACGGCAGATGCCGCGTCCTTCAGCTTGATGAAGCAGTTGCCGCGCTGATGATGCAGCAAGCCCGTCTCACCGGGAGCCAGCGGATTGTCCCCGTCCTGAAGACACTGGTCATACAGGGCAAGAGCTCCTGCGAAGTCCTTTTCCGCATACTTGGCACGCGCCTGCTGAAATAGCTCTGTGTTCATCGGAATCCTAACGTCTGCTTATGTTTAACCTGCGTTTCTAGACGTTTGGGCTATGCCAGGTTCTCGATCACGATGGATTCGATCTTGTCGCCCTTGCGCAGGGAGTGGACCACGTCCAGGCCTTCGATGGTATCGCCGAACACAGTGTAGTTCGGATCCAGGAAATGCTGGGGACCCAGGCAGAAGTAGAACTGGCAGCCAGCGGAGTCGGGCATGTTGGAACGGGCCATGGCAAGGGTGCCGTCCTCATGGGAGTTGTGAGGATTGGTGGAGAACTCCTCCTTGATCTGGTAGCCCGGGTTACCAGTGCCGTTGCCCTTCGGGCAGCCGCCCTGGATCACGAAGTCGGGCACGTAGCGGTGGAAGGTCAGGCCGTCGTAGAAGCCCTTGGTGGAAAGCTCCACGAAGTTGCCCACATGAATGGGGGCGTCCTTGCCGTGAAGCTGGACGCGAATCACGCCCTTGGAGGTGGTGACGACGGCGATTTCTTCGCCCGTAGGCTGATATGCCGGGGTATACAGTGCCATAACGGTGGCTCCTTTTCCTATGCGGCGGACGGCCCGAAGGCCGTCCCAGATTCTTAGAGATGGTGCCCTCGATAGGATTCGAACCTACGACTTTCTGCTCCGGAGGCAGACGCTCTATCCCCTGAGCTACGAGGGCACGTGTTCGGAATTATACGCTATCATTGCCTGAATAGCCATGACAGCGGCAAAAGGCTTCACAGAACAAACAGCGAAGACCTTCCACCATCTGATTATATACGGAGATGCCTCATGACCGAGCAGGTTGTTATAGAGCGTATGAGCTACGGCGCCCAGGGAATCGGACGCCTTTCCAGCGGAAAGACGGTCTTCGTCGACGGAGCCGTTCCCCAGGACACGGTAAGCGTGGTCATCGACCAGGAGAAGTCCTCCTTTGCCCGAGGGCACGTGGACCAGGTGCTGGAAGCTTCCCCCCTGCGGGTTCCCTGCACCTGTCCTCACGGCGCCTTGTGCGGAGGGTGTCCCTGGCAGGCCCTGAGCTACCAGGCTCAGCTTGATGCCAAGGGCGAAAACGTACGCAGCGCGCTGATCCGCACCGCAGGCATGGATCCCGAGGCCGTGGGACAGCTGGTCCGCCCCGTTGCGGGGAGCAAGCGCCAGTGGGGATACCGGAACAAGCTGGAGCTGGCCTGTTTTTCCGACGACAGGGGTCGCCTGCAGCTGGGATTCCACGCCCAGGGGGGAAACCCCTCCCCCGCTCCGGACACCTGCCCCGTAGCCGTGAAGGCGCTGCAGAAGGCACCGAAGGCCCTGCGCGGATCCCTTAGATTTGCGCAGGGAGCCGACGACCTGGGCATATTCAGGGTGGGCGTACGCAGCAGCCTGCGCACCCACAGCACCGAGGTGGCGCTGTGGACCCCCGCGGGAGCGTTTCCCCGGGTAAGCGTTGCCAAGACCCTGCAAAGCGCCTGCTCCCCCACCAGCGTGGTACGAGTGCTTGCCGATCCTGGCAAGGCACGCAAGGTGAAGAAGGTGGAGGTGCTTTCGGGCAAGGGCTTCTGGGCCGAAGAGCTGTGCGGCACCCGCTTCATGACCAGCGCCCCGGCGTTCTTCCAGGTGAACACCGCCCAGGCAGAGCGGCTGGTAGCCGAGGTCATGCGCGGGATCGCAGGTCGTAGCCCCGAGCCCTTCGAAGGCGGTGCCGCTGCCTACGTGGACCAGGTCGTGGAGGGCTTTGCCCTGGAGGACCTGCGGGTGGCCGACCTGTATTCCGGCGGCGGTACCTTCAGCATTCCCCTGGCCCTTGCGGGCGCCGACGTGACCGCGGTGGAAAGCGCAGGCCCCAGCGTGCGCGACCTGCGACGCAATGCCGAGAATGCCGGGGCCTACGTGGAGGTTATCGGCGACGATGCCGCCTTGGCCCTGCCCACCCTGGGACACCTTGACGCCCTGGTGGTGGATCCGCCTCGCGCCGGGCTGGCCAAGGGCGTGGTGGAAAGCATTGCCGCGGCAACCCCCGATCGAGTGGCATACGTCAGCTGCGACCCCCAGACCTGGGCAAGGGACGTGGTCCGGTTCCAGGAGAACGGCTACGAGCTCACCTACGTGCAGCCGGTTGACCTGTTCCCCCAGACGTATCACTGCGAGGTGGTCAGCCTCTTCCGCCGCAGGTAACGCAACAGCCGCCCCTGCTCACCCGGCTCAGAGGCCCCTTGGAGAGCAAGACGAAGCTGCGGCCGATGAAGGATCGAGAAAGGCCGCCTGTCCTTAGAAGCAGAAAGCGAGGCTCGCCGACGTCACGTATGATGCCGGCGAGCCCCGCTCGCGTTATCGGGTGAAAACCACGCCGCCTAGATGGGACAGCAGGTCACTTCGTCCTCCTCATCGCACATTTCGTCCAGGCCCAGCATAGTGCGGGTAAGGAAGGCCTCCATAGCCTGCCTGGCGGGGCCGACGGCACCGGCGACCACCTCCACGCCCAGGGCGCAGTACAGGCGCGCTTCCTCCACGTTGATCATTCCGCAAACAAGGATGGAGATGTCCAGCGATTGGAAGAGCTCCACCAGACGCGCAGGGGCGTCATGGGGGTGGGGCATGTTCTGGCACCGGGTCACGATGCCGTTCTCGACGGTATACACGGTCAGGCTTTCCGCGAAGTCGAACCGGCGAGCAACGTCTAGGCCGTCGCAGGAAACTGCAATCCTCATGGCCTTCCTCTCGTTATGAAACCCGGTACTCCAGGCATACGCGAGGACGCGGCGCATACCTGAAAACTAGGTTAACGCCGAAGAAAAGGGGAAAGCCGCCCTTTCCGTCAACGGAACGCAAAGGGCGGCGAGTGTGTGGAATATCGATGCTAGCCGCGGCGATTTCCGGACAGCGCCGCCCTATGGGCACGACCGGGGCGGAAGTCCGATTTGGCGGAAGCTGGCTTCACCGGGCGCTTGACGCGCTTTGCCCCCGCCTTTGCAGGGGATCCGCCCTTGCCGCCCTTGCCGGGCTTGGCCGGCTTTGCGGGCTTGGAAGGCTTGGGGCTGGCCGCAGCCTGGGACTTCGGGACGAAATCGGGCGCAGCACCTGCCGCAGGCTTCTTACGAGCCCGGGCTTTGGCAAGCTCATGGCGAGAAGACCCCGCAGGCTTGGCCTTTCCGGCACCCTTGCCCTTCTTGCTGGAATAGGTAGCGGCATCGGTCCGATTGACGCCCTTGGGAGAGGTGCGCTTGCGACGACCCACGCCTTCGGCTGCGTCCAAGGCGGCAGCCATGGCCTTTGCCTGGGCCTTGCTCTTCTTGCGGCGCTTCTCCACCATCTCCTTGGCCACTGCCTGAACCTCCGGGTCGTTGGACCGGCGCGCCTGGAGCTGCAGGGCCCGGTCGGAGGCGGCGGCTTCGGCAGCCTCCTTGTCGAAGCCCGCTACTTCCATGGTGGGGATCTTCTGCTTGGTCAGCTTCTCGATCTGGGTCAGGAAGCTTTCGGTTTCCGGGCTAACGAAGGAGATGGCCAGGCCCTTCGCGCCCGCACGGCCCGTACGGCCGATGCGATGCACGTAGTCTTCCGGCTGCGTGGGCAGGTCGTAGTTGACCACGTAATCCACTCCGCTCACATCGATGCCGCGGGCCAGCACGTCAGTTGCCACCAGCACGTTCACGCGACCCTTGGCAAAGCCGTCGAGGGCGCGCTGGCGCTGAGCCTGGGAGCGATCGGAGTGAATCGCCTCCACCTTGAAGCCCATCTTGCGGATGCGTCGTGCAGCGGCGTCGGCGCGATGGCGGGTACGGGCGAACACGATCACCTTCTCGGCGCCCTGCTCCTGAAGCACGGCGTTGAGCAGCGACGGCTTGGCGGCGTGGGAGATGCGGATCAGGTACTGGTCGATGCCGTCGGCGGTTTCGCCCCTATGGGCAACCTCCACGGAGGCGGGATCCTTCAGGATCTTGCCGGACATGTTGCGAACCGCGTCATCGATGGTTGCAGAGAACAGAAGGGTCTGGCGAACGCCCGGCTCGGGGGTGTTCTGGATGATCTTCATGACCGAGGGAAGGAAGCCCATGTCAAGCATGCGGTCCGCTTCGTCCAGAACAAGGGTCTGGACTAGGGAAAGGTCCACCGCCTCCTGGCCGATCAGGTCCACCAGGCGTCCCGGGGTGGCGATGAGCACGTCCACGCCACGCTGGAGCTCTGCGATCTGGGGACCGTAGGACAGGCCGCCCACCACGCACAGCACCTGGTGTCCGGTGGATGCGGCCACGGTTTCGCACACCTGGCTGATCTGGGTTGCCAGTTCGCGGGTGGGGGTAATGATCAGCATGCGGGGAGCACGGCCGTCTTCCGCGGTGGGACGCCGGGTTCCCTGGCGCTGGGCCTGGCCGCGCTTGCCGCGCTTGCGCGGGTGGTTTTCGGCATTCTTGGGTTCGGGCCTTTTCTTGCTCTTGGGAGCCGGGTCCATCATGTCCATGCAGGGAAGGCTGAACGCAGCGGTCTTGCCCGTGCCGGTCTTGGCGGCGGCGATCATGTCGCGGCCCTGCAGGACCAGGGGAATGGCCTGCTCCTGGATCTGGGTGGGTTCGCTGTACCCAAGACGGGACACAGCTTCAAGTGCTCGGGCAGAAAGGCCCAAGGAATCAAAAGAGCTCATAGGGATGAGGTTCCTCTCTAGCGGGTGTGGGCGGGCTTGCCGCCCCAGTAGAAGTGCAGGAAGTGTTTCTTGCGCCGCGGATCGTTCTTCGGCAGCTCCCTTTCCGCAAGGTCAAGGGCGGCAAGGGCGATGTCCTCGGCGGCGTTCGGACGCCTGATAAACCCGCCGTTGAGCAGCATGGCCTCAACGACCTGGGGATTCCTCAGGATCCGGCGGAGCTCGACCATGAGCTCCCGGTAGGTGGTCACATGGGACGCCGCTCCGGCGGCGGTCAGCATGCGCACGTTGATGTTTTCCTGCCCGTATGCCTTGCCGAGCAAGATCATGGGCAGGCGGGCACACAGGCACTCGGTGACGGTCAACCCACCGGCTTTGCAGATCGCAATGTCCGATACCGCCATGAGCGCTGCCATGTCCTCAACGTAATCAAAAACGGTCATGTTCTGGAGGTTGCGCTCCTCCTTTTCGCGGCGAAGATGGGCCGCGTAGTCCCCGTCGCGCCCCGCGATGAACACCATCTGCATTTCCGAGAACAAGTGCAGGTAGGGGATCATCTGGTCCAGCGCGGAGCGAAAGCGCACATAGGGCTGGGGAAGATGGGCGCCGGCCAGCACAAGCACCACCTTCTTGTCCAGGGGAAGGCCGAAACGCTCGCGGGTCTGCTGCCAGTCGTAATCCTGGGAAAAGCCCGACCTGGTGGGAATGCCGGTGATGCGGATGCATTCCTCCGGCACCTTGCGGGGACGCAGGGTCTCTGCCATGGCCTCAGTGGCAACGCAGAACAGATCGGCGGACTTGTGGGGCCACATTCCCTCGGTTTCGTAGTCGGTGGGAACGCACACGATGGGAAAGCTCTGCCCGGACAGCATGCGAGCACCCACCGCCACGTTGGCAGCGGTAATGTGGGTGGCCACAACGGCAAGGGGCTTCACTGTCTTCACGTGCTGGGTGAACGAGGGGAACATGATGCGGGACCACGCCGTGCCCCCACCCCACAGCAGACGTCCGGTCAGGGTATAACGCCAGGTGATGTCATAGTAAGGGCGAAGGGGGCCCGTGAACGACGACGCGGACTTATCCCCGTCGAAGCGAATGCGTCCCAGCTCCAGTACGTCCAGCAGCTCGATCCGCAGGTCATCGGGAACCGTTTCGTTGGCCTCGCGCAGGATCCGGAAAGCCTCGGCAACAGCCTTCGCCGCACTGCGATGGCCCGATCCCACCGAAGCATGCATGACGATGACCGTTGGGTGCGCATCGTCGAAGACGGTATAGTCCTCGACCACGCGCCCGTGAGGGCCGATTATTTCCAGAGCGTTTTCCATAGGCCGAATTCTACCCTACCCTGCCGCAGGCAGCCGGGCTGCTGATTAAATGTGGAGAAAATTCGATAAAAAGCACTTGCATTCCCAAAACTCGTTTGCAATAATATACAGGCTGAATTGCTCAAGTCCCCATAGTCTAGAGGTCAGGACGCGGCCCTTTCAAGGCTGAGACACGGGTTCGATTCCCGTTGGGGGCACCATTTGAATGCCAACCCGGTTATTGACCGGGTTTTTTTGCGCCCGAAATCCCTTCCGCCAGGCTTCGTGCGTCCGATCGGATTATTCGGGTTAAGTTTCAAAAAGTGTGTCCGATCGGATTATTCAACGTCGGTAGTTCGTGGGCATGTGAGACGTGTTTTCGATTGCGTAGCCGATCCCGCTGCCCTCTTTCGCCCTCTTGAATATACAGCTCCCTGACCTGGGCAAACGCAAGAGCGCGAAACCGACGGTGGCTCGAACGGGCCGCGCCAGCCTCACAATCGCAATCGAGGGGCGAAAAACGCCCGATTCCAGCCTCACAATCGCAAGCGCGTCCAGAGGGGGTGCAGGATCAGGGCGAAAAGGCCCGATCCCAGCCTACCAGGCCTTCGACGCACCTGCCTGCCCGAGGCCCTGGCCCGCCATGCGACCAGCTCTCGCCAAATCGCCCCTGAACGTAAAAGGGCGGCCGCACGGTCATCGCGCAGCCGCCCCGTCATTCATCGATGCTCTGGGAGCCGAATCTACTCCATGCCCATGAGCTGGGCGATACGCTCGGAGTACTGCACCTCGGTCAGACCGGCCTCCTTGGCCAGGTCCAGGACTGGGGCGTCGTTCCACAGCTCCTCCAGACGATAGTAGTCGCGCGCCTGAGGCTGGAACACGTGCACGATCACCGCACCGAAGTCCAGCAGCATCCACGTGCGGTCTTCGCACTCCCGACCCAGGGGCTTCACGCCGCCCTTCACCCGCAGGTCCTCCTCGATGGCATCCACGATGGCCTCAACCTGGCGCTCATTGGAGGCGGTCACGATGACGAAGTAGTCGGTGACGGAGGTGAGGTCGCCCATCTCCTGGATCATGATGTCGGTGGCCTTCTTTTCGTCCGCAGCCTGGGCGGCAAGGATGGCGCACTCGCGAGGAGTCTTCTCCGTAACGTTCATTTCATTTTGCTCGGTGGCATCGGTCATAGGACTGAACCTTTCCGTTGGTCTTCCAAAATTCGCATTCGTGCTAGTTTAGCGCAAAGCCGCCGTTCACAGCCGAAAAAACTGACGCCCCAGAAGAACGCCACAACAGCGGTTCCCAAGGCGGTGGTCGAACAGGCCCCTACCCGGCAACAGCATTGGGATCGATCACCGTGGGACCCAGCCCGGCGGCGATGCGCTGGGCTTCCTTCCTTTCCCGATGCCGGATGGCATAATGGTTCCACACGTCGATGGTACCAGGATGCATGGTCCGGCCCTTTTCCAGGATCAGCGAAATCCAATAGCCGTGCACCTGGAAGAACAGCTCCTCCAGGCAGACCTTTCCCACCAACTCCCGGTACTCGTCCACGCGGCCGAAGCGCCTTCCCGGCTCCAGGCAGTCGGCGATGTAGATGATCATGTCCAGGTCGGTCATATCCACCGCGCAGGTGGTATGCCGAAACACCGCCTGCAGCACGTCCCGGGGAATCTGGGGGAACTCCTTTCCCAGCCACAGGGCTGCAGTCAGGCCGTGAAGCGTCTGGGGCATGTACTCCAGCACCAGGGGATCAACCTCCAACCCCACCTGGGCAGCCCGGGCGCGTATACCGTCGTCGTCATAGGGCTTGTCCCAGTCGTGCAAGATCCCCGCCAACCGCGCCTTGCGGGGATCGACGTCGTAGATCCGAGCCAGCTCCGTTGCGGTATCCGCCACGCCCTGGATATGGGCGAAACGGCGCTCAGGGACCCTCTTGGACATTTCCTCCCTTCGGGCCTGGTAGAACTGGTCAGACAGAGCGTCCGAAAGCCCGTCCTGGCACGTATCCTTGCATTCCATGGGTCACTCTCCTTTGTACAGCCCCTGCTCGCGGATGTACTCATCCACGGCATCCGGGACCAGATAGCGAACGGACTTGCCCTGGGCCATCCGCAGGCGCAGGTCGCTTGAGGAAATATCCAGCAGCGGAGCGGAGACCAGGCTCACCTTGAAGCGCCCGTCCAGGGTCTGGGGATCCCCCAGCTCCGCCAGGTCGAAGCCGGGCCGCGCCACCACCGCGATTCGAGCCAGGTCGGCGATAACCTGGCTTTCACGCCACTTCGGAATGGTTGCGGCCGCATCCGTGCCGGCGATGAACACCAGCTCCACGTTGCCTGGGAAGTGCTCCCGCAGCTGCCGCAGGGTATGGGCAGTGTAGGTGTTGCCGCCACGGGCAATCTCCACGTCGCTGACCTGGAGAAACGGATTTCCCTGAACCGCAAGGGCACACATGCGCAAGCGATGATGGGCCGGGGTCACCTGCTTGTCCAGCTTGTACACCGGAACCGCCGCAGGCATGACCAGCACGCCGTCCAGGCCCAGCTCGCAGCGAACCGCTTCCGCGCAGACCAGATGCCCCAGATGGATGGGGTCGAAGGTGCCTCCCAGAATGCCCAAACGGGCAGGACGGCCGTCTGCTCCCAGCTGGGCAAAGGAGCCGAAGGCCGACCCCAGCCCCTCCCCTTCCCCGAGGAAGGTCGCAGAATCCTGGGCCACCCTGGGACCCGGCACGGTTTCGCCCATCTAGGAGCGCACCTGCCCGGTACCGCGCAGCACGTACTTGTATGACGTCAGGCCCTGCAGGGCAAAGGGGCCCCGGGCATGGAGCTTCTGGGTGGAGATGCCGATCTCGGCCCCCAGACCGAACTGGCCTCCATCGGTGAAGGCGGTGGACGCGTTCCAGTACACCGCTGCCGCGTCCACTCGGTTCAAAAACGTCGTGGCCGCCTGCTCGTCCTCTGCCACGATGGCCTCGGAGTGCATGGTCCCGTAGGCGTTCACGTGGTCGATGGCCTCCAAGACGCCGCCAACCGTGCGAACCGCCAGCTCAGGACCAAGGTACTCGGTCGCCCAGTCCTCTTCGGTGGCAATGACGAAGTCCTGGTCCTCTTCCAGACCCTCCCTTCGGGCGATTTCGGCCGCAGCTTGGTCAAGATGGAGCAGCACGCCTCGCTCCGTCATGTCGGCGAAGACCTTGGGCAGGAAGTCCTCGGCTACGCAGCCGTCTGCCAGCAGGGTTTCCGCCGCGTTGCACACGCCATAGCGGCGGCACTTGGCATTCAGGATGATTGCGCGGGCCATGGCCAGGTCGGCAGAGGCATGCACGTACACATGGCAGTTGCCGGTGCCGGTCTCGATCACGGGAACCTTGGAATGCTCGACGCAGTGACGGATCAGGCCGGCGCCTCCCCGGGGAATGAGCACGTCCACCACGCCATGGAGCTGCATGAGCTCGTCGGTGGCAGCCCGGTCGGTGCTGGTGATGGCTCCCAGCCAGCCCTGGGGCATTCCCGCCTCCTGGGCAGCGGCGGCAAGGACCCGCGCCACGGCTTCGTTGGAGCGGGCGGCCATGCTGCCGCCTCTCAGAACCGCGGCGTTTCCGGACTTCAGGCAGATTCCGGCGGCATCGGCGGTGACGTTGGGGCGCGCCTCGTAGACCACGGCCACCACGCCCAGGGGTACGCTGATGCGCCTCAGCTCCATGCCGTTGTACATGGTCCGCTCCTCCTGGACCTGACCCAAGGGATCGGGAAGGTCGCACAGCTCCTCCAAGGCTGCGGCCATGGACTCGATGCGCCCCCGGTCTAGCATCAGACGATCAAGCAGGCTTTCCTTGGTCCCCTTTGCCCGGGCAGCCTCCATATCCAGCTGGTTGGCGGCCACGATCTGGGGAGTTTCCCGGCGCAGCGCCGCAGCCATGGCACGCAGCGCCTGATTTCGCTCATCTGCCGTCTTCAACGCCAGCTCCGCGCTGGCCACACGCGCTTCCTGGGCGATCTTTCGCACCTGCGTTGCCAAATCACTCATGGGATCCTCCTTGATGCTCACAATACCCAAGGCGAAGCCGGCGGACCCGGCGCCGCCCGTCATTCGAATACGATCAGTTCGTCACGGTGCATGATGGGGCGGTCCGCCAGGCGGGCCAAGATACGGTTAGCCGAAAGCTCATCACTGGTCAGGCCGCAGGCCAGGGATATCTCGTCGCTGCAGGCGGAAACCCGGCCGCGCGCCACGATCAGTCCCGTGGAGTCCACCACGTCCACGATGTCCCCTTCGTCAAACCGTCCCAGCACCTTGGCAATGCCCACGGAAAGAAGGCTTGACCCGCGGTTCACCAGGGCGTTTCGCGCTCCGTCATCCACCACCACGGAGCCCTTGGCGGAATCTCCCAAGGCAATCCAGAGCTTCCGGGGAGTGATCTCATGAGCTGCCTTCTTTGCGGCGAAGACGGTGCATCGGGCCTGGCGATCGGCAACATCGCAGATGATGTTGGGAACGGAGCCCTGGGCGATGACCATCTGGATGCCCGCGGCCATGAGCACCCGGGCGGCCTTGATCTTGGTGACCATGCCGCCGGAGCCCACCGTGGACCCGGCGCCTCCCGCCTTGCTGATGATCTGGGGAGTGATCACCTCCACCCGCTCGATGAGCCGGGCCTGGGGATTGGTGCGGGGGTTGTCGTCGTACAGGCCGTCGATGTCGGACAGGATGAGCACCTCATCGGCCTCCACCAGGCAGGCAACCAGGGCCGCCAGGGTGTCGTTGTCGCCGAAGCGGATCTGCTCTACGGAAACGGTGTCGTTTTCGTTCACAATGGGCACTACTCCCAGCTCCAGCAGACGGCGCAGCGTGGCACGGGCGTTCAGGTACGCAGTGCGGTCGGCGGTGTCTCGGCGGGTGAGCAGGACCGATGAGGTAAGCAGGCCGAAAGGCTCGAAGGCCTGGGCGTAGGCCGCGGAAAAGGCGCTTTGGCCCACCGAAGCCGCCGCCTGAAGGCTGGGCATGTCGGAGGGTCGCTGGTCCATTCCCAGGGACTCCAATCCGCAGGCGATGGCGCCCGAGCTTACGATGATCACCTGCCAGCCCTGGTCCCTCAGCTGAGAAACCTGGCGTGCCACCTGGGACAAGTAGGAGTGGTCGATGCGCCCCGCCTCGTCGGTGAGGGTGGAGGAGCCGATCTTGACCACCAGGATTCGAGTCGACGCAGCCATGCTAGATTTCCAGCTCCCTGAACTCGTCCTCATGGGTGGTGGAGGACTCGAACTCGAAGGCGCGCTCGACTATGCGGATCTCGTCCCCGTCACGAGCACCCGCCCGCTCCAGGGCCTGGTCAACGCCTAGCCGTTTGAAGCGATGCTGCAAAAAGGCGATGGCCTCCTCGTTTTCCCAGTCGCACTGAACCACCATGCGCTCCACCTGGGCTCCGGAAACCCGGAAGATGCCGTCGGAAAGCTTGGCCACCGTGAAGCGACGGTCCCGCTCCAGGCGACGATGCTCCCACACATGGTCGAAGACCACCTCGGTCTCCAGCTGACGACGGGCTTCTTCCCTGAGCTCGTGGACCTTGGTGGCGATGGCTGCCTTCAGCTGGTCCACGCCCTTTCCCGTTACCGCGCTGATCACGTACAGCTTGGGGTCGATGGGGCTGGGGGCGAACTCGTTTCCGCCGGCTGCAGCAATGGAGTCGGCCTTGACCAGCTCGGCCAGCTTCTTGCATACCTCCTCGGTGCCGGGAACGTCGATCTTGTTTGCCACCACGATGCGCGGACGAGTGGCCAGCTCATCGGCGTACAGGGCAAGCTCATCGTTGATCACCCGGTAGTCGTTCAGCGGATCGCGACCCTCCCAGTCTCCGGTCAGATCGACGATGTGCACGATCAGCGCCGTTCGCTCGATGTGGCGCAGGAACTCATGGCCCAGGCCACGGCCCTCATGGGCTCCCTCGATCAGACCGGGAACGTCCGCCACCACGAAGCTGTAGTCGCCGCTGGTGGCAACGCCCAGGTTCGGCACCAGGGTGGTGAAGGGATAGGCGCCCACCTTGGGACGGGCTGCAGAGATGCGAGCGATCAGGGAGCTCTTGCCGGCAGAGGGCATGCCCACCAGGGCAGCATCGGCCATGAGCTTCATCTCCAGCTCGATCCAGCGTTCCTCGGCCGGCTCTCCCAGCTCCGCGAAGGCAGGAGCGCGGCGGGTAGAGGTGACGAAGTGGATGTTGCCGCGACCGCCCATGCCGCCGCTTGCCACCACCACGCTTTCGCCATCATGGGTCAGGTCGGCGATGAGCTCCCCCGACTCCTTGGTTTCCTCGAAGTACTCCCGCACCACAGTGCCCATGGGAACCTTCAGTACCAAGTCCTGGCCGGTGGCACCGTGCATGCGGCTTCCCCTGCCATGGGTGCCCCGCTCGGCCTTGAAGTGATGCTTGAAGCGGTAATCGATCAGGGAGGACACGCTTGCGTCGGCCTGGACCACCACGTTGCCGCCATGGCCGCCGTCGCCTCCGTCCGGGCCGCCCTTGGGAACGTGGGCTTCGCGGCGGAAGGACATGCAGCCGGCACCGCCGTCGCCGCCTCTCACGTTAATGCGAACCTTATCTGTGAACATAGGATCCTTTCGGTTGCGCGGCCTTGCCGCAGGTTGTCTACCGCCATCATAGCGATTGGCGGCTTCATGTAGAAAAAGCGCCCCCTAAGCGGAGGCGCTTTGCAGACGATTATGCCGGTTTGGTTCGGTCAGGCCTATGCCTGGGTGCGAACATGAACCTTGCGCTTGACGCCCTTGGTGAACTCCAGGGTGCCGTCGCACAGGGCGAACAGGGTGTCGTCCTTGCCGCGACCTACGTTCTCGCCGGGATGGAACTTGGTGCCACGCTGGCGAACGATGATCTGACCGGCCTTGATGGTCTCACCGGCGAACTTCTTGACGCCAAGACGCTGAGCGCGAGAATCGCGACCGTTACGAGTGGAGCCTAGGCCTTTCTTATGTGCCATTTGGAAATCCCTCCTTGAACTATCTAATCGACGTCTTAGCCGATGGTTTCGATCTGGACACGGGTGAGCTTCTGGCGATGACCCTGAAGCTTCTTGTAGTTCTTACGCTTCTTGAACTTGAAGACCTTGACCTTCTGGCCCTTGAACTGCTCGACGACAGTAGCAACGACCTTGGTCTTTGCAGCCTCGGCAGGATCAGCGATCACGTTTGCGCCGTCGACCACGCAGATGGCCTCCAGCTCGACCTGCTCGCCAACCTCAGCGTTCAGCTTCTCAATGTTGATCTTGTCACCAGCGGCGACCTTATACTGCTTGCCGCCCGTCTTTACGATTGCGTACATGTAAATTCTCCTTGTAAGTGTTAACGCGCAAGGTAGCATTCTACAGGCAAAAAAACCCGCAGTCAACCGAAGCCGTGGGAAAATCCCAGCGCCTTGCAAATCTTCATGTAAACAAAGACGAACGCAAACATCTACCGACCGCCAGTTCCGAATGCGTGTCTTCAACGCGCAGCCTTCCAGCCTCGCAGAAGCGTTTTTGGCGCGATGGGTTGCTAAGGTCCCTTCGTGTGATTCCGGGCTGCTCTGACCCGCCTGTCTATGAGTGGAAGAATAGGCAAGCTGAATTATTGTAGCAAATCGCCATGATCTTGCAAGACCCTCTTTCGGCAGCAGATAGGGAGGGCGCATGCAAGGCGCGTCCAGTATACGCAGAGGAAAACCCAGGCAGCAAAAGACAGGCAGGCTATCGTGGCTCCTCCCGAAATGCCGAAAGCTCGGCCCGCTCCCCCCTCAGAATGCTCAGCACCTCCCCCAGCTGCAGGCGGATGGCCCGCATCTCGGCGTTGCCAGGATCCTGGGACACATCGACCCCATCGGCAGTACGTAGCCCCAGCTCAAGGAAGTGAATGTAGGCATCGGTCTTACGCACGTTATGGGCAAGGGCGTATTCGTCCACCGCCGCTGTGATCTCAGGGGGAAGGCGCAGCGACACCGCATTGCGCGTGGGAGGTCGCTGTGTTATCTGGTGCATTTCCGATTGCCTTTCCGGTTTGATTGTATTACAATTGTATCACGTTCTAACGGAGCATACACAACATATCTAACGCGCAAAAACATCTCCTTGACGCAGCACAAACGAACCACGAACGTCCGAAGCCCCCGCGAGTTGCGGGGGCTTCGTTGCCTTTGGTGCTTTGGGTGTAGCCAGTCGGAGCGTGCCGAAGCGCAGGGTGCTCCGCGTTTGAAGCATTCTCTTTTGTTTCGCCCCCTTCAAAATCGTTCGCACAGTGAGGGTTCGTCCTTGTGCGAACGATTCTTGACGGAGAAATCGTTCGTACAACGGGGTTTTTCGGACGAAACGGCCCTGGACCTACGTTGTGCGAACGATTTACCCAACTGGAATCGTTCGCACAACGCCGGGGTCCAACATACGAACGATTTTTCGTCCCAGGCGAAGGCGTGCCGACGAAAACGCTAGTGGGCCTCTGCCCAGGTAGGTCCGCTCTGCACGTCGACCACCAGGGGAACCTGAAGCTCCACCACCTGCTCCATGATCTGCTTCACCATCTGGCTCAGCTGCTCCACCTGATCAGCGGCGCAGCTGAAGTCCAGCTCGTCGTGAACCTGCAGGAGCAGCTGGGCATCCAGGCCCTCCTCCATCATGCGGTCACGGACGCGAACCATGGCTAGCTTGATGATGTCCGCCGCCGTGCCCTGCATGGGATGGTTCATGGCGGTGCGCTCACCGAAGCCGCGCTGGGCGGGATTCTTCGCCCGAAGCTCAGGGATGTGGCGCTTGCGTCCCCACAGGGTCTCCGCGTATCCCGCCAGCTTGGCGTCCTCCACCACCGCATCCAGGTAGCGGCGCACTCCCGGATAGGCGTCGTAGTAGCGCTCGATCATCTCCTTGGCCTCGGCGAAGCTGATATCCAGGCTCTGGGACAGGCCGTAGGCCTGCTGGCCGTACACGATGCCGAAGTTCACCGCCTTGGCGCGGCTGCGCATTTCCGCCGTGACCTGCTCCGGCTCCACCCCGAACACCCGGGCTGCCGTCTGGGCGTGGAAGTCCTGGCCGCTGTTGAAGGCGTCGATCAGCCCCTGGTCCCCGGAAAGGTGGGCAAGCAGGCGCAGCTCGATCTGCGAGTAATCCGCGGAAACGAAGACATGGCCCGGCTCCAGCGGCACGAAGCAGCGCCTGATCTGCCTGCCGAAGTCCGTGCGCACGGGAATGTTCTGCAAGTTGGGATCGCTGGACGAAAGCCGTCCCGTGGCGGTGACGGTTTCGTGGAAGGTGGTGTGAACGCGACCGTCTTCGCCGCACAGGCGAGGCAGGGCGTCGATGTAGGTTGACTTGATCTTGGCAAGTTCCCGGTAGCGCAGCACCAGCCCGGGCAGCTCGTGTTCCTTGGCAAGCTCGGTAAGCACCCCGGCATCGGTGGAGTAGCCGGTCCGGGTCTTCTTCTTGGGAGGCAGGCCCAGCACCTCGAACAGGATGCGTCCCAGCTGCTTAGGGGAGTCCACGTTGAACTCCTCCCCCGCCAGCTCCACGATGCGCGCCCTCAGCTCATCGATGCGCGCTCCCGTGGACGCCCCCAGCTCCTGCAGCGCAGGCACGTCGATGGCGGCGCCGGTGCGCTCCATGAGGGCGAGCACGCTGATCAGGGGCAGGTCGATCCCGGCGTACACATCCCAGCTCCCGTCCTTCCGCAACGCCTGGGACAGCGGCTCCACCAGCGCCGCCGCCGCAGCAGCCTGCACGCACGTATGCTGCAGCTCTCCTTCTCCCTCGGGCAGGGAAGCACCCAGGTGCTCCTGGGCCAGGTCCTGCAAAGACCAGGGCGCCCGAACCGAGTTGAGCACGTAGCCGGCCAGCCCCAGGTCGAAGACAGGCGCCGCGGCCAGCTGAGCCGGGGTCAGGCGAGCGGGCTTGCCGGTATCCGCGGGATAGACGCAGTGGATGAGCTCCTTGGCATCCAGGGCCGCCACCACAGGGACGCCGCCCTGCTCCGACGAGCCCGCCTGCAGAAGGGCAGCCAGCGCGTCCATGCCCGACTCCCCCTCCAGCACGGCCGTGCCCTCGGAGGTGGCGAAGGCAAGGGTGAGCTCGGGCTCGAACAGGCTTGTCTGCTGGGGCTCCAGCAGGGCCACGCCCACCACGCCGCCTTCCCGGCAGACCCGGTCCAGCGCAGCACGACCTTGGTCAGCGGAAAGCACCGGCTCCCAGGAAAGCTGAACCGCGGAAAGCTGAGCCTCATCCTGGCCGAGCAGGCCCAGGACCTTGCCCAGATGCATGTTCAGCTGCAGCTTGCCGAAGGCCTCCTGGACCTTGGCGGGCTCGAAGGCGGGAAACGCCGCAGATTCCAGGTCGCAGGGGAAGTCCAGGTCGCGCCTGATCACGGCCACATCCCGGGAAAGGAAGGCGGCGTCGCGGTTGTTCACCAGGTTTTCCAGCTGCTTGCCCTTGAGCTGATCCAGGTTCTGGTAGATCCCCTCCATAGTCTGGAAGCGCTGGAGCAGCTTGGCCGCGGTCTTGGGGCCGATGCCCGGCACCCCGGGGATGTTGTCGGAGGTGTCTCCCATGAGCCCCAGGAAGTCCGTGAACTGCTCAGGGCCCACACCGTACTTTTCCTGCACCGTTTGGGGGTCGAACTCCACCACGTCGGTGATGCCCTTCTTGGTGGTTATGATGTGGGTCAGCTGGCTGGCCAGCTGGTTGGCGTCCTTGTCGCCGGTGACCAGCAGGGTGCGGTACCCCAGGGCCTCGTCCCGCGCGGCAATGGTGCCCAGGATGTCGTCCCCTTCCCAGCCGGGGACCTTCACCACGGGAATGCTCATGGATTCCAGCAGCTCCTCCATGAGCGGGAACTGCACCCGCAGCTCCTGATCCATGGGCGGGCGCTGGGCCTTGTACTGCTCCATGGCTGCGATGCGATGGCTGGGCTTGCCGGCGTCGAAGGCGCAGATGATGGCGCTGGGCTGGTAGAGCTCGTAGAACTTCAGGAGCATGGAAAGGAAGCCGAAGACCGCGTTGGTGGGAGTGCCGTCCGGAGCGTTCATGGTAGGGGGAACCGCATGATAGGCGCGGTGCATGAGGGAGCTGCCGTCGATGACCGCCACGGTCCGGGCAGCTCCTTCCACCTGGTTCGATGCTGCGGTTTCGATGGTCTTTTCGTCTGCCATGGGAGCTGCTCCTTAGAATAGTGGTCATAGGAATTATAGATGACCCGCGGCACCCGCGCCGCACAACGCCGAAGGAGGAGGCCGTGCCAGGCTGGAGCACAATCGTGCAGGAACGCAGCGCCCACGTCC
>JAQXGX010000101.1 GCA_029006935.1 Eggerthellales bacterium | reverse complement strand
GGACCTTGCCGCGGAATACGGCCTGCCGGTGATCGTGATGGAGCCCCTGCGCGGCGGCATGCTTGCCAAGGCCACGGACGAAGAGGCCGCAAAGCTTGCCGCGCTTCGCCCCCAGGAGTCCATTGTCGGGTGGGCCCTGCGTTACCTGCAGGGTTTCGATCAGGTCTTCACGGTTCTGTGCGGATCGTCTGACCTGGAGCAGATGAAAGAAAACATTGGCTGCTTCCAGGAAAGCAAGCCCCTGACTGCCGAAGAACTGCAGGTTCTGGGGCAGATTGTGGAGCAGCGCCTAGCGGGAAAGATCCAGCCCTGCACCGCGTGCCGCTACTGCGTGAGCCACTGCCCCTGCGAAATAGACATTCCCTGGATGCTGGAGCTGTTCAACGAGCACGCCTTCACCGGCGGCGGCTTCATGGCTCCCATGGCGCTGGGAACGGTGGAGGAGGGCAAGCTGCCCCAGGACTGCATCGCCTGCGGAAACTGCAGCGCGGTGTGTCCCCAGGCTATCGATATCCCCGCTGCCTTGGCGGAGTTCGCTGGCTTGCTGGAGTCGTAGGAAGGAATGGCCATGGAGCATCTTCAGGCCGAGGACCTGGGATTTGCCCGAGTGGATCACGATCGAGTGCGCCGGCAGGGCGCCGGGGAAGTGATCTATGGCGAAGGAAAGACTGCCGACCAGATTGCGGCCATCATGGCCAGCCTGTGGAAGGCCGGCCAGCGGGTGGTGCTTGCCACCCGCGTCGACGGGGAAAAGGCCCGCCGGGTACAGGTGGTGTTGGAGCGCAACGCGGCTTCGGCAGAAGTTGACGGCAATCCTTTTGCCCTGCAGCTGCGGTCCCTGGCCACGGGGGTGCGGTATCTGGAGGTTCCGCGGATCCTGATGGCGGGGGAGTATCCGCCGCCTAGCGGAAACGGCGTGGTGGTGGTGGCCTGCGGCGGCACCAGCGACCTTCCCGTGGCGGAGGAGGCTGCTTGCACGGCCCAGGCCCTGGGCAACCAGGTGCTGCGGCTCTACGATGTGGGGGTGGCGGGGATCCATCGGCTGTTGGAGCACGAGCAGGAGCTGTCTCGGGCCCAGGTTATCATTGCCGTTGCGGGCATGGAGGGCGCGCTGCCCAGCGTGGTGGCGGGGCTGACCAAGGCCCCGGTGCTGGCTGTGCCTACCAGTGTGGGGTATGGCGCCAGCCTGAACGGGATAGCCGCGCTGCTGGCCATGCTGAACTCCTGTGCTTCGGGGGTTTCCGTGGTGAACATTGACAACGGCTTCGGCGCGGGGTATCAGGCCAGCCTGATCAACCATTTGAAGGGTGGTGCCTGATGCAGGAGCTTCTTCTTGAGCTGCACGAGGATGCGACCCGGGGGTCGTTGGTGGCGCAGCTGGAGGCGGCAGTGGGCTCGGACCAGGCTCGGCGTTGCCAGGAAGCTGCTGCTTCGGCCGGTGTACCGGAGCGGCACCATCATGACCTGGCGGATGTGCTGGGGACCATCGAGCAGCTGAAGGTGAGCGCTAGGGTCAAGGAACTCATGGCCAGGGTGTACGACGTTCTGAACGCCGCCGAGGCCAACGTGCACGGCGTGCCGCAGGATCAGGCCCACTTCCACGAGGTGGGCCGGGCTGCGGGCATCCGTAACGTGGCTCAGGTGTGTTTGCTGGTGGAAGCTTGGGGCAAAACCATAGCGGCAACTCCTGTGCAGATGGGCAGCGGCTTTGTGCAGATCGCCCATGGGCGCATGAGTGTGCCGGCTCCCGCCACGGCGGCCATTCTGCGCAGGGGCATTCCCGTGGTGGCCCAGCGGCTGGAGGGGGAGCTTTGCACTCCCACGGCTGCGGCCATGATCTTGGTGCTGGTGGATCGGTTCTGCACGGAGGGCTTCCATCTGGGGGAGCCGCCGGCGGCCCTGTCGGCGCCGGTGCCGGAGCGTGGTCACGGATCCGGCCACGGACATGGGCACGAGCATAGTTGCCAGCCCCCGGAGGATGCTGGGGCTTTCGTCCTGAGTCCTGACCAGCTGGCGAAGCTGGAGCGGCTGCGGGGCATCCTGCGGGATCTGGGAGCCGTTGCCGTGGCCTTTTCCGGTGGCGTGGACTCCACGTTGCTGCTGCACGTGGCTCGCGAGCAGCTGGGCGATTCGGTGCTGGCCTTGACCTCTGCTTCCTGCCTGTACCCTGTGCGCGAAACCCAGCTGGCTAAGGACTTCTGCCGTGACCGGGGAATTTGCCACGTGTTGCTTGAGCACGACGCCCTGAAGGTGGAAGGTTTGGCGGAAAACCCGAAGGACCGCTGCTACCTGTGCAAGAGGGACCTGTTCGGGTGTCTGCTTTCCCTGGCTCGCGAACAGGCTTTGGAGCAGGGCATCATCGGGCCTGGTCAGGGCATTGCCGTGGTGGAAGGGAGCAACGTTTCCGATCGCGCCGACTATCGTCCCGGCAGCCGCGCCGTGGTGGAGCTGGGGA